>JAKIVW010000120.1 GCA_022750355.1 Thermoplasmata archaeon
CGGTCCCGCTCGCTCGAGCGACGATGCCCGAGACGGCCGCCTCCACCCCTCTCATGGAGCAGTACGAGGGCGTCAAGGCCCGGTATCCGGGGCACCTGGTCCTCTTCCGGGTCGGCGATTTTTACGAGACGTTCGGAGACGATGCGCGGGTGCTCTCCCGGGCCGTGGATGTGGTGCTCACGGCCCGTTCGGCCGATGCCCAGGGGGTCCGCATCCCGATGGCCGGGGTCCCCCACCACGCGGTCGAGACGTACCTCGGACGTCTGGTCCGAAAGGGGTTCAAGGTCGCGCTGTGCGACCAGATGGAAGAGGCGCGGTTTGCCAAGGGCCTCGTCCGCCGGGAGGTCACCCGGGTGGTTACGCCCGGGACCGTGGTCGAGGACCGGATCCTCGGTGGGCCGGACCACAGTTTCCTCGCGGTCGCCCGAGAAAATGCGGGGGAGTTGGGCGAGTACGCGGCCGTCGACATCACCACGGGCGAGTGGTACCATGGGCGGGCCGACGGACCGGGACCCGAAGGGCTCGCTTCGGCCCTCGCCCCGTTTCAGCCCCGCGAGATCCTCTGGTCCGCTCCCCCCGAACCACCGCCGACCCTCGCTCGGGTGCTCGGACGAGAATTTCCTGCCGCGCGGTTGGATGCCGCCCCCGGCCCTCTGCTCCCAGAGGAACTCCCCGAACGGGTGCGGGCCGGGTTCGTGGGGGACGACCGACTCGCGACGGCCGACCTCCAGCTCGCGGCCTACTTGCGAGTGACCCAGCCCCGACTCCTTCCGCATCTCGAACTGGTCCCGGGCAGCGCGAGTGCCCGGCGATTGGCCCTCGATGCGAAGACGCTCCGCCACCTCGAGATCCGGCGGCCGATGAACCCGGACGACCCGGCCGGGCCCACCCTGTTGGAGACCTGGGACTTGACGGTCACCGCCTCCGGACGTCGAACCCTCTCCTTCTGGCTCTCCAACCCGCTCGCGGACCTGGGCGCCATTCGCGCCCGGCAGGATGCGGTGGCCGTCCTCCTCGGTCGGGGCGCGTTCTTGGACGAGCTCCGAACGAAATTGCACGTGGTCGCCGACCTGGCCCGCATCGCCTCGCGCGTCGCCGGCCGCCGGGTCCGACCGGTGGAAGTGGGGGTCCTCATGACGGGGCTCGAGGCCGCCGAGCAACTGTGGCCGTTGCTCGCGGAGGGCGCGGGGAGCGAGCGTCTCGACCGAGTGCGCGATGCCGCTCGTCCGCCCCCCGATCTGGTTCGATTGCTCCGTTCGGCCCTCTCCGACTCGCTTCCCCCTCGGGAGGAGGACGGCGGGCTCTTCCGCCCCGGCCATGCCCCGGAGGTCGACCGATGGCGGGGCGACGAGCAAGCGGCTCTCGCCGAGCTCGCCCAGCTCGAACGGACCGAACAGGAGACGACCGGGATCAAGTCGTTGCGAATCTCCTACAATCAGGTATTCGGCTACTACATCGAGGTCACCCGACCCCACCTCGCCCGGGTCCCGCCGCATTTTCGGCGCCGGCAGACCGTCTCCCAGGCGGAGCGGTTCACGAGCGACCGCTTGGAGGAGATCGAGCACCGGATCCTGGAGGCCCGCGAAAAGGCGCGGGAGGCGGAGACCCTCGAGTGGGAGCGCCTCCTCGCGGCCGTGGACGCCTTCGTCCCGGCGATCCATCGCGTCGCTCGCGCGCTCGGCGAGTTGGATGTCCTGGCCACGTTTGCGTACCTTGCCCAGACCCGGGGGTACGTGCGCCCGACGGTCGACGATTCCTCCCGGCTCATCCTCCGTGACGGCCGGCATCCGGTGCTCGAGCGGCTCGACGGGGCCTCGTTCGTCCCCAACGATACCGACCTCGACCCGGAGCACGGCCGCCTCGTCGTCCTCACGGGCCCGAACATGTCGGGCAAGTCGACGTACATGCGCCAGGTCGGGCTCCTGGTCGTGCTCGCGCAGGCGGGGTCGTTCGTCCCCGCGCGGTTCGCCCACATCGGGCTCGTCAACCGGCTCTTCACACGGATGGGGTTCACCGACGAGATCGGGCGGGGCAAGTCGAGCTTCATGGTCGAGATGAGCGAGGTCGCGGAGATCTTGCACGCCGCCGACGATCGCTCCCTCGTGCTGCTGGACGAAGTGGGCCGGGGGACGAGTACGTTCGATGGTCTTGCGATCGCGTGGGCGACCGTTCGCCACCTCCACGACCGGACCCGGGCCCGGTGCCTGATCGCCACGCATTACCACCAGTTGACCGAACTGGTGGGTTCCCTCCCGGACGCCCGCAATGCCCATCTCGCCGTCCGCGAGGGACCGGACGGGATCGTCTTCCTCCATCGGCTGGTGCCGGGGAGCACCGACCGCAGCTACGGCATCCACGTCGCACGCTTGGCGGGCGTCCCCGAGGAGGTTCTCACGGAGGCCGAACGGCTCCTCCGCGAACTCGAGTCCGAGGGACTTGTCACCGCGGCCCCCTCGCGTCGATCCGGTCGGTCGACCCCCCGGTACACCCAAGCGGTCCTACTCGCCGGTGCGGACCGTCCTCCCGATCCGCTGCTCGGGGAACTTGGGGCCATCGATGTGGATTCCCTCACTCCCGAACAGGCTCTCCGTCGGCTCCGGAACCTGCGGGACCAGGCTCGCCGGTCCGTCGATCGACCTCCGGAAGGTCCGTGAGCCGTTCCGCTCCGCCGAAGCGCCGACCGATCCGTCGTCTCGACGCGGCCACCGTCGAGCGGATCGCCGCGGGAGAAGTGGTCGAGCGCCCCGCGTCGGTCGTCAAGGAATTGATCGAGAACGCGCTAGACGCCGGCGCCACGACCGTCGCGATCGGGATCGAGGAAGGCGGGATCTCTCGGGTCGAGGTCTCGGACGACGGAGCAGGCATCCCATCGGCCGAACTCCCCCTCGCCCTGGAACGGCATGCGACCAGCAAGCTCGACCCCGCGGGGCCGGTCGATCGCATCGAGTCCCTGGGTTTCCGGGGAGAGGCCCTCGCGGCGATCGGCACCGTGAGCCGGCTCCGCATCGTATCACGCACCCCCGACCGGGACGAGGCGACCAGCCTCACGGTCGAGGGCGGCACGTTGGGGGAGCCTTCCCCCGCCGGCCGGTCGGTCGGCACCACGGTCGAAGTTCACGACCTGTTCTTCAACACCCCAGCCCGCCGGAAGTTCCTGCGAAGCCCGGCCGCGGAACAGATCGAGGTGGTCGCCACCGTGGAACGAGTCTACCTCGCGCGCCCGGATGTCACCTACCGGATCCGGAGCGGCGAACGAGAGCTGGCGGTGTACCCCGCGACGACCGACCTCCGCGACGCCGCGACACGGGTGCTCGGCCCGTCGCTCCTGCGGGAGTCGTTCGAGGTGGAGGGAGCGGTCCCCGGGGGCCGGCTTCGAGGAACCCTGGGTCGACCCGCGACCGCCGCCTCGTCCTCGCGAGGGCTCTATTTCTCGGTGAACGGTCGGACGATCTCCTCGCGCCCGCTCGCCCAGGCCGTTCGGGCGGCGTTCGGGGACTACCTGCCCCGCTCCCGGTTCCCCATCGGGGCCCTGGCGCTCGAGTTCGAGAACGACCGGATCGACGTGAACGTCCACCCGACGAAGCGGGAGGTTCGTTTCCTTCGAGAACGCGACCTCGCCGAGCGCATCCGCGTTCTTGTGCGCGAGGCGCTCCTCGGCTCGCCCGCGGTCGCGGAGGCATCGCCCGGCGCGACCCCGTCCCACCCCCGTGATCACGCCATACGCGCCTCGACACGGACCCCCCCTTCCACCCTCGCCGCCGCCGCCCGCGCCGCCGGCCATCAACAGGTGCTCCCCGTCGCGACCGACCTTCTCCCTTCTCGGAGCGTCCCGGTGCGCGGCCCCCATCCGAGGCTCGAGCTGATCGGGTGCGTAGGTGCGATCTACTGGGTAGCCGAAACCGAGGACGGAATGGTCCTCATCGACCAACACGCCGCCAGCGAACGGGTCGTCTACGACGCGCTTCGGCGAAACGGCACGCTCGCGCGGCAGACCCTGATGTCCCCGGTCCTCGTCCCCCTTTCCGGAGCGCAGCGGGCGGCCCTGGAACAGCACGGCACGGCGGTGCGCGCGGCCGGGTTCGACGTCGACGAGTTCGGGCCCGGCACGTACCGCATCCGCTCGGTCCCCGCCTATCGGGGGCAGACTGCCCGCCCCGAGGGCTTGGGGGAGTTGCTGACCGAGTTGGCCGAGGGGGGCCGACCGACGTTGCCCGACGGGTTGGAGGAGCGGACCGCGGCGTCCATCGCCTGCCACGCGGCGATCCGGGCCGGCGATGTCGTGGAGCGGGAGGCCTTCGCCCGCGTGCTCGACGCCCTCCACCAACTCGCGGAGTCGTCGTACTCCTGTCCCCATGGCCGGCCGATCCAGGTACGCCTCTCCCGGAGCCGGATCGACCGATGGTTCCTCCGGTCGGGAACGTGACGTCGCCCGCCCGACCCCGACCTTCCGAACGCGCCGTGGTGGAAGCCACCGCTCGCTATCTCGAGGGACTCGGATATCGGACCCGCATCGACCCGGACGGGACGAACTATTTCGACCTCGTGGCCCGCCGCGGCGACGAGGTCGGGCTCATCGAAGCCAAGGTCTCCGATGCGAGGACGGTCCTCACCCAGGCGCTCGTCCGTCGGGGATGGGGGGACTGGGTCGCCGTCGTCCTCGCGTCCCGGCGCTCGGCGATCGCGTTGGAGGCTCGGAGCCGGAGCACCCGGGCCGCCCCGGTGGGGGTTTGGTGGTGGGAGGGCGAAGCCGTGACCGTCGTTCGGGCGGCTCGACCGTGGGTGAGCCCCGGCGAAGAGGACCCGTACGCTCCGCTGCGCGTCCGCTTTCGGGGAGTGCTGGACGCGCTCGACCGCGGGGACGTGCCCGAGGGGCTGAGCTGGTCGGGCGTCCCTCGGACCGTTCGACGACTTTCCGGAGGCCGGGGGTTCCGCGAATGGCGACTGGACGAGCCTGGCGATCCGGGCCCCTAGGACGCGGCGCGCCCGAGGCCGTCCGAGACCATGGTCGCGACGCGCTCGGGGTGGAACCAGTCCGCGTACTGTTCGCCCGCTGCGGCCAGCTCCCGTCGCTCGCGGGAGTCGGCCAACAGCTCCGCGAGCGCCGCGGCGAGCTCGGCCGGATCGTCCGACGCGACGGTGCGAACCGCCCCGCCGGGGTCGAGGGGGAATCGAACGCCGGGGCCGACGATCACGGGACATTTCGCCCGAAGCGAGAGCACGACGCCCGGGTCAAAGCCGATCGCGGTCGGCGCGACCAGGGTCACGTCCCCGGCCGCGAACGCGCGCTCGAACGTAGCGGAGTCCCGGTCCGGGAGCGAGGAGACACCGGGCTCGCTCGGCGCGGGACCGCCGACGACGACCAGGCGTGCCCCCGCGAACAACGAGCGGGTCCGGCGGAACGCGTCCCGCACACGGTCCGAGCCGGAGATCCGGGGGTCCTCGCTGGCGAGCGGCGCCACGACCACGGGGACGTCCAAGGGAAGGTGCATCCGCTGGCGCGCTTCGTCGCGGGCGAAGCGGGAGCCGCTGTCCCGGACGGACGGCGGCACGGGGCGCAGCCGACCCGCCGAGATCCCGTACTCCCGGGCGAGCACCTCGGGAAGTTCGGGGGAATCGTACACGAGGTGGTGCGCTTCGTCCAACGCGACGCGCTCCAGGCGGCGAACGGTACGACGGTCCCTCCACGTGTCGACGCGGTCGAAGAGAGAGGAGCGGTTGCGGAGCGAGCTCTCGGCGTCGTAGGTGGCGAGTTCGAGGCGGTGGACCACCCCGACCACGGCCGGCCGGCTCCCCCGGCGGCCGTCGAGACCCAACTTACCGAGACCGAACGGGTCACGAACGACCAGGTCGGCGCTGGGACGGATGCGGCGGCCGGCGGCCAGGCTCAGGCTCGCGCCCTCGACGACGGCGCCGGGCCGGCGGAGCGGGACGTCGATCTGCGTCGCCATGACCCCGTCCGGAAGGGCCGCGCCCTCCAAGCCGGCGGGGTGGAGCACCCGGACCTCGTCGCCGAGGGAGGCGAATCCGGCGGCGAGGGCCCAGGCCGACGCGGCGGGGTCATACGGATCCCGGGGGCACGGACCGACGGCCACGAGGTCGATGGTACGTCCCGGCACGCAGAGGATTCGCCCCAAGGGCGCAAAAAGCATGTCGAGCATCTTGGCGAAAGTGGGCCGTGAG
>JAKIVW010000121.1 GCA_022750355.1 Thermoplasmata archaeon
GCAGGCCTCGCCATGCTCCAGGGTTGACTTGCAGCGCACCTGTACGCGGTGCTGATTTCGGCCGCGCTCGCCCTCGACGGGATCATCCTCCTGCTCTTCGACCCGAACCTACCCACCCTCCCCGTCTCGGCCACCGGACTCGCCGCGCTCAACGACTCCTCCTTCCTGCTCATCCCGCTCGCGGCCGGCCTCGCGATCTCCGTGATCGGGGTCACGACCAAGTGGGAAGCGTTCCAATTGTGGCCCTGGGAGGCCCACTTCTCCACCACGATGGGAGCGCTCGGCGTCAACATCTTCCTGGTGCTGGTCTACGCTACGCGGATCGCCGGCGCGGGCCCCTTCGCCCACCTCGCGATCGTGCCGTGGTTCTACCCCGCCACCCTCGCCGGGATCAGCGTCGCGATGGTCGGCCTCGTCATGACCTGGACCAGCTGGTCGATGCGTCAGTGGGCCAGCGCTGTGTGCGCCACGCTCCCGGTCGCCACCTCCGTACTGCTCTGGGTCAGCACCTCGGGATCTTCGAACGGGGTCGCCGGCCTAACGATCAGCCTGTTCCTTTCCGCGATCCTCTTCCAGACCAGCGGCTCCTTCCTCCACCTCATCTCGTCCGGAACTCGGCCGCACGAGCGCGAGCTGATCACCTCGGGGCAAAGCCGTATGTTTCGGATGGCCGACGAGGTCCGTCAGAAGGACGACGCCCTCCACTTCCGCGCCGCGGCGCTCCTCAAGCGTGAATCGGATGCGGAGAACCTGGAAGGGTCGATCCGTCGGCAACGCGATTCCTTGACCGAAGCCCGGCAGCAACTCGAAGACCTGGAAACCGATTACCGCCAGCGATCCGATGCCCTGGCCGCCACCGAGCGGGAGTCGGCGGGGCGGCTCGCCGCGATGGACGCCCAGAATCGGCTGGTCGAGGACAAGTCGAAGGCGCTCGAACTTCGGGAGCAGGAAGTCGCCCGCGTCGTACCCCAGGTTTCGGCCCGGGAGCAACGATTGGTCGATCGGGAGTCGGAACAGACCCGGCGCGACATTGACCTGACGCAGCGCAAACTCGACCTCGACCGACGGGCCGCCACCCTCCCCGAGACCGAAGCGCGACTCGAAGCACGGCGCCGCGAGTTGGACCAGAAGACCGCCGACCTTCTTCGACGAGAAGGCGAATTGACGACCCTCGAGGGCGCGACCGCCTCCGGAAGCTCGCCCCTCTCTCCCGCACTCGCCGACCTATCCTCCCGAGAGATCAAGCTCCAACAGTTCAAGGCCGTCCTGGACGAACAGAATCTCACGCTCGGCCGTAAGGCTCGCGATGTGACGGAACGAACCCGGGCCGCCGAGGATGCATCGCGGGTGGCGATGGAGAAGGAGGCGAGCCTCGCGGCGCGAGAGGCGGCACTCCAGCAGCGCGAAGCGGACCTTCCGGCCCAGGCCAAAGGCGCCGCGGATGCTCGGAGCCAGTATGAGACCGCTTCGCGGGACTATGAAACCCGACTCTCGGAAGTGGCGAGGCAGAAATCCGAGCTGGCGGCCAAGGGCACCGACTTGGAACGAACGCGCCGCACCCTGGCGGATCGTGAGACGGTGATCGCGGAGCGGGAGCGGAGGACCTCCGTCGCCCGGGAGGAACTGGAATCTCGCGAACAGGCCGTGACCTCCCGGGAGCTCCGGTTGGAGGCGGGGGAGTCCGAGGTGGGCCTTCGGCGCGCCGGGATCGCCAGCGGGAGCGAACTCACCTTCGCGACGATCGAAGCTCCCAGGGTCGGCTCGAAGCCGCTCATCCGCCCCGGGGCCCCGAGGGCCGCGACCGGGCCGGGCATCAAGGATCTTGCGAACGGCCCGATCGCCGCCGGGTCGGACTCGCTCCACGGAGGGACGCTTACCCCGCACTCCGATCGGATGTCCACCGGCATTCCGCGCCTCGATGCCCTCCTGCTCGGGGGGATGCCACCTCGCGCGCACGTCGTGTTGCTCGGGGATGCGTTCGTCGGCAAGGAGATCGTCCTCTACTCGTTCATCGCGGAGGGCCTGAAACGCGGCGAACCCGCCATTTTGCTCACGGCCGCTCGTTCGCCCGAAGAGGTCTCGGCGAGCCTCGGGATCGTCCTTCCCGAATTCCTCGAGTACGAACAGCATGGCCTCGTCATATGGATCGACGCGTCGGGCTCGAAGGCCGCCCCGACCGCTCGGCGTCTGGTCGTCTCCGGTTCGGACGACCGGGCCGGGATCCTCTCGAACCTCGTGAAGGCTTCGAAGGGGTATGCCGATGCCGGACGGACACCTATGCGTTTCGGATTCCTTGGGCTTTCGGCCGTGTTGGCCCACGGGGACGAGCGGGCCGGATTCTCGTTCCTCCAGAACGTCGTCGGGATCCTGAAGCCCCGCGAGGCCGCCGCGATGTATTCCCTCGAGGGGGGCGCGGTTTCCGATGCGCAGGTGGAAGCGCTGCTCGGCCGAATGGACGGAGCGATCGCCTTCCGTCAGGATCGGGACAAGACGTTCCTCTCGGTGCGGGGCCTGGGCGAGGTTCAGACCCACGACTGGATCGAGTGCCGCGCGACCAATCGGGCCCTCATCATCGGGTCGTTCGCGCTCGAGCGGATCCGGTAATCTCCCGATCGTATTGGTGGGCTTTATCGACGGGGTGCGTCCCCTCGCGCACCCGCCGTGCCGCCGCCCGATTCCAGCGCGGGCCCCGTTCCTGTCGTCCCGTAATCCCTCGGTTCCGCGAGGTAGGACGGCTCTTCCCCCCGAAAGAATCGAGAGAGATTTTCCAGTGCTCGGGAGAGACTGTAGGGCATCGCTTCGGGGACTCCGCCCGAAGTGTGGGGCGATCCGGTGAGATTGGGAAGGTCGGCCCACGCAAAACCCTGGCCGAGAACTCCGGTCGCAAAGTCCTCCTCCCACCAGACGTCCAACGCGGCCCGGAACTGGGGGTGGTCCCGGAGGTGCTCGTAGAGGTCGCGCTCCACCACCGTGCCGGCGCGTCCGACATTGACGAACACCGCCGCAGGTCGCATGCGGGCGAACTGCGCCGCTCCGAGCGAGCCGCGGGTCGCTCGCGTGAGGGGTCGTGCCTCGAAAATGACATCCGCCTCGGACAGGGCGTCGTCCAATCGATCGGCGGGGAACATCGCGGAGACGCCGGGGGACATCCGCCCGGTGCGATTCACTCCGAGGACCCGCATCTCGAGGCCGGCCAACCGTGTCGCGATCTCTCGACCGATCGCGCCGTATCCGAGGATGAGGGCGGTCTTCCCCCGGAGCGTCAGTGCATCCGGCGGGGGACGCATCCGACCCTGGACGACCATCGCATGGGCGGCGACGATCGAACGAGCCGAGGCCAGGGCCAGGGCGACCGCTCCCTCGGCGACGAACGGAGCGAACCCCCCGACGTTGCCCGCGACGCGGATCGGCGGAGGGAAGCGCTCGAACGGGAATCCATCCAGCCCGGTGTACAGCCGTTGAACGAATCGGAGATGCGGAGTCAACGTCGCGGAGAAATCCCCCAACTCGCGTTCGACCGACCCGACCAGCAACGCCTCGACCGCGGACCATCGGGCCGAGTCGACCGGATGGGCGTACGTGTAGGGTACCTCCGGGAGGGCGGCCGAAAGCGCCGCGTCCAGCCCATCGGAGGACTTCAGGGCGACCAGGAGTCGAGGGGCGTCGAGCGTCACGGGTCGCCCAAGCCGAGCAACCTCATGTCAACGACGGGTTCTCGACCGTCCGATCGAGAGTTTCATTTCGGAAGGCTGCCGCGAGGAGTCACGGGTTCGGGACCGAGGGGGAACGGATCTCGATGGCGGCCTCGACCGAATGGGCGGCCTTCTCGGCGAAGGCCCTCGCTTCCTCGACCGTACGTCCTCGCGCGACGGCCACTCCCAGCCGACGATCGGGGTAGGCCTCTGGTTTCCCGAAGAAGAAGAGCCGGACGCCGGAATTTCCGAGCGCGGCGGTCAAGCCCCCGAACGACGGCGCCCACCCCGAACCCGACGCGAGGATCACGTGGGCAGCGGCCAGGGTCGTCGGCTCCGGCCCGGAGTACGGCAACCCGAGGATCGCCCGAGTGTGCAGCGCAAATTCGCTGTTCCATTGGCTCCCGAGCGTCACGAGGCCCGTATCGTGGGGTCGGGGCGAGACCTCGCTAAAGTAGGTCGTCCCCCCGCGGACGAAGCATTCCACCCCGAAGATGCCGACCCCCCCCAGTTCGTCGGTGACGGCGGAGGCGGTAGCATCCAACGACCGGCGAACGTCCGGGGGGAACAGTTCGGGTTGCCAACTCTCGTGGTACAAGGTCCCCGGCCGGACATGGGCGACCGGCTCCATGACGGTCGTGACGACCCGCCCCGCCGGGTCGTAGTGGCGGAGGGCGAGCATCGTCACCTCTCGGTCGAAGGGGATGAACTCCTCGACCATCACCCGGCGGTTCTGGACACGACCATGCTCGCTGGCCTCCCGATAGGCGCCTTCGACGGCACTCAGGTCGCGAACGACCGTCATCCCGTGCCCCGAGCTCGACATCATCGATTTGAAGATGCAGGGCAACCCAAGGTCCATCGCCGCTTGACGAGCCTCCTCCAGGTTTTCGACGAAGGCGAAACGGCTGGTCCTCACGTGGGCCTTCTCCGCCGCCAACCGTCGGATCCGTTCCCGGTCCATCGTGGTCCGCGCCGATTCGGCACGGGGGATCACGGTCCAACCTTCTTGCTCGAGCCGCACCAATTCGGCGGTCGCGATCTGCTCGATCTCGGGGACGATCACGTCGGGGGCTTCGCGGTGGACGAGGGTCCGCAGGGCCGCGGCGTCGGTCATCGCGACCACGTGGTGCCGATGGGCGACCTGCATCGCGGGAGCGTTGGCGTATCGGTCGACCGCGATCACCTCCGCTCCCAGCCGCATCGCTTCGATCGCGATCTCCCGTCCGAGCTCGCCGCTCCCGAGCAACATCACCTTCGGGGCGTCGCCGACGAGTGGCGTGCCAATCCGATCCCGAAAGGTCACTCCCGCCGTTCGATGGCCGGTCGACATCAAAGGGGCATGCCGCCCGCAGGAAGAACTCTGCGCCCCGGGGCTTCAGGGCGAGGCGGCCGCCGCGAGGAGTTACTCCGCCCCCATCGTCCGGGGCTGGGGAATTACCTTAGGCTGGTCGGCCTCGGTCGGAACCCCCGTCTTACCCTCGACGATGTCACAGTCCCGCCAGCTGATGCCCACCGTCACTCGGGGAAAGGCGACCTTGAGGGTGTAGCTCGCGAGTTTCCCGATGACGAGGCCCTGGGAGCCCGCCGAGAGGTTGGGGTTCATGACCGTCAGGTCCCGGGTCAGGATGACCCACGTCTTCCCGAACACGATCCGAGAGAGTTCGTTTCGGTCTTCCATGTCGAGATACGTTCGAGGCGTCCCGAAGCATAAGTCTGCCGGCCCGGGGGCCGAGGGGGTGCGACGCAGAGGAATCGGCCCTCCTCGCGTCCCGCCGTCGGCCGTGGGGGGGTCCGGAAACCGAATTCTCGGGTTATTCGTATACCTCCGGATTTTATGTATTAGAATGACATGCTTCGTGCTAACATGTCGGCTGCCGGAATGAGCATGGAAACTGCTCATGGGATGCAAGAGGCCCCGCCGAAAGTCGAGGAGAAGCCAGAGTGGTGGGCGAGCCCCGCTACCCTCGGCTTGCTGGGGTTCGGGATGACCACCATCCTGGCCGGGCTCTTTGTGGGGGGATGGATCCCCACCGGTGCAGTCTTCTCGATGGCGATTTTCTTTGGCGGAATCGCCCAGATCATCGCAGGCGTCATCGGACTCCGTAAGGGGAACATGTTCGCCACCGCCTTTGCATGCTACGGGGCGTTCTGGCTCGCATTCTATTGGCTGAACAACAGCCCCTCGGGGGCGGCCACCCCCTCCGCCGCGCTCTATGGTGTCGCGGCGTTCATGTTCGTCTGGTTCCTAGTGACCCTAACGTTCACCTTGAGCGCACCGAAGCACGGGATCGGGATCACGCTCGTCTTCGTGACCCTGCTGATCGCGTTCGCCCTGTTGACCTGGCAGTTCGACACGCTGGCCGCGGGGAACACGGTTTCCCA
>JAKIVW010000122.1 GCA_022750355.1 Thermoplasmata archaeon
TGCCGTAACATGGCCTTGTGGATTTCGGCTACCGCCAACGTCCCGACAATCGCGGGCGCGGCCCCGAAACTGTTGTGGACCGCATCCCAGTCGGTCCCGAAGAGAAATCCGGGTCCGAAGTGGACGATCGAGGGCCACGAGGTTTCAATCAGGAACCCGGTGATCAGCCCGAGGAGTGCCAGGACAGCGATCGCCGCGAGGGCGGTGGTCCCGTGGAAGAGGGACCCCAGGGCGCGGAGGAAGCGGATCCGGCGGGTGAGCAGGGCTCCCTGGGGGAGCCCCGCCGTGGGCTGCTGCGTCGGTGGTACGTTCGGCCCCCCCTCAACACGAAGGGATCGACCCTCCGTTATAATTCATGGTCCCGATCCCCGTCGCGTCGTTGGAGAGGATCGGGGCCGGGAGCGCGGGGTAGTAGAGGTTCGGGGCCGAAACGTACGTCTGACCCTCGGTCGTTGAGATTACCCAGGTGATCCACTGGACCAAGACCTCGGACTTCTCTAGAGTCGGGGCGAACCCCTTGTTCGTTGCTTGGTAGACGTAGAGGTAGATGAACGTGGCCAGCGGATAATCGCCGGTTCCGTTCGCGTTCACCATGCTCACGTTGTACCAGCTGGCCGTGGCGGCCGGAATGTGGCTCATCGACGCGACTTTGTCCGCGAGGGCGGTCGCCGTGTCGGCCAGGGTCGGTGTGACGAATTTGCCCGACGGATTCTCGATGCTCGCGTACCCGAGGCTGTGAGTGTTCAGTGTCAGGACGTCCGTCAGGTCGCTGTATCCGATGGTGTCGGCCGTGCTGTTGACGAGGGAAAGCAGGGCCGAGTTGGACGACTGCGCCGTTTGCGAGGGCGCCGCCGGGAATTTGACCGATAGCCCCTTCCCGACGAGCGACGACCACGTGGCGTTCTCCTGGGACAGGTAGTCGGTGAAGACGTAGGTCGTTCCGGCAGAACCGGCGCGGTCGACGGTCTTGATGGTCGCGTTCGGCAGCGTCACGCCGGGATTGATCGCCTGGATGGCCGCCGAGTTCCAGTTCGTGATCGTGCCCAGCCAAATCGCGGCCAGGATCGGCCCTGTTAGGTTCAGGTGGACCGAGCTGGCTACGTTCGGCAAGTTGTACGCGATGGTGATGGCGCTACCCGTCACCGGCAGGGTGAGGGCGGGCGAGGGGAGAGCCTGTGTCTGCGCCGCGGACAACGGGTTGTCCGCAATCCCGAAGTCGATGCTGGGGGAGGTGAAATGGGTGATGCCGGTTCCCGAACCCGCACCGGGGTAGTTGACCGCATTCCCGGTCTGAGCCGCATACGCGGCAGCCCACGTGAGCACGAGGGGGGTGGCGATCTGGGCTCCGTCCCCTTGGAGGGTCACCGGGCCGCAGATACCGGCGGTGGCCGCCTTCGGACCGATCCAGTGTTGCTCGTACGCGAGGCCAAGGCCGGCGGCGACGATGACGATGACCGCGATGACTGCGATGAGGCCCATCGAGCTCGACTTGCGTCGAACCACGGGGGGCGGAGGGGAGGGGGGGCTCTCGCCGGCGACGGCGTCGGGTGAACCTGAAAGGGAACCGCTCATCGTGCGGCCTCGCTCAAGGCCAGGGGTCCATTCACGGCGGGGCGCGGGCGCTGAAGACGTTCGGCGGGTTCGTTCATGCGAGGTGGCCGAGATAGGCGCCCATCATATTCCATTGGAAAAGCGCTCAATTTCCCGTAAGTTGCGCCATTTTCGTATAATTTGTCCTATGATACCCGCAGATTGTGAGACCCCCCTCGGTGTGCCGACTCGATCGCCCCGATCGACGTCCGAGGATTGGAACTCGCATTGGAGAGCTCCCACGGATGGCGGAGGCGACTTCGATCGTTCGATTTCGAGAGGTCGCCCCACTGGGCCCGGACTCGGGGGGGCTGGGAGGGACCCCCATCCCGGGCCTCGACCACGGGCTATCCAAATGTATTCATTCGACGTGGGGGTCGGGAGGAAGATGGCCGCGAGTGGATCCACCGACCGAGAAGGATTTGTCGTCTGGATCGAAGGACTCACGGGTTCGGGCAAGACCACCCTCTCGCAAGAAGCGGCCAAATACCTGCGGGGGGCCGGTTGGAAGGCCGAGGTTCTCGACGGGGACGAGGTACGGCGCATGGTCTTTCCGGAGCTTGGCTGGTCGCGCAAGGACCGGGAGACTCACGCACGCCGGGTCAGTTACGTCGCACGCCTTCTGGCCCGGAACGGGGTCGCGGTGCTGGTCGCGATGATCACTCCGTACGAGACCTCTCGCCAGGCCGCGCGTTCGGTCGAGGGGGCGCGATTTGCCGAAGTGTGGCTGAAATGCCCCCTCGAGGTTTGCCAGCAACGAGATTCGAAGGGGATGTACCGCCGATCGACCCAGGGCTCGGTCCCCCACATGACCGGGGTGGACGATCCGTTCGAGGAGCCGCTCAATCCGGACCTGATCGTGGACACCTCCACCGAAGCGGTTCCCGCGTCACTAGGACGGATCCTTGACTTCCTCCGGATGCGAAGATTCATCGGCCCGGCCACGGGTTCGGCCTAGTAGGTCGCTGGATCCCCTCGGGAATGACCCCCGACTCTCGGTCGAACGGAGTGCCGGAGGTCGTCGTCCGGCCCGCCGAAAGCATTCATCAGACTTCCGGAGCGATCCAGGACGGAACGTTTCGGGGGCGGTGGCACTTCTCTTTCGACCGGTACCACGACTCGCACCACATGCGATTCGGCAATCTTCGAGTGTTGAACGACGACACCCTCAGCCCGGGGGCGGTATGGCCGCTGCACCCGCACTCCCAGAACGAAGTGGTCACGTACGTCGCGGGCGGGGAGTTCCGGCACGAGGACGAGCGCGGGTTGGGTGGGGTGCTCCACCAGGGCGGGGTCCAGCACACGACGGTGGGGCGTGGCATGTTCCACTCCGAGATCAATCATCGCCCGGACCTTCCGATGCGGTTCATCCAGATCTGGTTCATTCCCGACGAACTGAACCTTCCCCCGTCGGTCGAACAGCGCGAAGTCGCTCGGACGGAGCGGACCAATCGCTGGCTTCCGCTTGTCTCCTCGCACCTCCCCGACACGCTACCGCTGCGGGCCCGAGGTTCCGTGCTGGCGTCGTTCCTGGAACGAGGGAGAAGCGTCGAATTCTCGATTGACGAGGGCCATGGGCTCTACGTCTATGTGGTCGAAGGTGGACCCGTAGTGGTCGGCGACCGAACCGTTGGTCCGCTAGCCGCGATCGAGCAACGCGGGAAGGGAACCATCGCCCTCAAGTCGGAGGGGGACGCAGAACTGCTGGGGATCGAGGTTCGGCTTCCGAGCGGGACCTAGGACCACCGAGCTCCGCGTTCCCAATCCGAGTTGAGCGCCCAGATTCGGACGCGTGCGAAGCCGCGGGGTCTAGTACTCACCCTTGAGTCGGTCCCCGGCGCTCCGGTTGATCATCGGTCCGCTGAGGAGGGCGGAATTGCTCATCGATGCCACGCTCCCGTCTTCCAGCCGGAGCCAAACCGTCACGAGCCCTATCTGCACGACCCGGCCCGTCACTCCACTGATCGTAATCGTGTCGTTCATCCGAAGCATCCGATCCTGCAGGAGGATGAACCCCGCGATGATATTCCCCAGCGTGGTCTGAAGGGCCAGAGTCGCGGCCAAGCCGATGATGGCGGAGAAGGTCAGGCCGGAAACGAGCCCGATCGGTCCGATCTGGATGAACACCGCGGTCGCCGCGATCAGGACAGCGACGACCGAGATCGTGATCCGAGTCCCGCGGATCGAGGACGGGGTCGCCCCCCGGCGGAGGAGCCGCGCGGCCGCCCATCGGGCGGTGATCAAACCGATGGAAATAATGACTGCCCCCACGACGATGGCTTCGATCTCGACCAGGTAGGGGAACGCGAACACGAGACATCCTCGACGGCTCGCGGAGCGCGCGACCGGTAAATAACCGACAGGGGAGGTCCCCTCCCGACCCCGGGAGACGGCACCTGCGGGTTGCCTCCGACTCCCGATTCTGCGAGTGGAGGCCGGGCGCGACCCAACCTCGCCGGAGGACGAAGGCGCCGGTGCCGGTCGGCCCAAACGCATATGATACGGTTCTCGCCTCGGCCGACTGGAATATGCCCGTCCTCACCGATGAGATGAAACGTATCGTTCGGCAGCAGCGTCTGGGGTTCGTCGCGAGCGTCTCCGCGGACGGGCACCCCAATGTGTCCCCAAAGGGGTCGTTGACGGTCTGGGACGGCGACCGTCTGGTCTTTGCGGACATCGAGTCGCCGCGCACGATTCGGAACCTGGCCTCGAACCCGAATACGGAGGTCAACGTCGTGGATCCCGCGGTTCGCAAGGGGTACCGGTTCAGCGGGGTCGCCAAGATCCTTCGAACGGGCGAACTCTACTGGAAGATTCTGGAGCATTACAAGGAGGAAGGGGCGGACATTCGGCGGGTCCGAGCGATCGTGGTGATCGACGTGACCGCGGCCTCCCCCGTCGTCTCGCCGTGCTACCTAACCGGATTGACGGAGGACGAGGTCCGGGCGATATGGGCGGAATGGCACCGAAAGGCCGATCAGAAGACTGTGGTCGATCTGATCCCACCCAATGATTTCTAGCGAAGCGGGGGGCCAGACCGTGTTCGACCCTCTGCAGCCGGGGCCAAAAGCTCCCAACAGCTCGGGACGAAGGGGGCACCGATGACGAACCTGTTTCCCTCGGACGCTCCGGCGATTCAGGACCTCTTGGCGATCGTGGAGGTGGCCCTCGCCATCATGCTGGTGGGAGGCTGGGCCCTCGTACGACTCGGGCACATCCGTGTCCACAAGTACCTTCAGAGCTCGATCGTCCTGGTCAACATTCCCATCGTTCTGTACGGGATGGTCCCGTACTACCTGCAGAACATTGTACCTGCGCTGGGGAGTCAATGGCAGCAGGGCTACGTGCTGGTACCTACCTTGATGCTCATCGCCGGGGTGACCGCCGAAGTGTTGGGAATTTACATCATCCTCGTCGCCGGTACGAGTTGGGTACCCGAACGGTTCCGGTTTCGCCGATACAAGTTGTGGATGCGCACTGAGCTCGGGTTGTGGTGGGCCGTGGTCCTGGCGGGCCTCACCACCTATTGGTTGTTCTACGTCCCCGGCGCCTCGCTGTAGCCCCTCTATCCTCAACGTCTCGCTTGGAAGCGGAGAGGACCTTCCCAGCTACGGACCGATCTCCCTCTAGCCGCCGGGCCCGCTGTACATCGGGCCGTGCCGGGGACCGGCCGCGGGTCGTCGTCGTTCCTTCCTCCCCTCCATCGGACTGGGTCACGGCCGTGACCAACGCATTCTCTGCCGAACCTAGAGAACCGAACTAGTGGTGATCGATTCGAACCTACCGCAGTTCGAGGATCGGTCGGCGGAGCCGAGCACGGGAAGTCGCCTTGGTAGGCGCCCGGGACAGGGATTTCTGACGGTCGTCGCAGACGGCCGCCCCTTATCTATAGAGCACTCCTCGCCCCGGGGTAGTTCTTGGTGTTTTGCATCATGAAATTCCAATCGGAGTGAGAACGTGAAGAAGATCAAGCAGAGCTATCCCCGGCGGCGCGAGATGCTGTCCACCCCGTTCAAACCGTTGTCCGACGCCGAGTTTCGAAAGTCGGTTACCGACGGCCTAGCCATTCCGAGTCTGGAGGGAAGTGTGTTGTTCGTCTCCAAATGGAGGGACGGACCGGGCATGGGAGCGGACGAATTCTTGACGGCCCTCCGGGCGGAAGGTTCCAGCCTGGAGGCCCGAAGTTTCCGGGAAGATGTCAACATCCGAGTTCTCCGGAAGCGAGGGCCGGCCAGCTCGGGTCGCCGATTGCCCGCGGCCTCGCGAGTCACAGCCGCATAGCGGTCCGGTTCCCCGCATTCCGTTCGGCGGCCCGCTTCGGCCGCACCGTGTGACCCCAGCGGACGTCGGCCAGTCGATGGTCTTATCCCGGCGAGGCGATTCTCCACGCTCCATGCCCCGCCGGATGAATTACGCCGGAATCCGGGTGAAAGCCATGGAGGACTCCCTCCGCTTCTACACCGAGATTCTC
>JAKIVW010000123.1:0-3739 GCA_022750355.1 Thermoplasmata archaeon
TGGGCGAAGTCAGTTCTCTACAATGGTTGCGGTCGCTACCGTGAAGCCCTTACCCAGGGGGTTGGCGGCCTGTACATTTGGTGGGCTCCTGGGTTCCTCAGTGAGTTGACGAGTTTCTTGGAGAGCCTCGGGACAGAGTCCTCCGGGAATCCGGGGTCAGGTGCTGGGCGACCCGATTCTCCCGTCCCGGCCGATACTGCGGTGTCACGGGAACCCTCTTTTCCACCTCCCCTTCCGTAGGCCATCGATGGAGGCACCCCCCCCACCCCAACCCGGGCCCCAACCGGAGGCCCTGACCCGACTCAAGGTGGGCATCCTCGCCCACCCTCGGCTGGTCCTCCTCGCGATGGTCGCCACCTTTTGTTCATTCTCGTTCGCGGGGGCGTACATCGCGTACATGGATTTGGGAGTGATCAACGCCCACGCCTACGACCTCGCCATTTTCCAACAGGCGCTCTCGAGCACGGCCCAGGGTTTCCACATCCCGTTCTACGAGGCGTCCGATTGCACCGCCAAGGCGCGGTGCTCTCTGCTGCTCGTCCATCCCTCCCTGATCCTCTATGGGCTGGTCCCGTTCTACGCCCTCGCCCCCTCGGCCCTCACGCTCTTTGCCGCGCGGTCACTCATCGTCGGGGCCGCGGCATTTCCGCTGTACTGGTTGACCCGTCAGGTCACGGATTCCCGGGCCAAAGCCCTGCTGGCGGCCGGGCTCTACCTCGTTTGGGCCCCCACGATGTCGGGGGATTTCTACTCCTTCCACGTCGAGTCGTTCCTCCCGCTCGAACTGTTCTCCCTGATGGCCCTCTGGCAGGCGGGACACTACCGGTGGGGGTACCTGGTCGCCCTCCTCTCCTTCCTCACGTTGGAAGTGGCCCCAGTTTTCACGTTCTTGATCGGTGTGTTCTTCCTCGTCCCGGCGATCCCTCTCATCTTCCGCGCAACCTGCACCTCGAGCCGAACGGCGGCGACCTCCCTCGGACAGGTTCGAGCAGGGCTGGGCGGACTCAGCCACTCGATCCGGGTGCAATTGCGCCGGGCGGAGGTCCGAGCCTCGCTCGCGCTCATGGTCATGTCGCTGGCCGGTTTCGTCGCGCTGGCCCTCTTCATGAACCGCTATGGGCCGGACCTCTTGGGCGTCGTTTCCCCCTCGGAGCCCGGCGGGCTGGCGGGTCTGTTCTTCGAGAACTCCGCCGGCCCGGTCGCCTCCTCCCCGGGCGCATTCCTCGGCTCGTCCGCGTTGGTATTCACCGCCGAGTACTGGTTGATCCTCTTCGCCCTCCTCGGTTTCCTTCCGCTGTTGAGCCGGAGGTCGTGGATCCTGACTCTCCCGTGGATGGCTGTCACCTTCCTGGCGGCCGACCACCGCTTCTCCCGTATCGGTAGCCAGTACACGATGGTGGCCCTGGTACCCCTGTTCATCGCGCTCGCCTACGGGTTGGCCAAGCTTCCGTGGGGTACTTCGGAGCCGTCGATCACCGTCGTTCCTTCGGCCGTGGTGGATCCGGCCGCCTCGACCCCGGGGGCTTCCTCCCCCGTCGTGCATCGCGGAGCGCGAGCACGTAGATCGACTGCGCTCGGAGTATTCCTGTTGGCCGTGGTGGCGGTCAACATCCTGCTCAACCCATTGTGTCCCATCATTCCGGATACAGTGGGGGGACTTCCCAACCCCTTCTCCCCGGGATATTTTGAGAACTCCACCGCGATCCATCCCGGTATCGCGTGGGTCGAACAGATGGTCGCCCTGGTGCCGCACCGTGCGACGATCGCGGTCCAGAACAACCTGCTCCCTCTCGTAGCGAACGACCTCGCGTCCTACCGTTTCCACCAGTACAATGTGACCCAGTTGTCGCACCTTCCGTTCAATGTCCAGCCCTGGCCCCAGTACTTGCTCGCCGCGGCGACTACCTTGACCCAGCCGCTCGGCTGTCGGGACGTCGACAACGATTCGATCCCCGGTTGCGTCAGCCTCTCCAACGAGACACAATTCACGTCGACCTACTCGGTGCGCGCGTTCGTCCAATCGACGCCCATCGGCGAGGTCCTCCTCTTCGAGCTAAACTACACGGGCGTCGCGGAATTGTTCGGCCCCGCCCTGGCTCCCACCTACGTCGTCGGGCAGGGGTTGGTCCCGGGCGGTTCGGGCATTGTCGAAAAAAACGGAAGCGGGTCGGCTTCTTCAGTCATCGGCTCGAACCTCGCGCTAAATGCGACTGGGCTCCTCTGCCGTGCCGTCCTGGGTGTCCTGGGGTCTGGGACTTACACGCTGAAAGTAGCGCTCAAATTGGTCCAGCGATTCGCTGGAGGAAACAAGATTGGACCCGCCGTTCAATTCAGGTTGCAAGGCCCTGGAGGTCGCCTACTTTGGGAGGTTGGCCTGAATGCGTCCCAGCTGCCAGGGTCCCAATGGACGGTAATCACTTTCACTGCGACGGTCGTAGTCGCGGAGTTTAACACCCAGCTGCAAATTTCATGGCAGAACCTACACTTTCAGGTGACGGTCGCGAGTCTCACATGGACACCGGCGTGAACCTGTGCCTAAGGGCCCCGCCCCACGTCACGAAGCTCCCGGCAGTTCCCGGCGGGTACGTCCCGGGACGAGACCATAGTCTCCGGGCGGTGTGCGGTCGTTTGGTCTGACGAGGTGAGACTAGCACGATCGGTCCGGGGGCAAGAGGTAGCGAACTCTGGGTATCCCCCGTGAGGGCGAGGATATAGGCGGAATGGGAATCAGGGGTCTCCCTCCCCCGCGGCTGGAATGGGTTGGGCGGGGGGAAAATTCCCCCCGCGGGTCGGACCTAGTGCAACAGCGCGTAGACCGTTCCGGCTCCTGACACGAAGACCGATATCGTCAGCGTGTGCGTCCCGGTAGGTACTCCGAGGTTTGTCGTGGACTCCCACGTGACCGCTCCTCCGCCGCCCAAATGGAGCACCAACGTGTGCATTCCGTAGGTCAGTGCGACCGTCTCACCCGTCAGGAGTTGCGTCGCGCCGATCGTCACCCACTCGCGGGCCACGTGCATCGCGTGGCTGTACGCCACGAACGAGACGAGGAACACCGACGGTGTGAACGACGCGGTCAGCGTCCCCGCTCCGGTGACCGAAACCACCGCGACCCCCGGACCGGTGAGCACCAACGACACTCCTCCGCTGCTGCTCCAGCCGGTGAAGCCCCAGCCGGTCGCGGCCGAGGCTGTGACGAAGTACTGACTGGCCGCGACGCGCACCCAGCCACCCGAGCCGTGGGAGGCGCCGAAGTTGAACGAGAACGACCCTCCCGACCCCGACGTCGCCGAGAACGTGACCTGGTCGAGACCCGATACCGTCACGAAGTGGGCGGTGAGCACCGCCGGCCCGTTCAGGGCAACCTCGACCCAGGGGCTGCTTGGCGATGTAATGAACGTCGCATTTCCCGGGTGGTTGGTCGTCCAGCTGCTGAACGCGTGGTGGGCGCTGGGCGCGGCGACAAACGCGTAGTCCCCGCTCGCGAGGTCCTCCGTGGTTCCGCTCGCCACCGGTGTGTAGCCGGTCGCTGTCGCAAACTCGAGGGATCCTCCCCCCGGCGCGCTCGCGACTACCTTGACGGTCGCCCCCGGAACGAAGACGATCAAGAACTCGCTGGTTCCGTTCTCGAGGGTCACTCGAGTGCTGGGCGCGAAGTTCATCATCGCAATCACCGGGAAATAGTACTCGATAATCGACTGGTGTGTGCCCGGACCGGGGCTCAGCGTGAGAGCGTAAC
>JAKIVW010000123.1:3749-4516 GCA_022750355.1 Thermoplasmata archaeon
GCGTAACTTCCGACGCTAAAGACCCCGAAGACGTAGTTCACGCCGCCCGGGACGGTGTTCGAGACGCTCAAACCTCCGAGTTTCGCCGACCCAACTCCCTCGACCACTAGGTAGATCCCGGCCGTATCGGTGCTCGCGACGTAGTGCGCGACCAAACCCGCCGTGCCGGCCGAACCATCGACCAGCAGCCAGGTGATCGGGAACTGCGGGGCGGCGACCGTCAATCCGCTTCCCGAGACGGTCCAGTGTGTGAACTCGAAACCCGCCTTCGGATAGGCCTCGATGGGGTAGAGGCCCGCGGCGAGAGAGAGCGCTTTCCCGCTGGGGAGCGTGGCCAGTCCCTTTCCCGTCCCAGAGAAGAACGGTGTGGGGTTCACTCCGATCCGGCCCCATGGGAGGTCGGAGAACATCACCGTGGTCCGGGCCGGAGTGGTGGAGAAGCTCGCCACCACGGTGCCCGAACCGGCGACCGAAAGGGTCGTCCAGGGAGACAGGGGATCGGTGACGCTCACTCCGCCGGTTGTGACCCAAGATCCAAAGGAGAGGCCGGACCCCGGCTCGGCCGAAAGCGAGTAAGCTCCGGCCCCGAGGCCGCCGATCGTGGCACTTCCCGAATAGGCCTGGGAGAGGAAGTAGACCGAGCCCGAACCGCCGGAGCTCCCGACCCCGACGCTGTAGGACGGATGTCCGCATGTCGGAATCGAGAAATTCGTGGGTGCGAAGAACCCGATTCCAGAGGCGTCGGCGATCCCCACCGTGGAGAACTG
>JAKIVW010000123.1:4526-5945 GCA_022750355.1 Thermoplasmata archaeon
GACCGAAATCCTTCGTCACCTGCGGGTAGTCCAACGCGCCGAACTCGAACGCGTTCGCGTTACAGTAGTAACTGTACCACGGGTAGCTGCACCACGAACTGCCCTCACTGCCCGAGCACACCCCGTTGCTGGTCTGGTCGACGAGGTCGATGCCCCCTTCGGGCTGGGTGAACGCCACTTGGCTCGGCCGTACTGTTTGGGACGCGTCCCAGAACGTCGGGACCGCGATGTGCCAAGGCCGGAGGGTGTCGTTGGCCCACTGCCCGCCATCGTAGCTGGGGCACGGGGCCCCCGGGTCCGCGACGGTCGAAGTCGGGCCACCGCTGCATCCGCCGTAGGAGTTGTTCTCGGGCCAGTCGGGGTTACCGGCATGTCCCGTCTCGAAGGCGAAGCTCACCGGGTACTCACCGCCGGGAGTCCATTGCAGCGAGTTCGGGTAGGAACTGGACG
Source organism: Thermoplasmata archaeon (assembly GCA_022750355.1). Lineage (GTDB taxonomy): Archaea > Thermoplasmatota > Thermoplasmata > Lutacidiplasmatales > UBA184 > Lutacidiplasma. Next base: position 4,977 of record JAKIVW010000123.1, read on the forward strand.
AGTACGCCGGGTTGAGTGGGTACCCACCGACCGGGTCGAAGAGCGTGAAGCTGGACCGTTGGCCGTTCGAGTGATCCACGATCTGAATTCCCTCGCCACTGGGGTTGGTCCCCCAACCGCTCATCGTGATCTGGATGCTGTCCCCTTGGGTCATGTTCAGGAACGCAGGCCCGGGCACACCGTTGGCGTACGCGGGCTCGTAGAAGCAGGGGTCCTCGGCACCGGTGGCCGACTCGATCTGCCAGGCGACCGCCGCCGCAACCCACTGCCCATTGACCGTATCATTCGGGAAGCCCGGCCCGGGGTTGTACCAACTTTGGTCGGGGTAGAATTGAAGCTCTAGGAAGCACTGGCCCATCCAGCCAAGGCGGTCGGTCAAAGTCATACCGAACCAGATCGCCGAGTAGAGGTTGGACTGGTTGTTAACCGCGCTGCGGTCGACGGGGAGAGTGATGTTCCAGCTGACATTCCCACCGCTACCGGCGAGGTTGGAATAGAACTGAATGCCGGGCTCGTCGTGGCCATAGCAGCCGGGGGCGTAGTACGACTGGGCCCAGTCCGCCGGTCCGCCCGGCCAGAGGCCCGCGCAGAATCGGTTGTCCCAGTTGGAGCTGGACTGCGACGCGGCAGCCGCGGTGTTCTGAGGGAGGATGGCCTCGGCTCCGGGAGGAAGCCCCGAAGGACCCCAAGAAGACAGGTGATGCCCGGGAATGGTGAACGGAGCGAGTCCATGCAAACCTGCGGCCGGTACGGCGGCCTGGGCCGGCACTCCCGGAACGATGTTCGATGGAGAGTCGGTCGAAGCGGCGCCGGCGGCCGGCAAGATCGCCGGTGCCGCCATCGGGGATGTGGAGACCCCGTTCGTGGGGGCACCGCGGCCAACCCCGGCCCCGGTGAGCAGGCTGATGATCGTCACCAAGGCGACGGCAACGACGAATCCACGCGCAATCGACGCTCGAGTCGTCTTTT
>JAKIVW010000124.1 GCA_022750355.1 Thermoplasmata archaeon
AGAGCCGTCCGTCGAGCCCACCATCGGGTGCTCGACCCAATCGCCCCCCGGGCGGGTCCTCCGGACGGTCGGTGTACCCGACGGCCGCGAGCGCCGCGCCGTTGACGACCGCCGCATGTCCGCTGGCGTGGTAGAGCACCACGGGCCGGTCCGCGACGGCCGCCTCGAGGTCGTTCCGGGTTGGCTCCTCTCCATCGGCAAACCCCTCGACGCTCCAGCCTCGCCCGATGATCGGGCCCGTGGGGTGGGCCTCGGCCCATCGTCGCAGGCGCTCCTCGAGCTCCTCGCGGGACCGGAGTCCCGCCAGCGGAAGTCCCTGCTCCGCGCGCACGATCTCCGCCACGTGGAGATGGGCGTCGATCAGCCCGGGCACGACCACGCGACCGCCCAGATGCTCGACTACGCAACCGGGTGGGCTATCGCGGGCCACCTCCGCCTCCGTGCCGACGCGGACGACGCGGCCGCCGTCGACGAGGAGAGCGTCCGCGTATCTCCGCCCGGTGAAGACACGGCCCCCGGTGAAGCGGCGAGCTTCGGTCATCTGCCTCGGGCCGGAAGCCCTTCGCGCCTATACGTCGAAGTACCGGTAGAACTCGTACGGGTGGGGCCGGAGGTTGAGCTCCAGCTGCTCTTCCCGCTTCAGCTCGACGTAGGTGTCCAGGAGCGAGTCGGCGAACGCGGGCTTCAAGAACGCCCGGTCGGACTCGAGACAATCGAGCGCTTCCCCCAGCGAGCCGGGCAGCTCTCGGATCTCGAGCTTCTTGCGCTGGGCGCGCGTCAGCTTGTAGATGTTCTCGTCGACAGGGGCGGGGGGCTCGATCTTGCGCTTGACGCCGTCGAGTCCGGCGAGGGCGAGGGCCGCCTCGGTGAGGTAGATGTTGGCCGCCGAATCCGGAGTACGATACTCGATCCGCTTGACCTCGGGGCGTCCCTTGAGGTAGAAGGGGATGCGGACGCTGGCGGAGCGGTTGGCCCGGCTCCACGCGATGAACACGGGTGCCTCATACCCCGGCACGAGGCGTCGGTACGAGTTCGTGATCGGGTTCGTGATCGCACACAGCGCGCGGGAGTGCGCGAGGAGCCCTCCGACGTAGTACCGGCACGTTTGGCTGATCTCCGCGTACTTGTCGTTCCCGTCGTAGAAGACGTTCTTCCCCTTCGACCAGATCGATTGGTTCGTGTGCATGCCGATGGCGTTGTCGCCGTAGATCGGCTTCGGCATGAGACAGCCGACCTTTCCGTGGCGGTGGGCCACGTTCTTGATCACGTATCGGATGTCCTGAACGTGGTCCGCGGTCGGGACCAGTTCGTCGTAGTGGATGTTAATCTCGGCTTGGGCGCTCGTCGCCACCTCGTGGTGGTGGGCGTCCATGCGCAGGTGGAAATCGTCGGTGAGGATGTTCGACATCTCGGCGCGGAGCCCGACGGTCGTATCGTACGGCGGAGTTCGGTGGTACCCCTCCTTGAACCGGATCGTGGTGGACTGCGGCCCCGACTCCCAGGGGGCTTCGGATTGGTGCAGGAGGTAGCCGGCTCCGGCCCAGGGATCCTTCACGCCCTGGGCGGAAGGAACGAGCTCGATCGAATCAAAAATGAAGTACTCGATCTCGGGACCCCAGTACGACTTGTCGAACCCGGCGTCGGCGAGGACCTGCTCGGTCTTCCGGGCCACGCCCCGCGGGTCGTGGTCGTACGGCTCGTACGTCCCTCCGATCCGGACGTCGCAGATGAATCGGACCGTGCCGCCGGCTTCGGGATTCCACGGAATGGTCGCAAGGGTGCGGGGGTCCGGCACGAGCAGCATGTCCGACTCGTAGATCTCGCGAAAGCCGCGGACGGAGGAGCCGTCCAGCTTCGGGACGCCGGAAACGAAGGAGTCCTCGTCCAGGGTGTGAAGGGGGACGTCAACCTGGTTGTAACCCCCGAACACGTCCGTGTAGAACAGCTGGACCCACCGCACCCGGTCGGCCTTCAGTTTCGCAAGGATCGCCGCACCGTCGTGCGCGCCGGCTGCTTTCTTAGTAGGGGACATGGAGCCTCGGAGTGGAACGTAACGAATCGGGTACATCAACCATTGGGCGCCAAAATCGGGCGAACATCCAGTTTGAAACACCAAGGCATTATCTTTGACTGGTTTCATTCCTCTGCATGCGCCGAACGTCCACCCTCGACGAGCTCGACCGCGACCTCCTCGTAGAGCTGAACATCGACGCTCGGCGGAGTCACCGAGAGCTCGCGCATCGTCTCAAGATCTCTCCGACCACCGTGAGCGCCCGCATCGGACGTCTCGAGGAGGCGGGTGTCATCCGAGGGTACATCCCACTGCTCGATGACGAGCAACTCGGCTGGGACCTCTGGGCGGTGATCGGGATCTGGATTTCCAAAGGCAAGCTGCGGGAGGTCGAGGAGCGGCTCGCCCGCGACCCGCACGCCTACGCCATCTACGACGTCACGGGGGACAACGACGCGCTGCTCATCGGGAGGTTCCGGGACCGACGAGACCTCGACCGGTTCGTGAAGCACATGCTCCAGGACCCGTACGTCGAACGGTCTAACACCCAGGTCGTTCTCAACCGGGTCAAGGAGGATCGGCGGGTCCCGATCGCCCTCCGCGGTGCCGAGGTTCCCTCGTCCGAATAGGCACGGCGACGCTGCCCCCGGGGCAACGGCTATGAAGCGTGCGTCCCATCGCAACGCCCGAGGCCGGAGATGGACTGGGGACTCGCGAACCGGATCGGGCGGATGTTCTCCCCGACGAGTGGGAACACGGTCATGCTCGCCGTGGACCACGGTTACTTCATGGGCCCGACCCACCGTCTCGAAGACGCCCGGGCGACCATCGCGCCCCTCCTTCCCCACGCCGACGCGCTCGCCCTGACCCGCGGGATCCTGCGTCGCGCGGTGCCGCCCACGGCGACGACCCCGATCGTCCTCCGGGTCTCGGGAGGCGTCACGGTGCTCCACGAGGACCTTTCGCACGAGGCGATCACCACGTCGATGACGGAGGCGCTCCGCCTCAACGCCAGTGCGATCGCCCTCAGCGTCTTTGTGGGCGCGCCCCACGAACACGAATCGCTCGTTCACCTCGGTGATCTCGTCAACGAAGGGGAGACCGCCGGCATGCCCGTGATGGCGATCACGGCGGTCGGCAAGGAGCTCGAAAAGCGGGACGCCCGCTACCTCGCCCTCGCCTGTCGGGTCTCGGCGGAACTGGGTGCGCACATCGTCAAGACCTACTACTGCGAAAATTTCTCCAAGGTCGTCCAGGGATGTCCCGTCCCGCTCGTCGTGGCCGGGGGGCCGAAGCTCGACAGCGACAAGGCTGCGCTCGAGCTCGCCCGGGCGGCGATCGACGAGGGGGCGCACGGGATCGACATGGGCCGGAACATCTGGCAGTCCGACCACCCGGTCGCGATGCTGAAGGCACTCCGGAAGATCGTGCACGAAAAGGCGACGGTCTCCGAAGCGCTCGACGTCCTCGCCACGGAGAAGAACAAGCGGACGACGACGACGGTGCCCGCGATCGCGTAGAATGTACCCGGAACGGTCATAACCCGGACCTCGCTCGACCGGGTGCGCGGGGATCGCCCAGCTTGGTCAAAGGCGCCAGATTCAGGGTCTGGTCCCGTAGGGGTTCGTGGGTTCAAATCCCTCTCCCCGCACAGAACTTGTGGAAGAACGTCTCGGCGAAACTCGGGGTGTTCGATGTTGAGAGTCATTAAGACCAGCGAAGCCATAGAACATGTCACTGTGACCGCTGACGCGCTCACGACCATCCCATTGCGGGCGTCGACAAGGGCTGAGCTCCAGCGCCTCAAATCGGGGGGCCAGAGCTACGACGATGTCATTCGGGCCATCCTCGAAGAGCTCGAGGAGCAGGACCCGTGGTTTCAGGAGATGGAACGACGCCTCACGGACATCCACTCCGGAAAGGCGAAGGTCGAGCCTATCGAGCCCCTCTACGCGAAGTACCCACCCTCGAAGGCTCGTCGGTCCCCTCGATGAATCTTCGGGTCGTTGTCGGCCCGTCATTCGACGAAGATCTTGCCGTTCTCCCACTGAACACCCGAAACGAAATGTGGCGAATAGTCGCCAGGCTCCGGAGACGCCCGTTTGCCCCGGGGCTGGGTTACAGTGTCGGTCAGCTTCGGCATGTGACTCGCGAGGGGGTTCGAGTTGCGCACTTCGTGAGCAATCGGTATCGGCTACTCTTCGAGGTCGACGCTGACTTTCTCGTTTTGGTAGGAGTCGGGCCTAAACCCGGGTTCTATCGCCGCCTAGATCGACTTCGAGGCGCCCCGTAGACCGGAGGTGGTGCCTCGTCGTCCTTCTTTGAGAAATGGGAGGGAAGTCGGGGATCAGCGGATTTGAACAGCGGCGCGGTTCAGATCCCATTCACCCCACAGAATTTGTGGGATACCCTGCCGACCGAATTCGGCGCATTCCAACCTGTCGGCGGTCCCTATCCCCCCTCCGCACTTCTTGTTCTCTGGCAGCGGGGAAGTGACCCGACTCGCGCCGGCGGTACGGGCTTTTTGTATCGCGGCTCTTCTTAGGTCGTGGACGCCACGGACTTGGCGCTCGTTCGCGGGTTGTACCCGAACGGCATCTGGGTCCCGTGGGGGATCGACCCTCGGATCACGGTCGGGCAGGTCGGCCGGCAGGCGGGTCTTGGGCGCACGAGCGTCTGGTCGCGGATCCGTCACTGGAAAAAGTCGGGATTCTTCCGGCCCTACGAGATCCGACCGAACTATCGCCTCTTCGGGGTGGCGCTGCGACGGACGGACCTCCACATCTCCGACCCGGTCGACGCGAAGAACGTCATGGACGAGCTCGAGCTCGTCGACGGGGTAACGAGCGCCTGGGTCGGGTTTGGCGACACCGACTCGACCGAGTCGGTCGAACGGGTGAGCGTCTCGTTCGTGGACGACAACCGCACCGCCGTCGATCGCCGCATGCGGATCCTCCGACGCCTGTCCACGCGTCGGCGAGTCGACGGACCGTACGCCTATCGGGTGCCGACCGTCGCCCGCCCGCCGACCCCCCTCGACTGGCGCATCATGGCGATGCTTCGCGCGAATCCCCGGGCGTCTCCCTCCGCGGTGGCTCGGATGATCGGCATCACTACGCGGACCCTAGTGCGCCACCGAGACGCGTTGCTGGACTCCCAGGCGCTGTGGTACTTCCCGCTCTTCGACTGGAGCCTGCACCCGAGCGTGACTCTCCGGCTCTACTGGGAGGAGGCTCGAGGACGGGCCGGTCTCCTACGCGCCGTCGAGGAGCGATTCCCTCTCTGTCTCCCCATGTCCCTGGACGACATGGGCTACCGCCGCCCGGGAAAGGACGGCCAAGCCTTGCTCGGAGTGCGCGTTCCGGCACCGTCGCCGGACGCGGTGCAGGAGATCATGATGGACCTAGCCCAGATTCCCGGGGTGGTGCGGGTCCGGAGCGACTTCCAGGGGCCTTGGCGCTACTACTCCCAATGGGTGGAGCTCGAGCTCGCCGGGCGGTTGGCGAAATTGCTGATGGGATACGTCCCGAACACGTAACGTCGTCCGTAGGGAGGCGCCCCGCGGGAGGCGTTACCCGGCCGGAGCCCCGGATCGGAGCAGGTACCCGATAGGCCTGATTGTTCGGGGGGGCGAAACGACGGATTATCTAGCGGGGAGCCGATGGGGGCGTAGTGGTCCCATGACGGTACGAAAGCAAACACGCCGAATCTCGAGTTGGGGCTCCCTCGTCGTTCCGATCATCATGGTCCTGGGCGGCCTGTCGCTCCTCCCGGTCGCCACCGGTGCATCGAACACCGTTCCGCTGGCGCTGCCGAACCTCGATTTCCACGGCCTCGACATGACCCTGGTCGCTCACGGCCCGCACCTCCCCAGTGCGCAGCCGAGCCCTTACTGCGACACCGACAAC
>JAKIVW010000125.1:0-1809 GCA_022750355.1 Thermoplasmata archaeon
GTTTCAAGACTGGATGAGCGCCATGGTCAACCAGCGCGGGGAGCTCGACCTGCGGCTGGAAGGAGTCTCCCTCAAGCTGCCGTTCCTCGCGGAGCCGGTCGAACTCAACGGGACCGTCACGGTGTCGTTCCACGTGCGGGAGCTGACCGAGAAGGAACGGGAAGCGCGCGTGGCCAAAGAAGTCCGGATGCTCCGCGCGTAATCGCACGGTCCCCCCCGAGGCCCCACCCTCGGGGTTTATACGCATGAGTGCGCATAACATGGGTTGTGTCCGACCCCGACTCTTCCGCGCGCCGATCCCACCCGTGCCTCGACCGACGTTGCGGCCACTCCCCAGCGGACCACGTCGCCACCCCTGAACTCGCCGGCGGCGGAGAGGCGGTGGCCTGGTGCACGCGTTGTCTTCGGCATGAGGTCCGAGGCCCGTCCTGGACCTCCCCCCTTCGCCTCGTCCTTCGCAGCCGCGCCCGCCCCCGAATGACCCGACCCGCCTAGGCGGCCTCTCTTCGGCCCGGCGGGTCGGCGACGGTTCAGAAGTGGTTCGCGGCGAACCCGATCAGGAATCCACCGAATCCGGCACCCAGTCCGATCACGATCATCCGAACGCCGCTCTTCCACGTCACGCCGTCCGTGGTACGGGCCTCATACCAACCCACGAGGAATAGGGTGATCGCGCTGAGAACGATCGCGACGATCGCGGCGGTCACGAGCGCCCCGGGAAGTAGGAAGAAGGGGATCAGCGGAATGAACGACCCGATGACGGTCGCCGCCAGCACGACCTCCGCACTCTGGCGGGGTTGGTCTTCGCTGACCGGAGCCAGCGACAGCTCGAACGCCATCATCAGGTCGAGCATCATCTTGGGTCGGGCCTCGACCTCTCCGACCATCCGTTCGAGGTCGTCACCTCGGTAGTCCCACTTTCGGAGGATCACGCGGATCTCCTCGCGCTCCATGTCGGGGAATTCCCGCATCTCCTGCAGCTCGCGGGCGACCTCGGAACGGTAGAAATCGCGACGGGCGCGAGTCGAGGTGTACGCGACCGCCGACATCGAGATGGATTCGGCCGCGAGCGCCGCGAGGGCCGCGATGAGGATGATCCGGACGTCGTGGGTCGCCACGACCAGTCCGAGAAGGATTCCCAGTACGTTGACGAGCCCGTCCTGGCTCCCGAGGATGAAATCGGATAGGAGGGTCGGTCGGGGATGCTGTTCCCTGGGATTCCCCATGCCGTCCGCGCACTCCAGCCGGTCGTTATGACGGTGGCGCCGCCCCCCGGGAAACCGGATCGGAGGTCGGTCGCTCGAGCCCCTTCGGACCCACCGACCGGGACTGCGGAGTATCGGTTGCCGAACCGGGTGGACGGAGCGACGAAGTCCGAACCGATGGGTCTCGGGCCTCGGTCTGCCCCGGTGGCCCCATGGGCAAAAGTACGGTTGGCCGAGGGACGGCCGGCCGCGACGGCCGACCCGAAACCGACTGACCGGATGCGAAATGTCGCCGGGGCGTGACAACGCTTATCATCGGCAGGGATGCTGGCGTGCCGAGTCGGGGAAACCCAACCGATCGAACACACCTATGCGACCCCCCCACTGGATCCTCCGGAGCCTCGTCGTCATCCTGATCGCCGCTCTGATGGCCGTTCCCGCGCTGCCCATCCTGTCCTCCGCCACAGCGGGGAGAGTGGGTCTGGGCAGCGGACCCACCGCGAGCGTTCCTTCCACACTCTCCGTGCAGTCCCTGAGTCGCACACCGGTCGCACCCTTCCCATACACCGAGCTGGGGCGTTCTGCGCCCGGAGCCGTCCCGGAA
>JAKIVW010000125.1:1819-5883 GCA_022750355.1 Thermoplasmata archaeon
TCGATCCCTCTCCTCCTGACGTTCCACTTCTCCAACGCGACTCGACTTGCCGCGCTGTTGGGTGAACTCCAAGACACCCACTCCACCCAGTACCGTCACTATCTCTCGGCTGCCCAGTTCGATCAGGAGTTTGGGGAGTCCGCGGCGTCCTACACCGCAGCGGTTCAGTATGTCGAGGCGCTCGGGGCGATCAACGTCCACACGTACTCCGACCGGGTTAGCCTCTCGTTCGATGCATCTCCCGCCGTCGCGCAAGCTCTGTTCCACGCCCCTCTCGAATCCTACCTCGTCGGAGGTCGGTCGTTCTACGCCCCGACGTCGATGCCGGAGCTCCCGGGCCCCCTCGCCAGCATGGTGGCCGGATTGGCCGGACTCAGTTCCTATTCCGCTCTTACGAACCGACCCCTCCACACGGCCCCGGTCGTCCACTCGGGCGGAGTTCCGTCGGCTCCGATCCGAAGCGTTTCCACGGCCGGTTATCCGAGCCCTGTGTTGAGCGGCGGGTTCCAGTTCGAGTTCTCCTCCGACTTCCAGGTGGCGTACGACCAGCTCTCCTTGTTCGCCCAGGAAGGATATCCGACCAACATGGTGGCGGCCACGATCCTGGCCTCGGGGACCTATGAGGGAGCCCCGATCACCACTCCCTGGGGTGCTCTCAGCACGGGTCAATCGGTGGGGCCGTTCGTTCCTCGCGACATTTACGATTTTTACAATGAGACGCTTCCGATCGGCGAGCCCCACGCGACCGTGACCGGAGTCCCCCTCGGAGGCGCCCCGCTGCCGGGCCCCCTCGCGTCCTACGACAACACGAGCGCGAACATCGAGAACACCCTCGATTTGGAGACCCTGGGGTCCACCGCCCCCGGGGCGAGCATCTACAACGTCTACGGGTCGGGGTTCTCGACCGTCGACCTCGATGACGCGTTCGCTTTCATCCTCAGCCCGAACGCGAGCTACCCTGCCCTCAACAACGTCTCGGTCATTTCCAATTCCTGGGGGGGAACCGATGCGTTCGACGCCGGATGGAACGCCTCGACCGCCGCGGCGGCGGCCCGGGGGATCACGGTGCTGGCGGCGTCGGGCGACTCCGGCTCGAACCCCAACGGCGACCAGGGCGGATTCGACCCGCCCGGGCAGACCACCCTCTTCCCCGCTTCGATGGCCTACAACACGTACGGCGATGTCGCCGTGGGCGGCACGACCGTCACCCTGGACCCCTCGACGCTGCAGATGAGCAGCGACATCGTCTGGAACCAGACGGCCGCGTTCGACTCCCCCGGCCCGGCGGCCGGTTCGACCGGCGGTGTCAGTGCGATCTTCCCGTCTCCGGATTGGCAAAACTCCACCAGCGCCGACGGCGTCATCGGCGGAGCGGGTCGCGGAGTCCCGGACATTGCCGCACTCGCCAACAACACTCTCATGACGATCACGATCGGGGGCGTCGAGTCCAAGGCCTCCAATGCATCCATGGGAGGGTTGTTCTTCGCCGTCGCCGGGACGAGCATCGCCTGCCCGCTCACCGCCGGCATGATCGTGGACGCCGACCACGTGTTGGGTGCCTTCCACAACTCGTTCCTCGGCTTCCTCGATCCCACGCTCTATCCCCTCGGGAACCTCGAGTACGAAGCCGTCCCCGGTCCTGGCCCGGGCCCGACCGGCTACTACGTTACGGGGGCCTACGATTCCGCGTTGCCTACCCTCCCGTTCTACGACATCACGGTCGGCCGAAACTTCCAGGACGTCGCACTGGCCGGCTACGACCTGGTCACCGGCTGGGGAACGATCGACGCGTACAACTTCACGATGTACTTCGTCAGCTACCTGCCGGTCAACATGCCGGGGGACCTTTCGTCCCTGCGGTCCAACTTCAATCTGACGAACCTCGCGGTCACCTCGCCCGGAGTGACCTTCAACGCCTCCATCCAGCAGAATTTCTTTGTCGCGAATGCGCTCGGCGCCCCGATCTACTGGGTTCAGAACGTCATCTACATCAACGGAACGCCCGGCGCTTGGCAGATGAACTTCAGCGGTTGGGTGGTGTACCCCTTCTGGGGGATCTATTCGAACAAGACGATCTACGAGTACAATTTCCCGCTGACGGGGCAGGTGCTCGCCACGCCGTTGGACTTCTCCATCGTGACGACGCTCGAGAATTCCTCGGTCGTGGAGGGGCAATCCGTCCAGTTCTCGTTCGGGGTGGCCGGAACCTCGGCGCTGAGCCTCCCGCTCCCCGGCGGGTCGTACATCCTGGGCGGACGCTGGAGCAATTATTCCTGGGGGGGCAACCTGTTTTCCAACAACCCGCTCGAGGGGGGACTCCCCGGCAGTCTGTCACCGCAATTCGGGATCGTCGGAGGCCCGAGCGGCGGCCAAGGGATCTTCACATCCCCGACCGCCGGGAACCTGCAGCTGGAGTTCCAACGGTACGGTTCGAGCCAGTGGGTCGCCGGTGCGACGGCGGTGTATGGGGAGAGCATCGACCAGACCGGCGAGAGTTCGTCCGGCTTGCAGTGGACCGAGACTTCGCCGGGCAATCCCGGCGGAGCCGTTCCGGCGAATTGGACCCTCGGGATCTCCTCGGGGTCGACCCAACAAGGGGTCTTGGAGTACGATCCCGCCACGTTCGTCCCCACGTCACCGGTGACGATCTCGGAAACCGGTCTCGGGCTCTCGGAGATCTGGCAGTTCAATCTCAACACCGGACAGGGATTCTTCACCAATTCACCGCAGGTCGTCCTGGCTCTCGCGAACGGGACGTACTACTGGGTGGCCTTCCCCCCTCAGGACTATTCGATCGCTCCGAACCACGGGTCGTTCACGGTCGTGGGAACCCCGGTTCAGGTCTCCCTGGTCTTCGCCCTCGTTACCTACAACGTCACACTGGTCGCCCTGGCCCTCCCCGTCGGATTCGTTTGGTGGGCCAACGTCACCGAAACGTTCCAAGGATCCCCGACCAGCCTCCAGTTCGAGTCCAACACCACCAGCATCACCTTCGCCGTGGCGAACAGTTCCCTCGACATCGCCTTCGCGGCGCAGTCGAACTGGACCGAGCAGCCGCACCAACAGATCGTCGTGGTTCACGGGCAAAGCCTTGTGGTGGACGAAGCGTTCGCGCCACCTCCCAAATTCCCGACCACCTTCGTGGTCGAGGGGTTACCGGCGGCGACGCCGTGGACGCTGGCCGTTTCGGGCCAACCGAACGGGACCACAACCTCGGCCGCGAGCCTTCTGCTGTCCTTGAAGAATGGCAGCTATTCGTACGTCGCGAAGACGAATGTGACCGGCTTCTTCGCGGCGTCCGGGGTGTTCGGGGTCGACGGCTTCGCGCACGAAGTGTTCGTTTCGTTCCTGCCGGCGGTCTACGCCGTCACTTTCACCGAGTCCGGACTTCCAGCCGGTAGCCTCTGGGGGCTGCAGATCCTCAACGGACCCTACCTGAGTTCCGAGGGAAGCGAGGTAAACTGGACGGCGGTGAACGGGACCTACAACTACACGGTTCTCTCCGAGCCGGAGGGGTGGACCGCCGCGCCGTTCGCCACGGGGCAACTTCACGTGAATGGTTCCGCGACGACGGTCAACGTGGTCTTCTCGGGAGTCCAATACGTCGTCACGTTCGCGATGAGCGGTCTGCCTTCGAGCGACACGTGGGGCGTATCTTTGGATGGCCGGGCCGCGAACCTCACGACCTCGTCGAGCCTCACCTTCTCGCTTCCGAACGGTACCTACAGCTACTCCATCACCGTCCCCTCGGGATGGAGCTCGGCTCCCGGTTCGGGAACGTTCGGCGTGACCGGACAGGGCGGGACCATCAATCTGGTCGCAACGCAGGCGTCGGCCTCCTCCACCGCGCTCGGTTTCGCGACGTTCGGGGCTGTTCTGATCGCCGTCATCGTGGTGGCTCTCCTGGTCGCCATCGGAGTGGCCCTCTGGTTGCGTCGTACGCCGGCCCCACCGAAGGAAACCGGAGCCTCCCCGACCGAGTCCGGTTCGGCCCCTCCGAAGGAAGAGACCTGAACCGGCGCCCGTTCGGCCGGCCCCGGTCTTACCGAGGGAGTCGACGGGGA
>JAKIVW010000016.1 GCA_022750355.1 Thermoplasmata archaeon
TGACGTCGAGGGTCCCTCCGCCCAGGTCGAAGACGAGGATCTTCTGGTTCTTCCCGCCCTTGTCGAGTCCGTAGGCGAGGCTCGCGGCGGTCGGCTCGTTGATGATGCGGACGACCTCGAGGCCGGCGATGGCGCCCGCGTCCTTCGTCGCCTGGCGTTGATTGTCGTTGAAGTAGGCAGGGACCGTGATGACCGCCTTCTCGACCTTCTCCCCGAGGAACGCTTCCGCGTCCCGCTTGATCTTCTGGAGGAGGTAGGCGGAGAGTTGCTGCGGGGTGTATTTCTTCCCGTAGAGGGTGTAGACGAAGTCCGTGCCCATCTTTCGCTTGAACGCCGTGACGGTGCCTTCGGGGTTGGAGACAGCCTGTCGCCGAGCCGGTTCTCCGACGATGAGCTGACCGTCCTTGGTGAAGGCGACGTAGGAGGGGAATGCCTTCCCGCCTCCGACCGTAGTACCTTCGGCACTCGGGACGATGACCGGGCGTCCGCCCTCGAGGAATGCGGCGGCTGAGTTGCTGGTTCCGAGGTCGATTCCGATGATTTTTGGCATGATTGAATGGGCGGTGACCTCGACTCGAACGTCGAGGCCAGTTCGCCCCCTCTTACGTCATCAGTAAGTCAGCACTCATATAAAAAGGGTGCCTACCCAAAGCGCGGTTTGACTTCGGAGGCCCGTGTTCCGCACGGTCGGCCATTCCGGATCCGGGCCCCACGTTCAGGCGACTGCAGTGCGGCATTTCCGTGTACCGGACGTTCGGGAGCCTCTACCTCCGTACCTCCTACGATTCGGCCCGTCCCAGCGGGTGCGCGCTTTCCTCGGGATCGAGATCAGGGTAAATTCACGACCGCCCAGCGTCTCGGCAGGTCTCTCCCGATTTATGGACCGGGCCGTCAGCGGACATCCGTTTCGGAGAGCAAGGCGCCGGTGGCCCAGGCGTCCGGGTTGACCATGTGCGCCCGAGTCCGCTCGGCGATCATAGAAACCCGAGCTTGCACGCGCTCCGGATGCGTCGTGAGGACGTGGTCCCTCGCGGCCTCCCGCTCTGGGAAAGGCGAGACATCGCAGAAAGGGCAACGAAACATGGCGTCCCAAGGGAGGGGGCTCGGCCAACTAACGGTTTCGTCCACACGTGGAACCGCGCGAGAGTGAAGCTGATTCGGAGGGTGGGGTTCCGGTGGCTTTTTCCCAAGACGAGAGCGTGAGGCGTCGTGTCCCCCCGTTTCCCTCCCCCTCCTCGGCTGGTCCTGTTCGATATGGATGACACCCTTTTCGACCACTCCCTGACGTGTCGGGCGGCGCTAGAGGCGGTCCGGTCCGAGGAACCCCGGCTCCGCCGCCGCTCCTTGGACGAACTCTGGACGGAGTACGTCCGGCTCTTGGATATCCAGCCGGCCGAGGTCTCGGCTTCCCCGACCGACTACGCCCGATTCAGGGCGGAACGATTCCGGAGCTTGGCGAGCCGTTGCGGTTGGACGGTCGACGCGAACCAGGCGAGTGAGCTCTCGCGACGGTACCGTGAGCTTTACCAACGACTCCGGCGGCCGGTCCCCGGGGCCCCGGAGTTCGTCCGCCGGGTTGCCCGGCGAGTTCGCGTCGGGATGGTGACGAACAATGAGAGGCTCGAGCAGGAGGAGAAGCTCCGGTTCCTCGGGCTGGCCGACGTGATCGACCCCCTCGTCGCCTCCGCCCAGGAACAAGTGGCCAAACCCGATCCGCGCATCTTTGCGATCGCACTGAAGCGAGCCGACGTTCGTCCGAGCGAGGCGGTGATGGTCGGGGATTCGTGGAGGAACGACGTGCTGGGTGCCCGGTCCGCCGGCGTCCGACCCGTCTGGTTCAACCGATTTGCCTACCCTCGTCCGAGTCGTCACCGAGCGGATGAAATCCGCAATTTCCGCCCGTTCAGTACATCGGAGCAGACCCTCCATCGAGGAAAACCCGCGGTTCGAGACCGGCGGGCGTAGCGTCCTACCTCGCTCCCATCGTTCGCATTATAACGGCGGGACCGTTCCGCGGCCGATGCCCGGTAGTCCCGAACCTTGGACGCCGGCCGCCCGTCGAGCCCTGCCCGCCATGCGCGCCTGGCGAATGGCGTTCCACCAGGATCCGGAACTTTCGCTGCATGAGGAGCGGACCCGGGAGAAGGTCGTCGCCGCTCTGAAGGAGCTCAACGTTCCGTACCGGACCTTCGATGACACGGCGGGCGTGGTCGGTCTCATCGGCGCCGGCCGCCCCGGGCCAGTCGTCGCGCTTCGGGCCGATATGGACGCCCTCCCGATCACGGAGCGAACCGGTCTCGCCTTCGAGTCCAAACACCCTGGACGCATGCACGCCTGCGGTCACGATGTGCACATGGCATGCCTCCTAGGGGCCGCCGCCATCCTGTCGCGGAGCCCCCGGCCGCTCGCCGGCCCGGTGAAGCTGATTTTCCAACCCGCCGAGGAGGAGGGAGGGCGAGGCGGCGCTCTGCCCCTCATCGAACGAGGATGCCTCGAGGACCCAAAGGTCGACTTCATCGTCGGCCAGCACGTGGAACCCGGAGTTCCTCTCGGTAGCATCGGCTGGAAGGTCGGGTCGTTCATGGCCGCGGCCGACCATTTCCGGCTGACCGTCCGGGGGCACGGGGGCCACGCCTCCACTCCGCACCAGGGCCCCGATGCGATCGTGGTGGCGAGCGAGATCGTGATCGCCCTACAAACGCTCGTCAGTCGGATCCGAGATCCCCTCGACCCGGTAGTCGTCAGTGTCGGTTCGGTACACGGAGGGACGCGCAACAACATCCTCCCCGACGAGGTGGTCCTGGAGGGGACGGTCCGGACCCTCAATCCGACGACCCGCGAGACGATGGAGGCCGCGCTCCGGCGTCGGGTGCGCGCGGTCGCCGCGAGCGTCGGAGCGCGGGTCCGGATCGAATACATCCACGGATACCCCGCGGTGATCAACCACCCGGAAGCGACCCGAACGGTCGCCGCCGCTCTCGGGCGGGAATTTGGAAAGCAGCGGGCCGTCGAGGTGGAATATCCGATCATGGGCGCCGAAGACTTCTCCCAGTATCTTCAGCGAGTACCGGGAACGTTCCTCCGACTCGGCGTCGGGATCCCCGGGCACTCGACCAGTCTCCACTCGGCCACGTTCGCTCCGGACGAGCGGGCACTGGCGATCGGAGCCGCCACCCTCGCGGCGGCAGCCGAAGGGCTTCAGGGTGGCGGCCAATGAGCCTGGACGATCGCCGTGCGGATTTTCCGGCCCTCCGCGAACGCCCCGATGGGAAATCACCGGTGTACCTCGACTCGGCCTGCATGTCGCTCGTGCCGCAGTCGGTGCTCGATGCCATGCAAGAATACTATCGCGATTTCCCCGGATGCGGGGGCCGGAGCCTTCATCGGTTTGCCGAGGAGGTGGGCCGCCGGTACGAAGCCGCCCGAGCTGGGTTCGCCCGGCGCTTGGGCCGCGCCGACCCGCACTCCGTCGTCTTCCTGCGGAACTCGACCGAGGCGATCAACCTGGTCGCCCAGGGTTTGGATTGGAAACGGGGCGAGCGAGTCCTCATCTCCGACCGGGAGCACAATTCGAACCTCGTCGTCTGGCAACGGTTGGCGACCGAACGTGGAATCCGAATCGAGATCCTTCCCCTGTCGGATTCGGGAGATTTCGACCGGGACCTCCTCGAAGAACGACTCGCCCGCGGGATCCGACTGGTCAGTTTGTTCCAGACCTCCAACCTGGACGGGCAGACGCTCCCGGTCCGCGAGATCACCGAGCGCGCCCACGACCGAGGGGCCCTCGTCTTGATCGACGGCTGCCAGGCCGCACCGCACGAGCCGCAGGAGCTCGACCGCGTGGGGATCGATTTTTACGCGGTATCGGGGCACAAGATGCTCGGACCGACCGGCACGGGAGTCCTCGCCGCCGCCCCCGGACCACTCGCCACGCTCCGGCCATTACTCCTCGGCGGCGAGACGGTGGAATGGAGCACGCTCACGGACCACGAGCTCCGCCCTCCTCCGTTTCGGTTCGAGGCCGGGCTTCAGAACTACGCGGGCGTGATCGGGTCCGGCGCCGCCCTCGAGTATCTGGCCGGCCTCGACTCGGCCGAGATGCGCGCGCGGGAGATTGCCCTCAATCGTCGCTTCACTGATGCGGTGGCGGGGGAGCCGCGAGTCCGCCTGCTCGGTCCCCGGGATCCCGAGCGACGGCCGAGCGTGGTGGCCTTCACGTTGGACGGGATCGACCCGAATGACGCGGCGCTGTTCCTCGACGAGGGCCACGACGTGATGGTCCGATCCGGACGACACTGCGTCCACTCGTGGTACGCGGAACGGGGGATCCCGGGGAACGTTCGCGCCTCGTTCTACCTTTACAGTCGCCCGGCGGACGTGGACGCTCTGATCGCCGGCGTGCGAGAGCTCCTCGAGCGCATTCCGTTCAGCGGTACATCGGCTGCGACGAAGGCTGCTTCGTCCCCTCGGTCAGGGTCCGGTCCGCGGCGTGTCGCTGGATCGAGAGGAGCTGCTGTTCGATCCGCTCGGCCTCGGCATAGAGGGGGACGGGGTCGAGCGGCGTATGCAGGAGGATCCGGTTGATCGTCTCCAGCACCTTGGCCGCGGCGCGGGCGTCCGGATAATCCGGTTGCGCCTCGGCGAGGAACGTCAGAACGTCGAACCCGCGGCGTCGGCCCTCGTTGAGCAGGACCCCGGCGATCCCGGTGATGACCCCTTCCGCGAACGGGATCGCATTCGGTTCGATATAGAGTTCGCGCGCCTTCCGCGTGCTGGCGACGCCGTAGACCTTGACGTCGTTGAGGCGGGGGGCGTGGCCCTTCCCTCGCCCCGGGTCCGCCTCGACCACGAGGCCTTCGGGGGAAACGAGGAGCGAGCAGCGTTGTTCCTGGACCCAATCCATGATCGCGTTCGCGAGCGGATGGATGATGGCGGGGGAGGGGTGGAACTCCGAGACGAAGGCCACGAGCTTGTCCGCACCGCGTCCCGCCCGGTCGGTAGGTGGTTTTCCGGCATAGATCCGGACCGGGTGCTGCGGGATCCCGTCGCGCACGAGCGAGACGGTGGGGAACGCGGGAGACTCCACGATCCCGATCTGTTCCATCTCGAGGGTGTCGATGAGGTAGTTCGCGACGATCGAGCTCACGAGTCCCACGGAGGGGAATCCATCGATGACGAGAGCGCCCTCGACGTCGACGCGTTTGATCTCGTAGATCCGGACCTCGTCCGGGGCCATCCGCATCTTAGAGAGACCTCTCGACGATGTGGCCGATCTCCTTCGACAGGAGGTTGACGATATCCTCCATCAGGGCGCGGCGGACGTCCGGCGGGAGCGAAGCCAACCCGAGGCGGGCCGTCGCCGCACCGACCCGGACGAGGGCCGCGTACTCGGTGGCCCGGGCCTCGAGCAATTGGCGCACCGAGTCTTTGAGGTCTTGGGCGAGCTTCGGGTCCTCGTGCAGCACTTTCTCGAGGTGGCGCCGGATCTCTTCCTTGACGATGTCGCGCGTGGCTTCTCGGACCAGTTCCTCCGGTCGAAGTAGGTCCCCGGCGCTCTTCAGGAGCATTCCGATCGGGTCGCCGGCAGAGCCGTCGGTCATCGAGCCCTGAAGACGGTCGCACGCATATGAGCCTATCCGGAAAGAGGACGTCGAGGTTCGAGCCCTCCTCGGCCCGGGTCCGGCATTGAGCGCACCCACGCGGGGTGGCCTCTCACGACGAGTCCGGCCGCGCGACGAAGAGAGCCTCAAGGAGAACTCGTGGAGGGGCGCCCGCGGAGAAGCATTTATCCCGCGCCGGGCGTCCGCACCCCCAGTGGGCCGGTAGATCAGCGGAAGATCGCTACCTTGGCAAGGTAGAGGTCGCGAGTTCAAAGGGCCCGAGGTACGCCCCTCCGGGCCGGAAATTCTCGCCCGGTCCACTCTCCTCAATCCGTGGTCCGGACATCGGCAAGTGTCGAGACGGGGCACCGACACGAACCGAGCCGCTTTATACGGACAAAATCCTCGACCCCGATCGTGGAAGGCGAGATCCGGGAGAAGATCGCAGGAGAGGTGGTCCTCTCTCCCCACCCGGGCCGGACCCTCCGGAAGTGGCGGGAGGATTTTGGCGTCTCCCAGCGAGACTTGGCGAAGCAACTCACCACCGTACCCTCGGTGATCTCGGACTACGAGTCCGAGCGCCGGGCCAGTCCGGGCGCAGGATTCATTCGTCGGTACGTCGACGGCCTGCTCGCGATCGACGCGCAGACCGGTAGCAAAGTGGGTCAGCGCCTCGGAGTCCGCTCCCACTCCGACGGCATCCTCGGGCTCCGGGAGTTCGCGGTCGCGATCCCGCTCCGCGCGCTCGCGGACCGGTTGGAAGCTCGTCCGGTCAGCCGGGTCGACCTGCACCGCGACATCCACGGATTCACCGTTCTGGATGCCCCCCGGGCGATCCTCTCCATTGACGCGTCCCGGTTCGTCGAGGTGTACGGTTGGACCACCCAGCGGGCGCTCGTATTCGCAAATGTGAAGTACGGTCGCTCCCCGATGGTGGCGATCCGCGCTCATCCTCTCAAGCCCGCGGCCGTCGTTTTCGCGAACCCCGGCCGGGTCGACGCCCTGGCCGTCCGCCTTTCCGAGGTGGAGAACATCCCACTCCTCACGACCTCCCTCGCAGCGCCCGCCGTTCTCGAACGGCTCGAGGAGCTCTAGGGAGGTCGCGGAGGGACACATGGACGCAGGGATCGTGAGCTATGGGGCGTACGTGCCGAGGTACCGCATCACGCCGACCGAGATCGGTAAGGTGTGGGGGACCGACGGCGAAGGGATGGGCCTGGGGCTAAACGTCCTCCGGAAGAGCGTCCCCGCCCCCGATGAGGACACGATCACCATTTCGACCGAGGCCCTGAGGACCGCCCTCATCCGGGGGGCGATCGACCCCCAGCAGATCGGGGCGCTCTACGTGGGTTCCGAATCGCATCCGTACGCGGTCAAGCCCTCCGCCACCGTGGTCTCCCAAGCCGTGGGCGCCACGCCGAATCTCACCGCCGCCGACTTCGAATTCGCGTGCAAAGCCGGCACGGCGGCGATCCAAACGTGCCTGGGCATGGTCGGTTCGCACATGATCCGGTACGGGGTCGCGATCGGGACCGACACCTCCCAGGGGGCTCCGGGCGACGCGCTCGAGTACTCGGCGAGCGCCGGAGGCGCCGCGTTCGTGATCGGTCGCGAGAACATCATCGCTCGCGTCCATCGTACCCTGTCGTACACCACGGACACTCCCGATTTCTGGCGGCGCGAGGGCCAACGGTACCCGAGCCACGGGGGGCGCTTCACGGGAGAGCCCGCCTATTTCCGCCACGTCACCGAGTGTGCCAACCGGATGTTCGAGGCGGTCGGCTCCGCACCGAAGGACTACCAGCATGTTGTCTTCCACCAACCGAACGGCAAGTTCCCCCAACGCGTAGGAAAGCAGCTGGGATTCTCGGAAGCGCAGATGCGGTACGGGCTCGTTACGCCGTACATCGGCAACACCTATTCCGGGGCCGCCCTCATCGGACTCGCGAACGTGCTCGACCACGCGAAACCCGGGGAGAGGATCCTGATGGTCGGGTATGGGTCCGGGGCCGGGTCGGACGCGTTCGACCTGGAAGCGACCGATGCGATCGCGTCGTTCGACCGGTCGTACGGCCGCCTGATCCAGGAGTACCTGGACGGAGGGGTCGAGATCCCGTATGCGGTCTACGCGAAGTTCCGCGGCAAGATCCACATGGGAGGGAGTTAGCGATGCGTGAGGTGGCCGTCCTCGGCGTGGGTCAGACGAAGTTCGGGGAACTGTGGGACCGCTCGTTCCGGGAGATCGGGATCGAGGCGGGACTTCAGGCGCTCGTCGACGCCAAGCTGGGGAGCGGCGATCTCGGCGGACTCTTCTTGGGGAACATGGCGTCGGGATCCCTGCTGGACCAGGAGCACATTGCCCCCCTCATCCTCGACTATGCCGGGCTCGCGGGTCGCCATCTCCCCGCGGTCCGGGTCGAGGGCGGTGGCGCTTCGGGGTCGCTCGCCCTCCACCAGGGATTCCTCGCGGTCGCGAGCGGTCTGTACGACTTCGTCGTGGTCGGAGGGGCCGAAAAGATGACCGACGTTCTGGACACGACCGCGAACGAGATCATCAGCTCCACCGCCGACCACGAGTGGGAGGTGGTGTTCGGGGCCACCCTGCCCGCCCTGTGGGGGCTGATCGCCCGCCGACATATGCACGAGTTCGGCACCACCCGGGAGCAGCTGGCCCGCGTGGCGGTGCAGATGCACCAGAACGGTTCGAAGAACCCCCTCGCGCACTACCGGAACAAGCTCACCGTCGAGCAGGTCGTCGGCGCCGGCGAGGTGGCCGAGCCTCTCGGGATGCTCGATTGCGCGCCGCTCTCGGACGGCGCCGCCGCGGTGGTACTCGGTCCGTTGGACGTGGCCCGAAAGTACACCGACACGCCGGTACGGATCGCGGCGAGCGAAGTCGCCTGCGATACGATGGCGGTCCAGCACCGCGCGTCCGTTACGACCCTCGAGTCGACGGTCGTCGCTGCCCGCCGGGCGTTCCAACGGGCCCGACGGACCCCCGGAGACGTGACCGTCGCCGAGGTGCACGATGCCTACACCATCAGTGCCTTGCTCGCCCTCGAGGATTTGGGGTTCGTCGAGAAAGGCCGGGCCGGTCCCGAGTTCGAGACGGGCCGGTTTGCCCCCGGAGGGGCACTGGTCATCAATCCGTCGGGCGGCCTCAAGGCCCAGGGTCGACCGTTCGGCGCCGTCGGAGTCGCGCAGGTCGTCGAGTTGGTCCGACAACTTCGGGGCGAGGCGAAGGAGCGCCAGGTCAGCGGCGCGACCCTGGCCCTCGCGCATGACGTCGGGGGTACGGGAGCCACCAGCGCCGTCCACCTTCTCGAGAGGGCCGACTAGGGAGGAACGATGTCGATCGCACGATTCTGGCGCGAAACGCCCCGACGGTACAATCTGGGTGGCTCCAACTGCACGATCTGCGGGACCGTCTACTTCCCGCCGCGGGCGGTCTGCCCCACGTGCCCGCACCACCGCCAGACCCTCGAGAAGATGGTCCCATTCCAACTGTCCGGGGACGGGGAAGTCTTCTCGTTCACGGTCGTCCACGACGCGGCCGAAGGGTTCGAGATGCAGGTCCCGTACGTGATGGCGCTCGTGAAGACGGTCGAGGGGCCGGTCCTGACGGGACAGGTCGTCGACATTTCGCCGGGCGAGGTCCAGATCGGCCTCAAGGTCCGCGCCACCTTCCGGAAGCTCCGGGAAGAGGGCAAGGCGGGCGTGATCCACTACGGGTACAAGTTCAGTCCCGCGCTCGAGTCGGACGTCCGTCCCCCGAGTCGGGGCCCGACCGTCCCGGTCGAGACGGCCGCGCCCACGGACCGGGTCTCCGCGTGAGCGCTCCCAGCCGCCGGGACGGCGCCCCCCGGCTGCCGGCCGAGGATGGACCCAAGGACGAGGAGTTCGCCGGCACCTACGCCGCCGGCTACGGGGAAGGCGTTCGGAGCGCGCTCCGCGAGGTCCTCGGCCACGCCTCCCGGGGCCACACGACCGCCGAGCTCCGGATGTTGATCGAAAGCCGACTCGCCCGCCTTCCCGAGGAGGTCGAACTGAAGCGGCGGAGCATGCTCGCCCCCCCCCGCCAACCCGCGTGGGCGTCGTTGCTCCGACCTCCGGTCGGCGCTCGGCCGTGGCTCGCGCCGATCGGGACCCCGCCACCGGTCGTGCTCCGGGTCACCACCGGAGGGAGTCTTCTGATCCGGGAGGAGCGCCCCCGACGGGCGCTCGACCTGCTGCACGAGTCCGCGACGCAGTTCCCCCGGGTCGTCCTCCTTTCGTTGCACCCTCCCGAGCTACCCGAGCTGCGGCCGGAACAACGCATCGTCATCCCGATCATCTCGGGGGGAGACGGACCGGACCGGGTCGCCCCGGGGCCCGGGGAGATCGGAGGGCGACTCCGCGAGCCGACCGAAGCGCCCGGCGGTGCCCTCGTGTACCTCGACGCCCTCGAGTTTCTCGCGACCGAACATTCCCTCGAGACGACGCTCCGGTTCGTCCAGTGGCTGGGCAACCAGGTCAGCACCACCGGTTCCGCCCTGCTCGCGTCCGTCGATGCGCGCGCGCTGGACCTGAAAGAGATGAGCCGGCTCGAGCGGGCGTTCCAGTCCGTCGCCTGACCCGTCCGGTGCCCCGGCGCGGCCGCGGCGGTTCCACCGATAGACATAGGAACTGGGAGGGCCACGGGACGACCCGAGGCACTTCCCTCCGTGCAGGTCGCGTTCTTCACCGATTCCTATCCGCCGATGCGCGACGGGGTCGCGGAGATCACGGGCGGCCTCGCCCGTACGCTCGTTCGGATGGGAGTGGGGGTCCGCGTCTTTGCTCCGCAGATGCGGAACGGAGCGGCCTCGGAGGAAACGGAAGAGGACGGCATACCGGTCCGCCGGGTGCGTTCGGTCGCGGTGCCGCTGTACGGTCAGTACCGCTGGCCGATCTTTCCGTTCAGCGTAGCCCGGGAGACCCGAGGTCTCTCCGGCGTCGACGTGTTTCACGTCCATTCGCCGGGGGGGATTGGGAGCGGGGGGTTCCTCGCTTCGCGCCGGTTCGACCGGCCGCTGGTCGGCACGTTCCACACCAACATCCGCGAAATGCAGGCTTCGGTGCCGTCGAAATTTCTGGTCCCGCAGTTCTTCCGCGTCGCCTGGTGGTGGAGTCTCGGGTTGTACTGGCGGTGCGATCTGGCCACAGCGCCCTCCGTTGCGGCCCGGGCCGCTCTCGAGGCGAGCGTGCGGAAACCGTTCCGTCGTCCGGTGGAGGTCGTCCCGAATGGCGTGGATGTCGGCCGGTTCGGCCCCGGACTCGCGGTGCCGGACTGGCGGGTTCGGTGCGGCCTTCCGCCTCGCCCTCTCGTGACCTACCTCGGCCGATTGACCGTCGACAAAGGGGTACACCGTTTCCTGGATGCCGTAGCGGAAGCGGCGGGGTCGAGCGATCTCGTCGGGATCGTCGGAGGCGCGGGTCCCGAAGAACGGGCGGTCCGCGCTCGCATCGCCTCCGACGACCGTCTTCGCACCCGGGTCCGGTACATCGGGCCAGTGGCGGAGGAAGAAAAACCCGCGCTCCTGAGTCAGAGCGATGTGTTCGTACTCCCCTCGACCAGCGACACCTCGAGCGTCGCCTTGCTGGAGGCGATGGCCTGCGGCACTACGGTGGTCGCGCCCGCGACCGGAGGCGCGGCGGAGCTCGTCGAGGATGGGAGGACGGGTCGAACGGTTCCGGTCCTCGAACCGGGCGCCCTCGCCCGGATGTTGGTCGAACTCGTCGAGGACCCGTCCGAGCGGCGCGCGCTCGGCGCCCGCGCCCGCGAGGAGGTCGCCCGCAATGCCTCCCTCGAATCGATGGCCCGACGGTTTATCTCCCTCTACGAGCATGTCATCGATACCCGGAAGACAAATGGCGGTCGTCCCACTTCCTGAGCTCAACAAGCTCGCCCACGACGTGGCCCAAGAGCGGCATAGTTCGTTCTCCGAGCGCGCCCTCGGGCGGACGTACGAGGAGTACCTCGCCCGCCGCCGAACCCCCCTGGCACCGTTCCGGTTGAGGGCGGATGGGAAGGAGTTCGCCACGTTCTACGACCTCGTGGCCGACCCGAAGGCCGGTGCGGATTCGATGGAGGTCCGGCTCGACCCTCCGCCCGCCGCGGGCGCCGTGTGGGAGTTCCTCCGCCCGTTCGAGAAGATCGTCTTCGCTGCCGACGGGAGTGCCGACGTCCATCCCTTGGGGGGTGGCGCACCCATCCGGGTGATCGCCCGATTTCTCCTGCGCGAGCACTATCTCGCCCGCACCCAGGCCGAGGAAGATCGAGCGGCGAGCGGGGGCCCCCGCGTCGCGCTTCCCACCACGATCCGGTCCTGGCAGGAGGGCATCCTGGCGTGCCGGAGTCGGGGCCTCATCCCGTTCTCGGTCGCGATCCTCCTGTACTTCCCGGAAGAACGGATCGCCTACGAGCTCGATCTGGTCCGCTCCCTGCTGTTGGCGGACCTGAGAGCCGGGCGTCTCGCGCCCCCCCGTCGGGTCCCTCGCACCTCCCGCCTCAGCTGGAAGGTGGACCGGGCGGTTGGGCGGGGCGACATGCCCCTGCTCGCGGCCCGCGCGCTCACCGTCCTCGTCGAATCGCAGGGCTTGACCGCGGTCGAAATGACCCACGTCTTCGGAGGGGTCCGAGAGACGGTCGACTCGGCGATGCAGGGCTTGGCGGACCGGGGCTTTGCGACGTACGACCGGAGGACCGGCACCTACCGCCCGAAGCTCGATGCGTTCGCGCCCCCGGTGCTGGTCGCCGACGGGACCGCCGCCCCGACCCCCGGTGGGTCGAATCCCGCCCTGCGAACGAGCGTTCAGGAGTTGATCGCGGCGGCGGACGCGCGGGCCTCGTGTCCCCTCTGCGGAGACCCATTGCCCCCCGGTACGCGAGGGATCCTCTGCGCGCGGTGCGCGGCGGAAGTGAGTGCGGGGTAACAGGCGGGCCTGTCGGGAGTTTCCGCCTCGGGCGGGTCCCGCCGGAGGCCTTTGAACCCGAGTTCTCTGGCTTAGAAGGCCAGTGCTTCGTCCGGGCTAAGCTACAGGCCCGAGGTCGGACCGGCGCGCCGGCGCATAATCTTTCGGTCCGAATCGGAAACGAACGGACCGGCAGCCGAAGCGGCCATGTGCGCTATCCGGAGCGGTTCGGGAACATGGCCCCGAACGACCGTCCGGCGCACAAGGAGAACGGCATCGGCCCGACGGCAACCGACCGCCGTGAGGTACAGCGGCGGCCCCGGTCGGGGCATCGGGAAGAGGCGATGACGCCGGAGGAGCTCCTCCCGCCGGGCGGCGTCCCGGGGAAACCATTTGCGGAGGGCCGCCCGGATGGCCCGGAAATCCGGCTTTACACGGGTCACGGCTACGATCGGGACTCGAAGCCCGCCGTGCAGCCGGTCCAGGTCGATGATGTTGAATCCGCCGACCACGGCGCCGTCCAGTAGGACCGCATTAAGTCCCTCGAGCCCGCCGGTGGCCCGAACGAGGCGGAGGACCACGTTGGTGGCGTCCCGGCCGTCGACCCTCACACGACCGAGGCGGACGGACTCGATCCGGTCCGGGGCAGCGACGGCGACGGCCGCGACCGGCGCCCACCGGTCGTCGCGACCGAACGCCCCGTCGTCCACGCCGACGACCCGAATGTGCCGCTTTCCAAATCGCGGACGCAACGCTAAGACCCCGGAGGGGGTCCGCGGGCTCGGATGGGGCCGCCGGTGATCAGCGTCCGATGTCCGGCCTGTGGGGGCCCGGTCACGGTCCTCCCGAGTCCGTCGCCCCCGACGCAATGGTTCCCGTGCCCCCATTGTCACGCCCCGGTGCCGGTGGTCCTCCCCCGCGACCCGCCTCCGCTCTACAGTTGGGAAGTCATTCCCGGCCTTTACCCCTACCTTCCGACCCCTCGGGTTCCCCGGTGGCGCGCGAGCCGGGCCGCGGCGGGCGCCCTCGTGAGCGTCGCGATCATCGCCGCGGTCCTCGCCGGGACCCTGGGGTACTACGCGGTCGCCGCGACCGTCCCCGCGAGCTTCTCCGTCTCGGGCACGATCACCCTTCAACCGAGCGGCGGGTCAAATCCCTATGCCGCGATCGGAGCGTTGGTCGTGGCGACCGACGAAGCGGGCCACAATTATTCGACCAGCTCCGGGATCGACGGTGCGTTCGTCCTCAATCACTTACCTACGGGGGGGATCGCCGTCAACGTCTCGTTCCCCGGGTTCGCTCCGGAGACGGTCGACATCTTCCTCTCCTCGGTCTATTCGGCGGGCTCGAGCGAGCTCGATGTGACCCTCGTTGCCGGCAACGTCTCGAACGGGACGCTGGGCTCGGTCACTCCGTTCGTGAACCTGGAGACCTTTGTCGCGGCGATCGGCGGGGGCGTTGTGCTCCTGGGTCTGGTCGCCGCGATCGCCGGCGCGGCGGCGATCCTGACGCTCCGTTCCGATCGCCCGGCGCTCGGAGTGGTCGGGGGCGGCGCCGGCCTGTTCGCGCCCTTGGCGCTGGTCTTTCTCGACCTCGGGGACCCGTTCCCGATCCTCTTGGTGGCCAGCGCGCTCGTCGCGGCGATCGGTGGGTTTGCCCTCGGAATCCGCGCCATCGAGATGGGCATGATCGACGCGGCACCGGACTGACGGTGTCGAACGACCCAGGGGTTTTGGCCCCCGGCGGCGTACCGGCCGGCACGATGGAGCTCCGAGTCGGGTGCTCGTCGTGGACCTCGGACGCGTGGGCCGGCCGGGTCTACCCCCGGGGGCTGGCCGACGGGGAACGTCTGTCGGTCTACGCGAAACTGTTCGACACGGTCGAGGTGGACTCGACCTACTATCGGAGTCCGCCGCCGACCATGGTCGAGGGTTGGCGCCGGAAGACGCCGCCCGAATTCCGGTTCACGCTCAAGTTTCCCCGCGACCTTCTCGACCCGAAAGTCCCGGTCGATACGGAGGCCGTGGCGAACTTCGTGGCCACGGCGCGACGATTGAACGAAAAGCTCGGCGCGATCCTCCTCCAGTTTCCGCCGTGGGTTCGGCCCGGGCGTTCCCAGGAGTTCCTCACCGGCCTGCTCGATGCCCTCGAGTCCGGCCCACGGTACGCGGTCGAACTTCGCGAAGCCGGCTGGTTCCAGGGAGAGGTCCGGGAATGGTTGCTGAAGAACCTCCGCGACCGGCACATCGCCCTCGCCTGGTCCTATCTCACGTACGTCGAGGTACCCCCCGAGAGGACGGCCGATTTCGTCTACCTCCGTTTCATCGGGGATCACGAAACGATCCCCGCCGCCTCCCACGGCGAGGTCCGCGTGGACCGGTCCCCGGTCACCGCGCTCTGGGCGGCCCGGCTCCGCGACGTCCGTGACACCGCGCAGATGGCATTCGTGTTCTTCAACAATCACTACGCCGGATTCGCCCCGGCCTCGGTGAACGATTTCCGTGTTGAAATGGGACTGCCGAAGGTCGACCACGGCCGACTGGCCCGAGGGGCCCGGCGGCTCGACGCGGACGAAGTGCCTTAGGTGGGACCGCCGCGGCCGGTGGGCGCCGCATGGCGGGCGGAGGGGAGCGGTCGCCGCGCGCGGAACCCCGTGGTGAGCGTGTGGTAGTGCGCGACCTCCGGCTCCCCTCGGAGCCAGCAGAGGTAAACGACCTCGCCGCCGACATATCCGTAGAAGTCGACCAGCCCGGACTCGACATCCCGGAGTTCGATGGCTTCCCGCTGGAGCGACCCCACCGATTCCTCGAGACGCTGGGTGAGATTCGCCCACTCCGAGTCGAGTTGGTTCTTCCGTTCGTGGTCGGCATGGTCCGGGGCGTCGATCTCCTTTCCCCAGAACTCCTGCAGCCGACGCAACTCGGTGTGGACTTCGCCCAGGCGCACGGTCCATGCCCGGAGGCGGGGCAACAGCTCTTCGAGCTCGGGTACCCTCGCGTTGGCCTCCTCCACCGTCCACAGGCGGGACGGGTTCACCTCGGATGGGTCGGGTGGGGGCTCTGCGCGTGCCATCGTCTAGGAAAAGCGTCGCAGAGTATTTACGCACGTGATGGGGGCGGGGTAACCAGACCCGGAGCGCGTTCGGACGGCCCGCGACCGACCGGGACCGTGGTACGAGAGACGACGATCGCTGGGTCCGGCCGCAGGCACGAATCGTTAAACTCGCCCTCTTCTCTCCGGGTCGAGGAGATTCGTGCAGGCCGTGGTCAAGGCCCACCGGGGACCCGGTGGAGAGGTCGTGACGGTGCCGACCCCGACCCCCTCCGACGACGAGGTCCTGGTCCGCGTCCGGGCTTCGTCCATCTGTGGGACCGACGTCCACATCTGGAAATGGAACGCCTGGGCGGAAGAACGGGTCCGTAAGGTCCCGATGATCTTCGGACACGAGCTGAGCGGCGAGGTCGTTGAGGTCGGGAAGCGGGTCCGGAGCCTGGCGGTGGGGGACCACGTTTCGGCGGAAACCCACATCGTCGACGGTACGTGCTATCAGTGCAAGACCGGCCGCATGCACATTTGCGCGAACGTGCAGGTGTTGGGGGTCGACCGCGACGGCGTGTTCGCGGAGTATGCGGTACTGCCCGAACTCAACGCTTGGAAGAACGACCCGAAATTGGATCCGGCCATCGCCTCGATGCAGGAACCGCTCGGCAACGCGGTCCACTCGCTCCTTCCGGAGGACAACCTGGAGGACATCGCCGGAAAGACCGTACTCATCACGGGGGCCGGCCCGATCGGATTGCTGGCGATCGCCGTGGCGAAGTCGCTCGGGGCGGAGAAGGTGATCGCGACCGAGGTGAACCGGGTCCGATTCGATCTCGCCCGGAAAATGGGCGCGGACCTCGTGCTCAATCCGGTGGAGGAGGGTGATCGTATCGTTCGGACGATCCGGGACGCCACCTACGGTCGAGGGGTGGACGTTGCGTGCGAGATGTCCGGGCACCCGAGCGGTTTTGCCCTCGTCTTCGACGCCCTCACCCCGGGGGGGCGCGTCTCGCTCCTCGGCCTTCTCGACCGGCCGACGACGATCGATGTGGACAGCGCGCTCATCTTCAAGGCGGCGCGGGTCCACGGCATCTTCGGTCGCCGGATGTTCGAGACCTGGTTCCAGGTCAAAGGTCTCCTGGCCATCCCGGCCTTCCGGGAGAAGGTCGCCCAGATCATCACGCACCGAGTCCCGATCCCGGAGCTCGCCCGCGCGATGGACCTGATCGATTCGACCCAAGCCGCGAAGGTGTCGCTCGAGGCACGATGGTGAGCCGGTGACCCGGGATCCCGACCGCTTCCTAGGGGAGGAGGTCGACCAGCTGGTCGCCGCCGAACTGGATTGGAAGTTACGGGTCCTCGGCGGGCCAAGCTCCCCGTGGTGCACGGTCGACGGGAAAAAGGTCCTCATGTTCTGCTCGAACAATTACCTCGGACTCTCCAACCATCCCAAGCTGAAGGAGGCCGCCATCGAGGCGATCCGGACGCACGGGGTAGGGTCTGGTTCGGTCCGCCCGATCGCCGGGACGATGGACCTGCACGTGGAGCTCGAGGAGCGGCTCGCTCGGTTCAAGGGGGCGGAGGCGTCGCTGGTCTACCAGTCCGGATTCGCCACCAACTCCGGGTTGATCCCCCAGCTCGTCGGGGAGGGCGACCTGGTCATCAGTGACGCATTGAACCATGGGAGCATCGTCGATGGGGTCCGACTCTCCCGGGCGGAGCGGAGCGTCTACAAGCACTGCGACATGGACGACCTCGCGCGGCTCCTGGACGAGGCGGAACATCACGCGCCGAACTACCGACGCATCCTGATCATCTCCGACGGCGTCTTCTCGATGGACGGCGACATCGCTCCCCTCGACCGGATCGCCGCGCTCGGGGCCGAGCACGGCGCGATGGTCTACGTGGACGATGCGCACGGGGAAGGCGTGCTCGGCGACGGCGGCCGCGGGATCGTCTCCCACTTCCACCTCGGTCGAGACCGGGTGCAGGTCGAGATGGGGACGTTCTCCAAGGCGTTCGGCGTGGTCGGCGGCCACATCTCCGGCTCGAAGAACCTGCGCCGATTCGCGTTCAACAAATCGCGCACCTGGCTGCTGAGCGGGTCCCATCCTCCGGCGGTCGCGGCGGCGTGCATCGCGGCGGTGGACGTGCTCGAGCACGAGCCCGAACACGTCGAACGCCTCTGGCGTCACACGCGACGGTTCAAGACGGCGATGCGCGACCTCGGGTTCGACACGGGCCAGAGTGAGACGCCGATCACCCCCGTGATCGTCGGAGAGAGCTCGAAGGCGCGGCGGATGAGCGAACGGCTGTTCGAGCTGGGCGTGTTCGCGCTCCCGATCGTTTTCCCGATGGTCGCGAAGGATCGGGCTCGGATCCGAACGATCATGAACGCGGCCCTCTCGGAGGAGGACGTTACGTTCGCCATCGGCGCCTTCGAAAAAGCCGGACGCGAACTGGCGTTGATCTAGGTCGGGCTCGGCCCGAAGGCGGGGAACGGGCCGGTCCTCGAGACCTGCGAACGGTGGGGGGAGAAGGGCCGCGCCGGAGCGGAGTTCTCTACGCGCGCGTTCGGTGCGCCGGGCCGCGAACTCGTCTCGCTCGCCGAGACGACGCGCCGCTCCGGCGAGATTTCCGCATTCTCCTTAGGTGGGGTTATATAGGGTACCTTTCTCCCCCGTCCCCACCGGAGGCAGGACCCCCTATCGACACATGGCCCGTCATCGTCCACGGCGAGGTTCTCTCGCCTTTTCACCGCGTTCCCGTTCCGTACGGCCGGTCCCGCGGATTCGCTCCTGGGCGCCCGGCCCCAAGCAACCCGCGCTCGAAGGGTTCGCCGGCTTCAAGGTCGGCATGACCCACGCCTTCATGGTCGACTATCGAAAGCGGTCGACCACCGCCGGACAAGAAGTCTCCGTGCCGGTCACCGTCATCGAGGTGCCCCCGCTTCGTGCGGCGGGAGCCCGGGTGTACGCGAGCACCCCCTACGGCCGCCACGTCGTGGCTGAGGTCTGGGGCGGAGGACTGATCGAGGAGCTGGATCGGAAGATCCCGACCCATTCCGAGAGCGGTCCGGAAGCGCTCGCCGCGTTCGGCCAGGCGACCGGTGACGAAGTTCGCCTGATCGTCTACACCCAGCCCCACATGATCACGGGGATGGGCTCGAAGACCCCCTCCCTGTTCGAGGTCCGCATCTCCGGCGAAAAGTTTGACGAGCGGCGCGCCTTTGCCCTCGCCTCGCTCGGCAAGGAGATCACGGCCGAGGAGCTCACGAAGGAAGGCGAGTTCCTCGACGTCCTGGGCGTCACCAAGGGGTTCGGGTTCCAGGGCCATATCCAACGCTGGGGGGTCAAGCTGCAGCCGCGCAAGAACTCCAAGCACCGGCGAATGATCGGAACGCTCGGACCGCACAACCCGAGCTTCGTGACCTACCGGATCCCGCAGGCCGGGCAACAGGGCTACCACCGACGAACCCAGTTCAACATGCGCGTGCTCCGGGTCGTTCGCGACCCGCGCGCGGACCCGATCACTCCCGCCGGCGGCTTCCCGCATTACGGCGAAGTCCGAACCACCTGCATCCTCCTTCACGGATCGGTTCCCGGCCCCGCCAAGCGACTCCTCCGGTTCCGCACCCCGCTCCGCAGCAAGGTCGCGACGGTGGAGAAAGTCGACATTCGTTATCTCAGCACCCGCTCGAAGCAGGGGGCCTGATGTCGAGCACGACGGCGGCGGAACCCGCGACGCCGGTCGAGCATGTCGCACCCCACCACCGCGTCCACATCGTCGGCCTCGACGGAAAGGCCGGGACCCATCAGGTGACCCTTCCTCTCGCCTTCTCCCAGGCCGTGCGCCCGGATCTGATTCGCCGAGCGGTCGTCGCCGCCCAGTCCCACCGGAGGCAGCCCTACGGTACATCGCTGACCGGCGGACTCCGCCACTCGACGCGCTGGTCGGGGAAGGGGAAGGGCGTCTCTCGTTCTCCGAGACTCATGGATTCGATGCGGGGCGCCCAGGCGCCGAACACGGTCGGAGGTCGACCGGCACATCCTCCGCGCGTGGACCGGATCTGGACCAAGAAGATCAACCGAAAGGAATCGAGGTTGGCATTCGCCTCTGCGCTCGCGGCCACCCGGGAAACGTCGCTCGTGACGGCTCGGGGCCACGACCTTCCCGACGGTCTCCATCTCCCGCTCATCCTCGAGGATCCGGTCGAGAACATCCAGACCACGAAGGAGGCTCGGGCGCTGCTCGAGCGTCTCCAGTTGTGGCCGGACATCCAACGGGCGCGCGACGGGACGCAGCTCAAATCCGGGCGCGCCCGCCGGCGCGGCCGGGGCCGCCGAGTCCCTCGCAGCGTTCTCGTGGTCACGAGTCTCCCGAACCGGGCTCTGGGGTTCCGTAACCTCTCGGGGGTCGAGGTCGTTTCCGCCCAACGGCTGGCGACCGAGGATCTGGCTCCCGGAGGGGACCCGGCCCGTCTGACGCTGTATTCGCTCGCCGCGCTCGAGTTGCTCCGGATCCGACTGAAGGAGCCGACCGCATGACGCAGCTCCGGCACCGGATCATCCTCCACGCCTACGTCACCGAAAAGTCGATGGACGAAATGGAGCGCCTGAACAAGCTCGAGTTCGTCGTCGACTCCCGCGCCAACCGAGCCGAGATCCGGCGGGCGGTCGAAGAGACGTACCAGTGCAAGGTGGAGAAGGTCAACGTCAAGATCGTACGTGTCGGGAAGATCGCGACCGTCCGTTTCAAGAAGGAATACTCGGCCGAGGACATCGGCAGCCGAGCGGGAGTGTTCTAGCGATGGGAAAGCGCATCATCTCCCGTCGCCGCGGGTCGGGAACTCCGACATACCAATCCCCGAGTCACCGCCACCACGGCCCGATCTACCATCCGTCCGAGGCGATGGTGGGGGACGGGAAGGTCGTCTCGATCCAGATGGCCCCCGGGCGCTCGGCGCCCGTGGTCGAGGTTACCGGGCCCGACGGCTCCACGGTTCGGATGCTCGCGACCGCGGGGATCGCGACCGGCGACACCGTCGCGTTCCACGAGGGAAAGGTCGATCGAGGGTCGATCATGCCGCTCTCCCGTATTCCGGACGGCACGCTCGTCTGCAACATCGAGGTCAAGCCGTTCGACGGCGGACGGCTCGTGCGCGCCGCGGGGGGCAGCGCCCTCGTCACGGCCCACGCGGCCGGAGAGGTCACGATCC
Source organism: Thermoplasmata archaeon (assembly GCA_022750355.1). Taxonomy (GTDB): domain Archaea; phylum Thermoplasmatota; class Thermoplasmata; order Lutacidiplasmatales; family UBA184; genus Lutacidiplasma. Next base: position 20,794 of record JAKIVW010000016.1, read on the forward strand.
AACTCCCTTCCGGTGATTTCAAGCGATTCCTCGAGACCTGCCGCGCCCAGGTCGGTGCGGTCGGCGGTGGTGGCCGTCTCGAACGTCCGATCATCAAGGCCGGAAAGAAGTTCCACATGACCCGCTCACTGGCGCGCGCCCCGCTGAAAGTGCGCGGGGTCGCGATGAACCCGGTCAACCACCCGTTCGGCGGAGGCGCCCACCAGCACGTCGGTCGCCCGAGCACGGTTTCGAGTGGGACGTGGCCCGGTGCCAAGGTCGGTCGGTTCTCCCGCTCCATCCGCAAGAAGCGCCGCAAGGACCGCGAGAAGAGGACCTAGATGCCGAAGGGACGAAGGACCAAGAAGGTCGAGGCTCGCCGGAAGCGCGAGTTCACGTACCGCGGCCTCACGCTGCCCGACCTGCAGAAGCTTTCGCTCGAGGAGTTCGCGAAGGTCGTCGGCGCGCGCGCCCGGCGGTCGATCCGGCGCGGATTCAACGTCGAGACCAACCACTTTTACGAGCGGATGCGCACCACGCCCGCCGACAAGGTCGTCCGTACGCACTGCCGGGACGCCCTCGTCCTGCCCGAGCACGTGGCCCGCCGAGTGGCGATCCACACGGGAAAGGAGTTCAAAGAGGTCGAGGTGCGGCCGGAGATGGTCGGCCACTACTTCGGCGAGTTCGCTCTCACCCGCCGGTTCGAGAAACACTCTGGTCCGGGCGTCGGCGCCACTCGGTCGTCGAAGTTCATGCCGCTCAAGTGAGGTTCACGATCCGATGCGAGGCTACACGTACCAGGGCGAGGCGGGGACGAACGTCGCCCGGGCCCGAGGCATCGAGATCCCGATGTCTCCCAAGAAGACCTACGAGGTCCTGAACGCGATCCGCGGGTTGCCGCTGGAGCGTGCCGAGACGTTCCTCGAGGAGGTCGTGGAGCTCAAGCGGGCCGTCCCGTTCCGCCGCTACAACCAGGAGGTCGCGCACAAGAAGCGCATCGGACCGGGCCGCTACCCCCAGAAGGTCGCCCGTCAGGTCCTCCAGCTCCTGCACAACGCCCGGGAGAACGCGGAGTACGAGGGCCTCGATTCGGACCTTCTCTACGTCAAGATCGCGGCCAGCGCCCGCGGGCGGATCCGGAAAGCGTCCATGCCCCGCGCCCACGGCCGGGCCACGCCGTGGAACGAGCAGACGACGAACGTCGAGATCGTGCTCGTCGAGCGGAAGGAGAAGGCATGAGCGCGGAACGGAAGGTCATCCAGGAGGCCACGCGACGCGTCCTCCTCAAGGATTTCCTCGTCAAGGAGAGCGCCCGGGCCGGCTTCGGCGGACTCGAGATCACGCGCACCCCGATGGGGACCCGAGTGACGCTCATCTGCGAACGCCCCGGTATCCTCATCGGTCACCGCGGCGAGCTCATCAAGCGCCTCACCGAGGACATCCACGAGCGGTTCCAGCTCGATAACCCCCAGATCGAGGTCCAGGAGGAACGCGCCCCGAGCCTCAACGCCCAGCTGATGAGCGAGAAGCTCGCGTCGACCCTGGAACGGGGTTGGCACTTCCGCCGCGCCGGTCACTCCACGGTCCGGCGGATCATGGAGGCGGGGGCGCGAGGGACCCAGGTCGTCCTCTCGGGCAAGCTCACCGGCGAACGGCACCGCACGGAGC
>JAKIVW010000126.1:0-3979 GCA_022750355.1 Thermoplasmata archaeon
TGCCCCCACATCGAGGATTTCCTCGAAGACGTCGAAGACCTCTCGCCCGAGTGAGGACCGCCGTGCGAGGCCTCCTGGTGGGCCGGTTCCAGCCCTTCCACAACGGCCATCTCCGGGTCGTGGAGTCGATCCGACGAGGGCGTCCCGACGCCGCCCTGCTCCTGGCCATCGGAAGTGCCGAGGAATCCTACACCTGGAAGAACCCTTTCACCGCGGGCGAGCGGTTCGAGATGATGGACCGCACCCTGGCCACGGAGGACGGGCCGCGGGTCCACGTGGTCCCCGTCGCCGACATCCGCCGACATGCCCAGTGGGTACGGTATCTCGAGTCGCTCCTCCCTTCGTTCGATCGGGTGTACACCAACAATCCCCTCACGCGCTTGCTGTTCGAACGCGCGGGCTACGCCGTCGAGAGTCCGCCCTTGTACTCTCGCAAGAAGTTCGAGGGGGAGCACATCCGTCGGTGTCTGGCCACGAACCGGGGCTGGCGACCCCTCGTTCCTCCGGCCGTCGCCACCTACCTCACCGAGATCGAAGCCCCCCATCGACTGAAGACGCTCCAGGAACGCGGCCGAACCGCCGGCCCCGTGGCCAGCGCATGAGCGCTCCCGAGACGACCCCCCGCAAGCGCGGCGGATCCTTCGATCCCCTACCGGAGTGGGCCGGCGTCGCGACCCGTCTCGTCCACGGGACCCGTCGACCGGAGCTCAACTCGGGCGCCGTCGTGGGTCCGATCTACCAGACGTCGACCTTTCACTTTCCCGCCGCCCACACCGAATCCGCCGAGCGCGGAGGAGTCTACCTGTACACTCGCCTCGAGAACCCGACGTTCGAGGGGCCGGCGGAGACGATCCGCCAACTCGAGGGCGGCGAGGAGGCCCGGCTGTTCAGTTCGGGGATGGGGGCGATCACGGCGACCATACTCTCTCTCGTGCGATCCGGGGACGAGGTGGTCGCGCTCCAAGACCTCTACGGGGGCACCATCGACCTGCTGAGCGACCTGCTCCCGAAGTTCGGGGTTCGCGTCCGGTTCCTATCGGCCGCGGAAGCGCGGGAGCCCGAAGCGGTCGTCCGAAAGGGGACCCGCTTGGTTTGGCTCGAGAGTCCTACCAATCCGACCCTCTCGGTCGTCGACCTTCATCGTTGGGCGGACGTCGCCGACGACCGGGGCGCTCTCCTCGCGGTCGACAACACGTTCGCGACGCCCATCAACCAGAATCCCCTCGCACTCGGAGCCGATCTGGTGGTGCACAGCGCAACGAAGTATCTCGCGGGCCATAGCGACGTGCTGGCCGGCGCGGTCGTCGGACCGGAGGCCCTCCTTCGGCGAATCGACGCCAAAGGGTACCTCGGGGCGAGCCCCGATCCGTTCGCGGCGTTCCTGCTCGGCCGGAGCCTGAAGACTCTCAGCTTGCGCGTCGCACGACAGAACGAGAGCGGCCGCCGGGTGGCGGACGCGCTGGCCCGGCATCCGGCGGTTCGCCGGGTGTTCTATCCGGGACGCAACAGTCCCGAGGAGGAGGAGATCGCTCGCCGACAGATGCGGGCGCGCGGGGGCGTCCTTTCGCTGTCGCTCCGCGCCGGGCCCGACGCCGTCGACCCCTTCCTCCGCCATCTTCGGTTCGTCCACGTTGCGTCCAGCCTCGGCAGCGTCGAGAGCCTGGCGAGCGTCCCCGCCCTTACCTCCCATCGGCATCTGACGACCGCCGAACTCGCAGAACGGGGGATCGACGGGTCGATGGTCCGGCTCTCGCTCGGGATCGAGGAACCGGCCGACCTCGTACGCGACGTGACGGAGGCGCTCGACGCCCTCGGACCTTCCCCGACGGCACCATTATAGGCCGACCTCGTTCGTCCGGCTCCCGCGCCACTGTAGCTCAGCGGCAGAGCGGCTGATTCGTAATCAGCAGGTCGGGGGTTCAAATCCCTCCAGTGGCTGCCGATTCCGCTTCGCGGAGATGCTCGCGAGCTGGTGCGGTCGAGGGAGAGGTCGCGCCGAGAGGGCGTATCCCCGGTTCCGCGTACCCTCCCCAAAAACGAGAACGCGAACCGTTATCAGACCCGGTGACGGGTCGGGTGCCGGTGCCATGTGACCGAACTCCCTCCTCCGTCGGTCGGCGGTTTCCGGAACGTCGGACCCCATGGTCGTCCCACCCACGGAGTGTGGGTCGTCGCCTTCGCCTTGCTGCTTCTTGTCTCCACCGTTTTGGTCGGCGCGTCGGCGAGCGGGAGTACGCGCGCCGCCGAAGGTGGCGCCGCCCACCTGGTCTCGGTCGGACCGCCGCCTCCGACCGCGGCGGTTGCCGGAGCGATGGGACCGGCGTCGTCGGGCGTGGGTTCGGTTCTCGAGACCCTCGACCTGACCACGAATCAGCTGCTCCCCGGAAACCAACAGCCGGCCGTTCAGGGAACTCCACAAATGATTCTCTATGATCCGGCCAATGGCAATCTCTACATTCGCGGAAACGCCGGGGCAACCATTAGCGTGATCAACGCCTCGACGGACACCGCCCTGACCAGCGTGACCGTGGGGTACGGGGGTAGCGCCTACGTTCCCAACGTACCTACTATCGTCGTCGACTCCACCACCGGCTATCTCTACGAAACCAACCCTTCCCTCGGGAACGTCGGCATCATCCAAACTTCCACGAACTTGGTGACGGGCTCCATCGGGATCGGAACCGGCCCGGGGGGCATCGCCTTCGACCCGGCCAACGGAAACCTGTACACTAGCAACTGGGTCAGCGGCAATGTCACCGTGATCTCCGGCGCAACGAATCACGTCCTGACGAGCATTCCGGTCGGTGGCGAGCCGGGCGCCATCCTCTACGACCCGATCGACACGGAACTGTTCGTCTCCAACTTCAACACGGGAAATGTTACGATCATCAACACCACGAACGAGGTGGTCGTGGCCAACCCTCGGACCGGAACGGTCGGTGGCGAACCCGTGGCGCTCACTCTGAATACGAAGGACGACCTCGTCAATGTCGTAAACTCGCTCACCGACAACATCACCGTGATCAACGGGACGACGAACCTCGCGACGGGCTCGATCGGGGTCGGGTCGATCCCGACCTCCGCGACCTATGCGCCGTCCACGGACCGCCTCTTGGTCGCGAACGGAGCTTCGAACAACGTCACCGTTCTCCAGCAGCCAGGAAACACGGCGGTCGCCAGCGTCGGGATCGGTCATGGGGCTGAAGGAGCCGTGTACGACCCTACCAACGGGTACGTCTACACGGCCAATGAGGGCTCCAATAATGTCAGCATCGTCGACTCCGCGACGGGCCTCTTGGCGGGAGCGGTCGTGACGAACAACTTCCCAGAAGAGATCGCCGTGGACACGCACGACGGCACGGTTTTCGCGGCGAACCTGGGAACGAGCGAAGCCGATTCGAACCTCACGGTCATCTCGGGGGCGTCCGGGCAGTCGGTCGCATCGGTCGGGTTGGGCGAGTTTCCAACCACCCTCACCGCGGCCTCGAACGGCGAGCTGTACGCGACCGACTACGGAGGCCAGGACGCGTACATCCTGGACGAGTCGACCAACCTCGCGACCGGGGTCGTTCCCGCGGCTTCGCCCGGTCCCGGCGCGTCGGCGTACGATTCGGCCACGGGGGACCTCTACCTGGCGAGTGAACCGACGGGGGACGTCAACGTGGTCACGGCGACCGGAACGTTGGTGAAGACACTCGGTCTGGGGTTCGGTTCGTTCGGCGTCGCCTACGACCCCTCGAACGGCTTCGTCTACATTTCGAACTACTACAGCGGAAATATCACGGTCGTCGACGGTGCTACCGAGACGGTGAGCTCGGTCATCCCCGTGGTACCGTTCGACAGCCTCGGAGCCGAGATCTATGACCCGGCCGACGCATCCGTGTACGTTGCGGATTATCCCGACCACAACGTCACGGTCGTCCAGGGGGCGGTGACGACCGCCTCGATCCAGGTCGGCACCGATCCGACCTCATTCGCC
>JAKIVW010000126.1:3989-5735 GCA_022750355.1 Thermoplasmata archaeon
ACCATCTTCGTCGCAAACTACGGTTCGGGCAATATCACGGTCGTGAACGCCTCGACCAATCAGCCCGTCGGGAGCTTGTCCGGGTACTTCCCGCAGTACCTGGCGTATGATTCCGGCACCAATGTCCTGTATATGTCCAGCTCGGAGAACGGCCAGGTCGACGCTTACAACGCCACGACCTACGCATCGCTCGGGCCTCCGCTCACCATCCAATCCTCGATTCGATCGGGGGGGATTGCCTACACCCCCTCGAACGGCTACATCTACGTGTCGAACGAGTTCGACAGTTCCATCTCCATCCTGTCCGGCGTGAATGTGACCAGTTACCCCGTCACCTTTGTCGAGACCGGACTGGTGGCCGGCACGTCGTGGGGAGTGACCTTGGGGGGCGTCGCCAATGCCTCCGTCACGAACCAGATCGGGTTCGTCGAATTGAACGGGACCCTCGCCTTCGCGGTTGGAGTGGTTCCGGGATACGTCGCCAACGTCTCCTCGGGGAATGTCGTCGTCAGCGGAGGCCCGGCGGTCGTGGACATCGGATTTACCCCGATCCAGACGGGGGGTAACTATCTGGTGACCTTCAATGAGACCGGGCTAGTGAGCGGGACGCACTGGGACGTTTCGATGACGCCGGGCGGATCGTCGGGCGGGGCGGCCCCGACGTCCATCGTGTTCGACGTGGCGAACGGGAGCTACGACTTCACCGTCCTGGCCGTCACGGGATACTCGGCATCCCCCGCTTCGGGTTCGGTCGTAGTCGTGGGCGGTCCTCAGTGGGTCACGATCACGTTCACTCCCGGCGTGAATGCTCTCACCGCGTCGCTGGCGATCGACCCTTCTAACGTCACGTTGGGAGGAAGTGCGACCCTCACGACGACCGCGTCGGGGGGGACCCCTCCCTTGGCGTATGCGTACTCCGGCCTGCCCTCTGGATGCACGACCGTCAACCTGGCCTCCTTCAGTTGTACTTCGACGGTCGCCGGAACGTTTCCGATCACGGTCAACGTGTCCGACTCCGCGGGCGCGCACGCGCTGGCCCATGCGACCTTGAAAGTGAGCTCCCAATCCGGCCCGACCGGGACGAGCGGGAGTTCGACCGTGGAATGGGTCTTGATCACAGTGGTCGTGATCGTCGCACTCCTGCTCCTCCTCTTCTTCTTTATCGCCAGTCGCCGCAAGAGGGACCGAGCCGAGGGCCCGAAACCCGCGGACGCGGTGGCGCCACCCCCGACTCCCCCCGGCGGGGCGACTTAGGGCCCCGAAATTCCCTCGGGGGCGTTTCGTCGCTCGAACGGTGGCCTTGGGATGGGCCTCCTCCGCCCCGAGTTATGAAGCCCTTCCACTTTCGCTCGCGATGGCCGCGACCGAGCAGCGCCCGATTTGGATCGGATCGATCGTCGTCGATTGCACTCACCTCGACCGAATGATCGAGTTCTGGAGTGCGGCCCTCCACTACATTCCCCGGGATCCTCCCCGACCCGACGGCGTCATTCTGAAGGACCCGCAGGGGATCGGACCCAATCTCAACCTGAGTTTGTCGGGCGAGGGCCCTCTCCGCGAGTACCGACTCCACTTGGATCTCTATGCCTCCGACCCCGCGGCCGAGGTGGATCGCCTGATGCAGCTCGGCGCGAGGCTGGACCGCGGAGCGGAGAAGGGCCACGACTTTGTGACCCTCGCCGACCCAGACGGGAACCTGTTTGACGTCATCGACATCCATTGGCCCGACGGAACCCTGGATTGGAC
>JAKIVW010000127.1 GCA_022750355.1 Thermoplasmata archaeon
GCTCCACGCCCCATCGGGCCATCTGTGGCGTCGCCCTGGAAGAGCACGGATCATGCGTCCCCGGCTCGCCGTGGCGGCGTCGCCGCAACCCGACTCCCGAGGGAGAAGGGCGCAACACCGGTGGGAGTCACGGTCCATATTTAACGGCCCCTACGCGATCTCGAACGGGACGCGCCCGCTCACCGCCCCGTTTCGATCTGGTCGATGCAGATTGGGACCTCGAGCAGCGAGGTGATCTCCGGCGGGTCGTCGCCGAATCCCGTGCCCCAGCGATTCAGCCAGACGGAGTGGATCCCCACGCCGGCGGCCGCTTTCGCGTCCGTGAACGCGAGGTCCCCCACGTAGAACGACGCCTCGGGAGCGGCGTGGGCCCGGCGCAGCGCGCGACGGAAGATCTCGGGATCGGGTTTGGCCACTCCTTCGGTCCCCGAGGAGACGATCGTCCCGAAGAATTGGGCGATGTCCCGGCGGATGAGGATCTCGCGGACGTGGTCCTCCCCTCGCGAATTGGAGATGATGGCGAGGTTCCGGCCGTCGGCCGCGAGGTCTTCGAGGCAGCGTCGCGTATCCGAGAAGAGCGGGAGCGGCCGTTCGCTCGCGAGGTAGGCGGAGAGGAATCGCTCCGTGAGAGCGGGCGCCACCGCTCGTTGCGATCCCTGCTCCAGGACCCGGCGCCAAAACTCTTCCAGCGTCGCCCGGGGCGAGCAGTCCGTCGCGCGCAACACGTCGGCGTACGCGTGGGCCAGGTCGTCGGGAGGGATGTCGAGCCCCAAGCGCAGCGCCTCTTCGGTCCAGCCGAGGATGTCCCGCTCGTCCACGAGCGTGCCGCCGAGGTCGAAAAACACGGTGGTGATGTGGGGCCGAGGCGGGGACGTGGTCTCCTTCGGCTCGCTCGTTCTGGCCGGGGTCACGATTCACCGCCGGGCGGCGTACCCCTCTTCGCGAGGTCGCCCCCTGTCGGGAATTCCTCGCGCCGGTGATAACCCTGACGGGTTCGAGCTCGCGTTGCCCCTCGCTCCGCCCGCGCGCCGGGGGCCGACGCGGCGGCGCGAGCGCGGAGTCGCCGGGCCCGGCCCTCGGGGGTGAGCTCAGTCGGAGGGCGGATTGGCGACGTTCACCGAGTGGATCCCCGGGAATCCGAACGGGACGAGCTTCCAACTCTTCCCGGCGTTCGGGCTGACGAACAGCTGTCCCGTGGTGGTACCGACGTAGATCCCGGCCGGGTCGAGGGTGTCGGTCGTGATCCCTTCTCGTTGCACCCCAAAGTTGCCGGGAAACGCCGTGGGAGAGAGGAGCTTCTTCCACGTGCGGCTCTTGTCGTTCCACTCGTGCACCTGGAAGTGGCCCTCTCCCGTCGTCCGGGCCATGCCGCCCAGCCGGACGAAGTAGGCTCGGCCGGGAGCCGAAGCGGGGGAGGCGACACCGAATCCGAAGTCGTCCCCGAGCGGTTTCCCGATCCGGACCCACTTGTCCATCCGGTTGTGCGAGACGTACATCCCGCCGTGGTCCTGCCGATAGAACGTATCCGGGTCCGCCGCGTCCATCGCCACATGATGGACGCACTGGCCGGTCTCGGGGAACTTGTTCGGGAGGAACGGGGTTTCGACGCCCTTGTTCGTCGGTTTCCAACTCTCGCCGCCGTCGTCCGATCGGAACGTTCCCACCGCGGACAGTCCGACGTACAGGCGTCGGGCATCCCGCGGGTCGACGAGGATGGTGTGGAGGCAGGCGCCGCCGGCGCCGGGCGACCAGTCCTTCTTCGCCGGGTGATTGTTGATGGCGTCGATCGGGTCCCAGGTCTTTCCGAGGTCCGAGCTCCGGAACACGACGTGCGGGTCGGCGCCGAGGTAGAGGGTGTTCGGCTCGCTCGCGAGTCCGGGCTCGATGCGCCACATATTGTTGAGGACCCGCTTCACGGGATTCCCGGGATCGGGCTCCCCCGACTCGGGCTTGCGGTCCTTCTGGAGCGGGGTCATGGGCGTGCCGGTCTCCTTCCAGCCCTTGCCCCAGTTCCGGGACCGCCAGAGCGTCGGACCGAAGAACCAGCTGTTCACCGCGGCATAGACATCGCCGGGATGGCGAGGGTCGGCGGCCACGTGATACACCTCGGACCCCTCATGGGAAACGGGGCCGACCTTCCACTTCGTGCGCCGCTTGTCCCCTTCGACCACATAGGCACCCTTCCGCGTCCCCACCAGGATCCGTACTTTTCCGTCCTTCGGCATGTTGCTCCGGTCCCCCCTATCCACCCGCTATGGAATGGAGGATATCTATGGTTCGGGCCCCGACGAGGGAGGTGGCGACCCCCGTCGTCCCGCTGACGTCGGTCCCGTCGACGAACACCCGGACGTACTTGCGGAGCGTGCCGGACTCGTCTCGGAGCTTGAACCGGAGCCGGGGGTAGCGCGCGTCGAGCGCGTCGAGGAGGTGTTCGACCGAATCCGCCTCGACCTTCTCGTGACTTCGGGGGCCGAACCCCCGCAGCCAGCTATCCAGGTGGACTTCGAGCATCGGAAACGCGGGAGCGCCGAAGAAACCGGAGGTTTTGAAGGGTCCGAGGGGGCCGGGCCCGTCCTTCGAAGGGTCGCGGGCGCTTACGCGACGCTCACGCTGCCGACGTCGGTGTGGCGGACGAGGATCGCGCGGGCCACCTTGAGATTCTTGCCGGCCTTCCCGATCGCCCGTGCCTTCCACGCCGGGTCGACCGTCACCGTCGCGTGACGACCCTTCCCTTTCGGGACGAGGTCGACGTGTTTGGGGCTGTACCAGTAGAAGATGTTCTTCACCAGCGTTTCGGGGTCGTCCGAGTATTCGACCACCTGGATCTCCTTCTTGAGCATCCCTTTGAGACGGTCGACCAGGACCCCCCCCGGGCCCACGGCCTTGTGGACCTCCCCGGGATAGACCAGGAAAACGAGCTTGTCCTCCGCGTGCAGGCAATCCTTGACCCGCGCTCCGGTCCGCTCTTCGAACAGCCGGATGTAGCCGAGCGTTTCGGTGTCGAGGGAGATCTCGGCCATGGGAGAAAGGGTTCGCCCGCCCTTACGTTTCGAGCGAGAGGATCGCGCTCGAACCGGCGTCCAGGATCGCCATCGCACTGATGGGGAAGGGCCGGCCGCACGCCTGACCGAGCTCGACGGCGGTGCCTTCGTAGTGGTAGATCGGGATCTTTCCGAACACCCGGTCGGCCTTCAGCTTCTCGTCGGGGCAGCTCTTCGAGATGATGAGGAGCTTGGCCTTCTTTCCCTGGGCGGCCTCCAGCGTTTCGTGGACGCCGAGCTTGACCTTGCCGGTCTCGAGGGCGACCTTGAGGGCGTGCGCGAGGTCCATCTCAGGCCTCCGGGACCATCGGCTCGAGTTCGTCCGCCGCCGGGACCGACGGGGGCTCCGGGGTCGGAGGGGCGGGCGCCCGCTTGGGGAGCGCGCCCGGGATGGGGCGGTAGACCAGGTTGACGGCCCCGGTGCCGAGCGTGATCGGTTGGCCGACGATGATGTTCTCGGCGACGCCCTTCAGCTCGTCGACCTCGCCGATGATCGCGGCGCGGAGCAGGTGGGCGGCGGTGATCTCGAAGGCGGCCCGGGCGAGCACGCTCGTCTTCTTTCCCGAGATCCCGTGCCGACCGATGGCGCGGATGTCGCCCTCGTTCGTCATCACGTCGGCGACGAGCATGAGATGCCGGATGTCCACGCCCAACCCCTGCTCGGCGAGCGTCCGGTTGGTCTCGTGGATGAGCGCGGCGCGGGCGGCCTCGACCCCATACACGCGGTAGATCTCGAAGACGGAGTTGGTCGTCGTACGGACCCCGTCGACGCCGGGGATCTCGAGGACCCCGTCCAGGTTCGACCCCTCCGTGTAGATCACGTACTCGTCCTTCTCGCGTCGAATGAGCGCGCGGCGAATGCCGATGACGCCCTTGATCCGGATCGCGGCCGACTCCTCGCTCGCGATCAGGAGCTTCTTGAACGGCATCTCCTCGACCAGCTCTTCCCGCCGGGACTTCGTCTTCGCGCCCGAGGTTCCGGCTTCCTTCAGGTGAATTTCGAACGGACGGGTCTCGCCGCTTCCGGAGCCGGGACGGATCTCGAACAGACGGAGGTCCAGGTTCTCGGTGAGGGCGGTCTCGATCTCGGAGCGTTTGACGCCCCGCTTGGACATGAGCGCCGCCTGCGGGGAGACGACGACCTTCAGGTCCTCGACCACGGTCCCGATCGCCGCGACGTCCGGGACGGTCGTCACCTCGATGAGCAGACCGATCTCCTCGACGGCGTCCCGGTCCCCGCGCAACTTCTTGTCGACGTGGACCGTCATCATCGGGGTCGAAGGGACGCGACGGGCGTCGACCAGTTCGATGAGTCGCGGGAGGCCGAGCGTGACGTTCATCTCGGCGACCCCGGCGTAGTGGAACGTCCGCAGCGTCATCTGCGTTCCCGGCTCGCCGATCGACTGGGCTGCGATGACCCCCACCGACTCGTGGGCGTCGACCTGGGCGTGACCGAACCGCCGCGCGACCTCGCGGAGGATCTTGGACGTGTCGGACGGCGAGAGGCGCAGGCTCTGGACCTTGGTCTTCAGACCTTCGATGAGCGCCGGGGGGAGCGTGACGTGCTCCTGCCGGGCCGCGTCCAGGATCCGTTGGACCATGTCCTTCGGGGGCGACTTCGCGGCGACCTTGGGCGCACTCTTCTTCTCTGCGGGCATCGAATCTACTCCCCTCCGAACTCCGGACCTTCCTCGGGTCCGCCGGTCTCCTCGCCTTCGTCCTCGTTCTCGTCTTCCTCGAGTTGGGCCTCGGCCTGGATATCCATGTCTTCCTCGGTCACGGGCGGTGCCCCTTCGACATCGTCCGGGCCCTTCATGTCGCCCGTGCGCACCCGGCGTCCGAGCACCTGGGAGACGACCTCGTCCAACGCGACCGCTTCCCCCTGGAACGAACGGGTCGGGTCGATCCCGTCCTCTCCGTAGCGGAACTCGATGACGGTGCCCGCCGTGTTCCGGACGGTACCGTCCGCGGCGACCTTGACGTCCTCGAGGGCATTGATCAATCGGCGTTGCATGTAACCGGACCGGCTGGTACGGACAGCCGTATCGACGAGCGACTCGCGTCCGCCCATCGAGTGGAAGAAATATTCCGTCGGGGAAAGGCCGAGCTTGTAGCTCGAACTGACGAACCCTCGGGCATCGGCCCCCAGGTCCTCGCGCTGGAAGTGCGGCAACGTCCGGTGGACGTAGCCCCGCATCAGTCGTTCACCCCGGACCGATTGCTGCCCGACGGCGCCGGCCATCTGGGTCAGGTTCAGCATCGAGCCGCGTGCGCCCGATTTGGCGAGGATCACGGCCGGGTTCTCGAGACCCAAGAACCGGCTGGCGATGTCGCCCGCCTTGTCGCGGGCCTGGCCGAGCTCCCGCCGGACCATGACCTCGAGCGTCTCCTCGAGGGAGCGGCCGGGCATCTGTTCGAGCTTCTCGTCCCGGTACTGCTCGACCAGCTCGTTGACCTTCAACCGAGCGTCCTGGAGCGCCGTGCGGATCTCCTTCTGGGCGCCCTCGGGAACGTCCTCGTCGTCGATGCCGGTCGAGAGTCCGTTGAGCGCGATCGCCGTGATGCACAACCGGCTCATCTCGTCCAGGAACTGGCGAGCGCGTCCCATCCCGTTGTTCCGGGCGATCGCGTCGAGGACGGCGCCCTTCTCGTAGGCGATCGCCTTCTTG
>JAKIVW010000128.1 GCA_022750355.1 Thermoplasmata archaeon
AGCGTTCCGCGTAGGTCGCGAACTGAGGATCCCACATCCGACGGTCGAGGAAACCTGAATGGACCATCACGACCGGTTCGCCGTGTCCCTGCCGCTCGTAGTACAGGCTCCCCCCCGGAACCGGGACTGCGCCGGTCTCGATCGCTCCCTTCATGGAACGGACACAAGGAGGGACGATTTAACCGAGCCTTCGGCCCGGCGCTTTCCTCGGGGTTCCGGCCGAATCTCGAGCCTACTGGGGTGTGGCGGTGGGAACTGGGAAGACCCGGAGGCCGAGTCGTCTCGTGCGGGCCCGCGCCCAACCCGGGGATTACTTCCGACCCGGGACTCGTGCATAATGCGCCGAGGAGTGCGCAGGATTTGCGTGACCTTCCGACATGAGGTGTCCGATTAGAAACCGTGGGGTAAAATACCATCCGGAAACAGATAATTAGTGCCGCCGGTCCATGCGGCTCCGTCACCGCTGGATTTGAAGGAGGTCATCAAATGTGGAAAAAACTCATCCTCGCGTCGATCGGAGTTGCCGTGCTGCTCCTGATCCCCGGAGGTCCTTTCGGAACGGTCCAGTTCGTCACGTCGCCCGGCGGGGGAACGGGGGCGCCCTCCGCGCCCAGCCTCGGGTCCGTGATGACCTCCTTCGTCCCCTACTCGGTCGGTTCGAACGAGTCCTCCGGCCCGATCCTTCCCACGACCGCATCCGCCTCCATCAATATCGCGAATTTCTCGACCGCCCGGCACCTGCCCTCTTCGTTCTGGGGGGTGAACGTCGCGGCAGCCCAGTCGTTCACAACGAAGAATGCGGCTCAAGTCGCCGCTACCCCGGTGACGTACATTCGCTTCCCGGGAGGCGTTTTGGGCGAGGAGTTCAACTACACTTCGGGCGTGCTGACCAGTAACTCGGTCGGGAAGACTTCGACCGCCTCCACCACGATCCAGGACTTCATCACGTCCTGCCGATCCATCCACTGCAAAGCGATCCTGCAGCTTCCGGCGGAGATCGACCAACCCCAAACGGCAGCGTACTACGTGCAGTACGTCGTGAACACCCTTCACTTCCGACCGGCTTTCTGGGAAGTGGGCAACGCTGTCCCGAGTTGGTCCCACTTCGATACGCCGTGGTCGGCGTGGACGAGGAACTCCCCGACTCAAGTCACCGCCCTCAGCTTCGCCCAGGAGGTCGAGCACTACGTCATCGCCATCCGGGCCGTCGACCCTGGGGCCCGCATCGTCGCACTCGGCATGGGGCTCGGGCACCCGAACAACGACCGCGACTACATCACCGATGTCGCCACCTACGATGGGAAGAACATCTCGGGGATCTCGGTGCACTCCTACGTAACCGGGTCAGCCCCAGCTCATCCGACGGGGGCCGAGCTTCTCGCCAACCTGAACGGGCAGTTCTCGCTCACCACGGGCGTCGAGACGGCCCGAGGATACATCTCGGCCGCCTGCCCAAAGTGCGGTCTGCAACTGTTCGTGACCGAGGCCAACGCGGCTGAGGTCGACAACTACACTCGCGTCATCACCACGTTCCCCGGAACGGTCTTTGTGGCGGCGGACGCGGCCCAAGCCCTCGATCTCCGTTTGAAGAACCTGGACTGGTTCGCGTACAGCTCCAACTACGAGGGCGCTTGGTTGCAGGGTAAGACGCTCAACCCCCAGTACACGTTGATGTCCCAGATGATGACCCACCTCGGACTGGAGACGGTGACGAACACCCTCACCGCTCCGTCCACTCTCTATGCAGCGGCGACCTACGGCCCGTCCGGCCTCGCGCTCCTGCTCGTGAATGCGAACATGACGCGAGCGGTCAGCCTGAACCTCCTGCATTCGGGGATCCTCTCCGGCGCACTGGTGGGCGTGGAACAGTGGCTCAACGGCTCCAGCGGCCCCACGAACTCGTCGTTCGCCCTCTCGACGTCGTATCGCATCCCGGCGCTCTCGATCACCATCCTGACGGTCGGTCCGCTAGGGCTTGGGCCCGCATCGCAAACGGTGAGTGCCCCTCCGGCACAGGAAAGCGGGCCTGGTGTAGCCTCGGGCGCGGATTGCACGGGGGGGGCTCCTTTCCAGTCACTCCTTGGGGTCCTGCCCACGGTTCCTCCCGCTACGCCCCTCCTCGCCCGTGGGCGTGACTAGGGTCGGTGCGGGACGCCCCGATTCGTGGATCCTCGCCCTTCCGTCCGGCCCTATCCTAGACCCGAGTGACTCGTCGGGCCCCTGCCCATGGGGCGGGCTCGCGGACCATCTCGTGGGTCGGCGGTCAGCAGCGCGAGGTCACGGCGCCTGGCGCGTCGCGGTCGCGAGGAGGCGTTCCGGGAGCGCGCTGTTCGTGACTTCGAGACCGTCGACCCCGTTCCCTGACGGGGAGGAGCGTGGTTCGGTCGAGCCGATGAGGCCCGTGGGCCCGGCAATGGGGGTGCCCGCCGCGAGTTTCCCCGTCAAGCCAAACGCATACAGGTTGTGGCAGCCCACATAGATCCGGCCCTCGGCAATCGATGGAGCCGAATCGAACCCCGAAGAGCAGGTCCAGTTCCACAGCAACTTCCCCGAAGAAGCGTTGAACACGTCGAGGTCCACACCACCGCCCACGACCAGCACTCCGTTGGAGTAGATCGGCGCCCCGAAGACGTCGCCACCGACCGCATGGTGCCATTTCAACGTACCGTTCCCTGGGTAGTAGGCGCGAATGGAACCGGCAGCCGTGACGCCGGAAAGCGATGTATTGCCCCCTCCTTGGTAGAGAAGGCCGCCGCCGAACCCCGCCGGATCCACCGTGGGCGGATTCTCACTGTTGGTAATCCACGTCTGCCACACGGGTCCGGCGCTCAGCTTGGTCGGATTGAGGACGTAGAGCTGGCCGTCCTTGTTCACGGCCGACACCAGAGGCGTGCCGTTGGCGAGGTGGAAGTAGTCCGGGGTCGTACCAAAGTCGGCGTCCGTCACGTTGGCGACTTGGACCGCGGGGATCTGCCACGAGCCGACGACCGCGAGCGTGGTCGCGTTGATCGCCACGACCGATTCCGAATAGTTGGTGACGTGGATCTTGAGGGGGTTGCCCGTGGTCACGAAGATTGTGTTGTTCTTCTGGTCGAACGAGGGAGACCCCCAGATGCTGGACCCACGGGTATTGCCACCGCCGACGGTCGTGTTGAAGAAGCCGATCACGGCATGGGTCGTCAAGGATACTTGGAGGAGACCGCCCCAGACGAGCGGCTGGTCGCAACGGCTTGCCACTCCAATGTACGCGTTGCCATCCGCGAGGAGGGGGCTCGCCCAGTTGTAGTACCCCAAACCCGCGTTGCCGATCGGAATGTTCCAGGCGATTGCGCCCGTAGTGGCGTTGAGGGCGTACCACCCCGCGATACCGTTCGTGAGATTGCCGGTGATGTTCCCGCCGCCGACGTAGACCATCCCCCCGCTCACGGTGGCGGATGAGGTAATGCCGGTGGGGTGGGGGTCACAGTTCGGCTGGGTGACCTCCCCGATATACGTCTTCCAAATGATCAGGCCGGTGCTGGAATTGACCGCGTACTCGTACCCGTTGATCCCGCCGGCGTAGACTACGCCGTTCAGGACCGCTGGCTCGGTCTGGACGTGTCCGGTGTAACCGGTCCACAGCAGGGTGAGGTTCGGCGCATTGGCCGGGGAGATGGTTGTCTCGCCGGTCGTCGCCGCGTTCCGCGCCACCCCGCCCAGATACGTGGTCCAGTTGGTCGTGTCCGCGGTGAAGGTGATCGACGTCGTGATCGCGGCGCCCGCGACCGAGATCGTTCCCGAGGACGGAGCGGCCACGAGCCCGCTAATGCTGCCGATCGTGAATCGGTACGTCCCGTTGGGCTCCGAGAAACCGATCTTCGGGGTCTTGGTGGAGTTGAACTCCGCGCCCAACGACACGAACCACGTATGACGGACTGGGAGGCCAGTGCCGGAGAAGGTGACCGGATAGCTCGTGGGCGTGGGAGGACGGAGGGAGAGTCCTTGCGAGATCCAGTACGTAGAGTCGGATGGATTGGACGCGTTGACGTAAACGTTTCCGGTAGTCGCGGCGCCCGAGGAGAAGTCCGCGGCGGTGATGGACGCCCCGGAGCTAGGCTGGTGCGAGTCACTCAGGAGAGTGTCTCCCCCGGTAGCTTTCCAATTGTGGGTGTGCATGGCGGAAACGCCGGCCAGCACCAGGTCTGAGGCGGTCGCGGGAACCAGTGCGCTCGATTGGTTGAGCAACGTGGCGCTCGAGAAGTTCGACGGAGTTCCCAGGTGATCCAGCGGGGCCGAGGCGACCCCCGTCACATCGACGATGTCCACCGCCGCGCTGTCGGGAGCCGGGCCGCTCAGCGAAACGGTCAGGGTTTTGGAGGTCCCCGCAGCCACGTTGAAGGCCGCAAAGAGCGCGAGCGAATTGTGGGCTTTGGTCGAAGCCGGGCCGTTGCTCGCGAGAGCGGAGAACGTGTCATGACTGCTGTCGGAGACGCTCGCGGTCGTGGTCCCGTAGACGCTCACGAATACGATGATCGCGTCGCCGGCCTGGGAGGAGAACGCGGTGGAGGTGGCGCTCGAGCCGCTGACGACGAGGGACTCGTATGCGAACACCGACGGGGCGGTAAGTGCATACGAGGCGAGCCCTGAAGAGCCGAAGCTCGAGGAACCGGTCGCGGAGACGACCGCGCTCGGGGGGATGAACAGCCCGAGCAAGACGCAGGTGCCTACGATGAGGATGCCATGAACCAAGGTCGCGCGACTTCCAGCTGCTCGAAAGATCCTACCGTTCATCGTCGTTCTCGGCCTCCCTCGCGGGGGCCGCCGCTGTATAACTCATTGGCCTTAAGAGGCGGAGCATCGCGAGTATCAAACTCGGACCCGGAGTGAGCCGAAAGGTTCATTTCACGATGGAAAACCCTGGCAGTGGAGGCCGGATCCTCCGATCTTTTGTGAAAGGGGGAAAATGGGTGGAGATGGAGCGAGCGGGCAGGTCCCCGCTGTCTACGGCCGCGAGCGCACATGGGCGCCCGCAGGTGTGGTCGGCCCCGTCTCCGCGACAGTGGCGGTCGCCGGGGCCGGACCGGTCCGGAGCTCGCGGTAGATGAACCGTTCCCCCCGGAACGCGGAAATCACCGCGCTCAGTCCGGTTACGCAGCCGGCAAAGATAAAGGCCCAGGAGAGGGCGGACCCGAACGCAGGCTGGATCGCGTTGGCGAAGAAGTGGGGGGCGATGAGGGCCGACGCTACCGAGGGCGAAAGAGGCTGCCACCCGGGTACCACGGCCGCTCCCGCGAGGAGCGTGCTCATCGGGTTCTCCCCGAGGAAGGCGCCGAAAAGGGCCCCGGTCGGGTTGGAGGCGACCACTCCCGTCAGGATCCCCTGGTCGGGCGGGCCGACCTGAGCAGTCGCGAGTGCGTGACCGACCGACGCGGTCAATCCGGTCGAGAGTCCGACGATGACGATCGTGAAGAAGATCGCCATCGAGATCTGTTGGCCCGCATTCTGGAGCGTCGCCAGCATCCCCGAGGCCGCTCCGCGATTCTCAGCGGGTACGGAGTTCATCACGGCCGCCGCGTTCGGAGCCGCGAACATCCCCATCCCACAGCCCTGGATGAACAGCAACGTTCCCATCTGCCAATACTGGAAGTTGACCGGCAGGAGAGCGAGCGCGAAGAACGTCGCGGACCCCAGCGCCATGCCGACCGTGGCAATGGTGCGGG
>JAKIVW010000129.1:0-4856 GCA_022750355.1 Thermoplasmata archaeon
AACGGTCGATGTGACGTTCCGGAGGGACGCGGAGACCCTCCGCCCCCGGATCAATCGAGAAGGTTCCGTCCTGGACCGCGAGCAGCGGGCGCAAGGCGAGTACTACTACGAGCCGGCTTCCTGATGTTAGCGGGCTTCCTGACGTTAGCGAGGACGTTTCCGGAGGCATTCATGGTCAGGCGAAAACCTCGGCCATTCGCTCGAGTCCGGCGGCCATTCATTCTGATTCCAGGGCACCGCATGCCCTGTTGCCCCGTGAATACGGGTCTTGGGTCGGCCGACCGTCTCCGCAAGGACAGCGGCTCGGATAATCTGCGATCAAGGGAGGAGACCCCCTGTGGATACTGTGCCTCGGCAATCCCGAACCGTGCGGGGAACCACGCCACCTGGCGCCCGTCGCGCGCGAGCGTCTCGGCCACGCCGAGGGGGGATTGATCGACTTCTTCTCGGTTTGAGGAAATAAATTCGACCGCCTTCATAACCGTCGATTCGTTTTGCGCATTCGATGAACGCTGTCTCCAACTCACCATCCCTCTCCGAACCGAACTCCCAACCGTTGACGGAGTCGTTGGCGAGCCATTCAACCCGATCCGCCACACGACTTGACCGCCCGCTGTCGATCCTCGCGATCGTGGCGGTGCTGCTGGTGGCCTCCGGGGCGGTGGCGTTCCCTCACGAGGTCGGATCCGGAGGCACTGCGCTCGTGGCTCCGGGAACCCCATCCGCCCATGCCTCACCTTTGACCCCGCTCGGCCCGATTTCCGCCCTCACCCGGATCGGTTCCCAATATCTCGTGAACTTTACTGAGACAGGTCTCCCTTCCAACACCAGCTGGACCGTGAACTTCTCCGGGCAGCTTTCGTCCTCCAACCACTCCTCGATCGGTGTGTCGGCGGGTAACGGCACGTGGGCCTGGAGTGCCTCCTCCCCCGGCTACAACGCGACTCCCGCCAACGGCACCCTGACGGTTGCCGGCTCGGCGACGGGAGTCATCGTTACCTTCACGAACTGGACCTATCCCGTTCAGTTCACGGAGAACGGGACGGTCCTTCCGATCGGCACCCTGTGGGGAGTGAACGCCCAAGGTCCCGGCGGTTCGTGGCAGGTCGAGAACAACGGCCTCTCAGTAAGCATTTCTCTCACAAATGGGAGCTACAACTACACCATTCTCGTCGTAGGGGCGCCGAACTTCACCGCCGTCCCGGCCACCGGCACATTCGTTGTCGCCGGCGCCACGTTGTCGTTTGGGGTTACGTTCGTCGCTACCGTGAGTGAGTATCCCATAACGTTCGTAGCCATCGGGCTGGTCAACGGGACCCAGTGGCAGGTGAATATGACCGGCGCCGACGGCTACGGGACCATACTCGTCAGTTCCAACAATGAGACCGACCTTTTCTTGTCGAATGGGTCGTGGGTGTTCACCGTCGTACCGGTGATAGGATTCACGGCTACCTACAACTCGAGCGTGGTCATCCAGGGGGCGGGCGTCACTTTCACGGTCGTGTTCACGGCGAACTCCAACTCCACGCCGCCTCCCCCTACGTACGTCGTAACCCTCGTCGAGAGCGGTCTGCCGAATGGGACGCTCTGGAGCGCGGCCCTCGCAGGTTCGGGCTTTTCGTCGACGACCAATTCGATGAGGTTCACTGAGCCGAACGGGACGTACTCGTTGACCGTGGCACTGGTCGCGAATTTCACGGCGAATTACTCGAGCTCGGTCACTGTCAACGGAGGGGCAGTCCTCGTGGGTGTTGCGTTCTCGACCAGTGTCTATCCAATCACCTTCGTGGAGTCGGGGCTACCCGCTGAATCCGGCTGGACGGTGGTCACCACGAATGCAGTAACTCAGGAAATGGTTTCGGGCCAATCGACCCAGCGGACGATCACTCTCCAGCTCGGTGACGGATCCTACACGATCACGGCCTCCGGTCCCCTCGGCTACAGTGTCTCACTTTCAACATCCGTGATCACGGTGAGCGGGACCAGTCCGGTGGCCATCACGGCCGCATTCACGCCCTCTCCGGTGGGAATTACATCTCTGAATACCGTCCCGTTGTTGACGACCGGGATCCTCGTTGTTACAGCGATTGTCGGGGTCGTGGGGGCCGGATGGGGTTACACCCGATACCAGTATACGCAGCGCCGATCGAGGGCTCTCAGCTGGGTTCAGGAATTCCGCAACGATGTGGCCGATATCGAGGATCAACCTCCGTGATGATGGGGCGAGGTATTGGCTGGCTCGAACCATTCACTAGCAGGAATCGACCTTTCCAAGACCCTCGAGCTGTAATGGATTGCCGGGGGAGCTGAGTGTCCGTGCCGACAAGAGATCCCCGAGACGGCATCGGTCTGGCGGCCCGAGTGATTCTCCATCTCTCGGGACTAGATCGGCTCGGCCCAAATGATGTGGCTCGGTTGGACTACACTCAACAAGGGATGGTGGCAGCGTTTCAAGTCCGTCAAAGCTCGCTGGTCAAAGTGCTCAAGAGCCTATTGGCGGGGGACGTCGTCGCAGTTGAACGTCGTTTCGTCGGCGAGGTGGCGAATCGGCGCATGAAGGTCTACCACCTTACGACGGTCGGCGAGTCAGCTGCGCGCGATCTTCGACTTGCGGCGGCGGTTTCACGAACTCCGAAGGTAATGAAGGACTGGGTCGCCGAAGGAACTGCGGGTGGGCGATCCGGGCCAGCCCTAAATCACGCTCCGGCGCATCATGGGGCACCCCACCCCGGAACTGTCCCTCCGTGATCCCGATCAGCGGGTAGACCCACGCCAGCCGTTGATACTTTGATTCGGCCCTCTGACTCGTGCAAACTCCATCTTTGGTCAGAGTTGGGTAGACCCGCCGCCAGCGGATTAGCTCAGGCCCCGCGCGAGACCCATGGCTCTCAGAGGATTCTCGATAAGCCCGCGCGCGGCCGACAGGAGTGACCGCGATCGGCACGCGGGACGAGCAAGACGACCGACAACCCCCCGAAGGTTTTTCCGCACCGCCTCCCTGACGTGATTGCCCGGGATTTACAATGGCCCTCACCTCGAAGCCACTTTCCCCGGACACTTGGCCGGCCTTCGCCCGCCTCGTGGAGAAACACCATGGTATCTTCGGCGGCTGCTGGTGCATCGCCTTTCATCTCACCGGGGACGAGGCGAAGCGCGGGGCTGCGGCGTACCGCGCGATGAAGGAGGCCCGGGTCCGGGATGGTACCGCGCACGCCGCGCTCGTTTTCGACGGCCCGAACGCGGTCGGGTGGTGTCAGTTCGGCCCGACCGGGGAACTCCCGAACATCCGGAGCAGAAAGGCCTACGAGGAGGGACTGAACAAGCTTCCCGACTGGCGCATCACATGTTTCTTCATAGACCGAGAACGCCGCGGGCAAGGAATCGCCTCCCTCGCTCTACGCGGGGCGATACGATCCATCGCTCAACTCGGTGGCGGAACGGTAGAAGCTTACCCCGAGGACTACACCGGCGAGAGGACCTCCTCCTCCTTCCTGTGCAGCGGGACTCTGGGCATGTTCGAGAAGACGCGTTTCCGGAAGACGCGCAAGATTGCGATGCGTCGATGGGTCGTCGTAAAGAGGATTCGTCCGGCTCGGGCACAGCGGAAAGCGATCCGAACGTAGGACTTCGCGCACACATCTGGCGGCCCCGCGAATCGCGGGCAGGTCAGGAACGGGTTCGTGGTCTGTGGTTCTCGGTCGCCCTGGCGGAGTTGGTTGCGGTCATCGGCGCGAAGCGAGCGCGTAGGTGGCCCGAGGGCGGGTGCGAGGCCCGAGGGCGACCGTGCCCTATTGATGTTCGCGCGGGCGGCCGCCCACCGCGCGAGTTTCAAGAAGGGAGCGCGCGGCCGGTGAGAGTGACCGCAGTCAGCCCGAAGGGCGGGCTCGCGCCTTTCGGATTTGATGAACGGGCGGGTAGTCATCGAGGAGAAGGTAGATGGCTCGCAGTTCCGATTCATGAAGAGCGGGGGCAAGCTACGGTTCGGTTCGCATAGGGTGAACGACGCGGGGAATGAGGAGGTAGACAGTCTGTTCCCAGCCGGCGTCGGATTATCTGCGACGTATCGCGGAGAGGATTCCCGAGGGCGTCTCGATGTACATCCGGCGGTGTTCAGGTAGGAAAGCCGAGGTCAGATTCGTGCCGCGCGCCATCCGCTGCCCTTCCAGCCCCATGTAAGTCGCGGCAATCGACCCCGACGCGTGTCCACCCACTGCCTGGATCTCCCGGGTCGGGCTCCCTGGGACGTGAGAAATTCCCCCGAAGGACCGTCGGAGAGGCGACGAGTCAACCCTGACCACGCCGGGTAAACGACTTTAGCAAAGTCGTCTCGCATCCTCCGTTCGGGGCGGCGATCCTTCGGAGGGGCGTCGGGAGAAGAACGTGCAATCCATTGCTTCCGTTCGCGTGGCGCTCGTGCTGACGGCGGTATTCCTTCTCCTTACTTCACTCCCCTGGGGTGCGCTGGGAGGGGTGGATGCTTCTCCGCAGAGTCGCGGGGGAACCACCTCCGAACTCTCGGTCGGCCCTGCTTTGGCCAACGTGAGCCGTTGGGTCTCGGACCCGGTGACGCCGCCCAACGCACCACCGACGGGCGGAGGATATGCGATGGCTTACGACCCCGACCTTTCCGCCATGGTCGCCTTCGGCGGTGGTCGAAGCTCGGGCCAGGTTCAGAATTCCACTTGGGAGTTCGCGCACGGAACCTGGACCAATGTCACGTCGATCGTAGGTCCGGGTCCCAGCAGGCGCGCCGACGCGCAGATGGTTGACGATGCGGCGGACGGAACCCTGGTTTTGTTTGGTGGGCTCAGTGCGGGGGACACCTTCCTCAACGACACCTGGATCTTCTCGGCCGG
>JAKIVW010000129.1:4866-5650 GCA_022750355.1 Thermoplasmata archaeon
CGCACTGAGCCCATTGCCGGTAAGCAGATCCGGCTTCTCGGCCGGATACTGGCGCAACGTCACGAGCGAGAGTGCGTCCGAGCCGTCCGCCCGGTTCGGTGCTTCGATGGTGTTCGATTCGACGGACCAAGAAATCGTCCTCTTTGGGGGCCAGGCGGGAGGCCTGTTCCTGAATGATACCTGGGTCTACGCCGGAGGGAATTGGAGCCAGGTACCGGTCAGCGGGGCCTACCCTCCGGCCCCCCGTCAGTATGCCGGATTGGCCGACGACCCTCCGCTCGGCGGGGTTCTGCTTTTCGCTGGTCAGAATCCGGGAGGAGTCGACGGGGATACGTGGAAGTTCTCCGCGGGGCACTGGACCAATCTCACACCGGCGCTCACGTCCGCCCCTCCGCCGCGACGGGCCGCGCTGATGGCCTACGATTCGACGAACGGGAGCGTCCTTCTGTTCGGAGGGGATGCCAGCTTGTCCGGTCAAGACCTGTCGGATACTTGGCGGTTCGATGCCGGGCGGTGGTTCAATCTCTCCGGGGGGCTATCCCCGTCACCCGCCGGCCGTTTCGCTACCACGATGGCCGATGACCCGGCCGTCAATGGAACCTTGCTGTTCGGCGGCTGTACCTCGGTCGGGTGTGTCAGCTATCTCGGTGACACTTGGACGTGGCAAGATATCCCGCTGACACTGAGGATCTCACCACTTTCGGTGACCGGTTTCACCCCTCTGTCGGTCGATTTTACTGCGGAAGTGAACGGGGGTCTGCCCCCCTACAGGTACGATTGGGCC
>JAKIVW010000130.1:0-1748 GCA_022750355.1 Thermoplasmata archaeon
CGCACCCGGTCAAAGGGCCTCCCGCTGCCAAGTTCCTTTTCTTCCTGCTCGAGACCTATCGCGGTCTCGACCAAGCCCAGCTCGTGCACATGTCCCGGCTTCCGCGCCGCACGGTCCAGAGCGCCCTCGAGTCGCTCCGCCAGCAGGGTCTCATCGAGGAAGCGATCTCCCTATCGGACTCCCGTCGTCGGGAGTACCGGCTCGCCTGAGGCCGCGCACGGGTCCGTGCGCTCACCTCGGGAACTCCGCCACAACATCCAACTACGCCGGCCGGCGTTGGACTCTCATGCCGCCCGAGCGGATCCACTCGATGAAGGGCCGCGTTGCGGTCGTTACCGGTGGTACGTCCGGCATCGGGCTCGAGATCGCCCGCGGACTGGCCACCCGGGGGGCTCACACGGTCGTCGTGGGCCGGCGGCCGGACCGCCTTCAGCAGGTCGTCCAGGAAATTCGGGAATCTTCCGGCAATCCGAGGGTGGAAGGCGTCCCGGTCGCCGACTTGGCCTTCCGGTCCAGCTGGAGGCAAGTGGCCCAGGAACTGGAACGGCGATTCCCTGCGATCCACGTTGTCGTCCACAATGCCGGGGCGATCTTCACACGTCGGGAGGTCACTCCCGATGGGATCGAGCGGACGTTCGCGCTGAATGTCCTCGCTCCCCTCGCCATCACCTCCTTCCTCCAGGACCGACTTCGGGCCTCGGCCCCCGCCCGCGTCGTGAACGTCGCGTCGGCCGCTCACGAAGGCTTTCATGTGGACCCCGACAACCTGCAATCCGAGGGCCACTATGGTGGATTCCAGACCTACGGGCGCTCCAAACTGGCCCTCATCCTCCTATCGCGGGAGCTCGCGCTTCGATTCGCGGGTTCGGGGGTGACCGTGAACAGCCTTCACCCAGGGTTCATCCGATCTGGGTTCGCTCGGAACAATCGCGGCGGCACGGCCGCCGCAATCCGAGTCGCCTCCCTGCTTGTCGGGCGGAGCCCGAAGAAGGGAGCCGAAACTCCCATCCGGGTCATCTGCGACCCCGAGTGGGAGCACGTATCGGGGGAGTACTTCTCCCACGGCCACGTCGCGACCGGCTCCGCCGCTTCACGTGACTTGGCGGTGGCACGGGACCTCTATGAACGGTGTCTCCCCCTGACCGGTGCGCCCGAGGTCCGGTTGCCCTCCGGACTCACGCGACCCGCGAGGTAGGGGCACTATTCCCGTCGCCGATCGCGGAGGGCTCCCGACTGTATTGACACGCATCCCAGCCCCTTGCCGAGATTTCGAGCCTCCCGGCCGTCTCGTTCTCGCGGCGAAATCATGCCGCATCGACGTAAGGTCTTATAGAACCGACCACGGTCCTCGGTCCACCATGCAACGTTGGTCGACATTTCGGGTGGCTACGGCCGTTCTCCTCGGGCTGCTCATGCTCAGTTCCTCGTTCGCGATCCTCGGCTCCAGCGCATCCATCGTCACCGGAAATTCTCCCCACGCCCCCCCGTCATCGGGGACGGTGGCGTCCTCTCCCCGCCCGACTTTGGCCCCCTCGGCCGCGAGCCCACCCCTATCGGCCGACGCCCAGCGAATGTTGTCCATCACCCGTGGCCTCCATGCCCGAGGGGTTCCCGCGGGGGCGATCCACCTTCCCAACTTGGCCGCGGAGTCGGCGAACCACGTGGGGGTCGTCAGTTCGCTGTATGCTCAAGCCCCGGCACCGATGGGCGTAGCCGACATCGGGATCCACAATGTCTCCGGTGTACTC
>JAKIVW010000130.1:1758-5631 GCA_022750355.1 Thermoplasmata archaeon
TACATCGATGGCGACGGCGCCGACATGTTCGGCATCCAGCTCAACACTGTGCTCGACAACGTTTCGATATCGGGAAATTCGAGCTACCAGTTCTGGACACAGAACTTCGTGAGTTACACGCCCAGTTCGGGCTGGCTCATCTTTGGCGACAATGTCTGGAACTTCTCGAGCCGATCCGGGTACTTCCCAGCGAATTCCATCGCATCCCACGGTCCGAATGGGACGCTCGCGGACTCTCTCGTTTACTTTGCCCCCGGTCCCTCGTTCACGATCCACTACCCGTTCACGGTCACGTTCTACAACAACGCCAGCCTGGTCGGGGGTCGCTCGGCCCTTTTCTTCAACTACACCGTTTCCAACGCCACCACCTCGCACTCCGGTTCCTTCGATCAGCTGGTGTTCAACTCCAACCTTACCCGATTGGGCGGTCCGGCCCGGGTCCCCCAGTTTCAAGTCAAAGGGCAATCCTACGACCCAATCGGTCTTGTCAACGACATCGAGCTCGATGTGGTCGGGAACGACGACGGGGACACCACGGCGTTCACCGCGGTCAACGCGACGCTGACGATCGCAAGTTGGAGCTCGACCCTCGACAGTTACGTCTCCGTGCCCTCCGCCGTCAACGCCGGGACCGACACCGGCGAGACCAGCACGGGCCTGGCGGTGTTCTGGAATGGGACGTCCGACGTCGCCGAGATGCTGCCCGGCCCCTCCATCCTGACGGGGCTGTGGAACGTCTCCGGTACCTCGGGCGAGCGTCACGTGCACCTCACGCTAACCCCCGCGAATGCCTTCGTGTTCGTCTGCCCGGGGAGCTTCTTCAACGCGAGCCTCGCCCAATGGGTCCCGGCGACTTCGAGTCCTCTGGACCTGTACCTTCCGAACGTTGGGACGTACGACGTCCTCACGGAGTTGAGCGGCTTCGACCCGGTCAATCAATCGGTGAACTCCTCGGCCAACTCCACGACCGCGATCGTCGTGTCCCTCACGTCGGACCCCAGTCGGGGGGTCTACACTCCCCTCTACGCCTGGGACAACTCCGAGCTTTCGGCGATCTCCTCCTCGGGCAGCGGAACACCGGCGAGCCCGTACGCCCTCGAAAATTACCAACCGACCTCGCTCGCCCCGGAGTTCGCCCAGTGGAACGATTTCGAGTATCCCGTCTTCTCCGGCATTCAACTCGTCCACACGACCGACTCGGTCACGATCACGCCGCCCTCGTTCGAGATCAACTACCCCTCCTGGATGCTACCGGAACTTCTGGGGTACGGCCAACCCACCACCAACGATCTCCAACTCCTCTTTTTCGAAGTGACGAACGTGACGTTGCGGGGAGGGTCCGCGATCAGCGGTTGGCTCTCGGCGTTCGTGGGGGGGTTCCCCGAGGCGGCTGTGATCTTCTGGAACTCGAGCGACAATCTCGTCGCCGCCAACAATTTTGACGATGAGGGCGGGGCTCTCTCGTTCTTCGGCGGTACCGCGAACACGGTCTGGGGGAACTGGTTCCTGCCCGAGACGCCCAACGCCACCAACCCCAACTTCGTGTACGACTCCGGCGCGAACGAGACCGCGCTAAACCTGAGCGAGAACGGGGACCTTCTCTACAACAACGCCTTTCTGACCCCGATCGACGCCGTCACCCCGACCGAGAACGCCCTCAGCTGCCAGATCGCTTGCCAGCCGGCCGTCTACGCGGACTCGTGGAACGTCTCCGAGCAGCCGGCGTCCAATTGGACGTACCTCCACGGGGTCAACCTGACCGGAAGCATCGTGAGTACGACGTATCAGGGAGGCAACTACTGGTGGAATTACGGGTCGGTGGCCGACCCGTACGACGCCCTCCCGTACAACGACAGTGGACTCATCACTGTTCGCGGCGACTACCTCCCGCTGACGTTCGCCACGCTCTTCGGCGTCTCCTTCAAGGAGACCGGACTCGCGCCGGGAACCTCCTGGTCGGTCGATTCAGAAGGGGTCGACCAATCATCCACGTCGACGACCGTCACTCTCCTGAGCCCGGACGGAACGTACTCCTACTCGGTCGGAGCAGTTCCGGGATACACGATCCCCTCGGCGGGCTCGTTCACCGTCGGCGGAGCGAACGTGACCGTCGTCCTTCCCTTCCGGCTCGATTACACCATCACTTTCACAGCGACCGGTCTTACCGCCGCCCAGAACTGGTCCTTGACTATCACCAATGCGCGACATGCCGCGTTCAGCGGTTCCAACCCCGGCACGACGCCGATCGTCGCCGCGTTGGACAACGGGAGCTACGCGTTCACGGTGGGGGCGGTCGTCGGATTCACTCCCTCTCCCCTCGGAGGTTCCTTCAACGTCGCCGGCGGCCCGGTTTCCCAGACGATCCAATTCACGCAGAACCGGAATACGACGTACGCCGTCACCTTCATGGAATCGGGCCTGGCCAACGGCACTCCGTGGTCCGTAGGACTCCAGGGCGAGACGTGGAACGCGACGACGCCCACGCTGACGCTGAACGAGTCGAACAAGTCGTATTCCTTCGATATCGTCCCTGTACCCGGCTACACTTCCGCCCCGGCGGGAGTCGTCCTGGTGCAAGTCGCCGGCGCCCCCGTCGACGTGGCGATCACCTTCTCCCTCTTCAGTGCGGCGACGTACCCGGTTACCTTTCACGAAGTAGGACTGGTCGGGGGGACCAACTGGTCGGTCCAGCTTGGCGAAACCGCGTTCCCCTCGCCGTCATCCACGCTGGTCGTTCCCGAACCAAACGGAGTGTACACCTTCGTGGTCGCCCCGGTGGCGGGGTACGGGGTCAGCCCGACGACGTTCGTCCTCCAGGTACTCGGCGCCGCCGTCGACGCCCCCGCCGTCACGTTCACGCCGGTCGGCGCGGTGGTCGTTCACGAATCGGGTCTACCCTCCACCGTACCCTGGACCTGGTCTGTCTCTGGGACGAACGGAAGCGCGTGGGGCCAGGCGAACGCGAGCGCCGCGCTCGAGGACGGCCAGTACGAATTCGTCGCGTCCGCGGTGGGGTATCGGGCGACCCCCAGTTCCGGACCTCTCAATGTATCCGGGTTCGGCGCGAGCTACCTCAACATCACCTTCGCGCCGATCTCTGGGACCAGCCCGACCTCCGGGTCCAACGCGTCAGCCCCATCGTTGTTCCCCGAGTATGCGATCGTCGGCCTCTTCGTTCTGGCCGCGGTATTGCTGATCGGGATGATCTACTATCGGCAACGCGCACTCTCCAAACCTCCTCCCCCTCCCGAGCCGTACGTGTCCGGGCTCGAGGCCGGGCCGAGCCCCCCGCCCCCCGCTCCGCCTCGGACCCCGTAGGTCGCCGAGACGGGTCGGGACTACGCGCCTCGAGTCTGCCGGGCGAGGCGAGCCGCTCCCCACGCCGCTGCGAGGTCGCCGAAGTGGGCTCGGACGACCCGAACCTTCGCCGCCGGCGGTTGGCACCTCGCCCGGACGGCCGTCGCGACCCCTCGAAGGAGCGACGGTTGGGCCGAGAAGATCCCGCCCGCCAGGACGAGGAGGGACGGGTTGAACGCGTTCACGACGCCGACGGCTCCGTCCCCGAGATAACCTTCGGTTTCCGCGACCAGCGTCCGGGCGAGTCGATCGCCCGACCGGGCGGCGGCGAACACCATCTCGGCCCGGATCTCCGCGGAACTGCCGGCCCGGGCGATCAACTTCCTCCCAGCCCGAGGGTGGAGGCGCACCGCTTCCTGGGCTCGTTCCGCGATCGCCCAGCCTCCGACGTACGCCTCGAAGCAGCCCGCTCCCGGACAGTGACAGCGGCGACCCGCCGAGACGATCGGAAGGTGGCCCACCTCGCCGGCGGCGTGGGTTCCCCACTCGAGCAGGCGGCCGTCCACGACGGCCGAA
>JAKIVW010000131.1 GCA_022750355.1 Thermoplasmata archaeon
CGTACCGATTCAACCGGACGCAACCGTACCTCGTGGTGGACGGGGCTCCCACCACGGTCCAAGTACAGTTCGTCAAGCTCGTTCCGCAGTTCCCGGTGACCTTTGTCTTCACAGGACTACCGACCGGGGACCACTTCCAGGTCCGACTCCAGGGGACGAAGCAGAGCGCCACCACCTCGGTCGTCCAGTTCGAGATGGGCAATGGAACGTCCGACTTCGATGTCATGCCACCGGCCGGATACTACGCCGCACCGTCCCACGGGGATGTGCGCATGACCGGCCACGCGATGGTGGTCTCGATCGCGTTCTTCGTGGTCGGCCGAGGTCCGACTCCGCCGTTCTGGATCCTGGTGGCGCCGGCCGCGTTGACCGCGTCGGCCCTCGTCCTCTCAGGTCTGGGCGCCTTCGTGCTGATGGGAGTGATCCGGCAACGAAGGATGGGAGCGAACCCCTGAGCGGCACCCTCGCCGGCATGGTCGCCGGTGGGTGGGGCGTCGCGCGTACCTCGTGGCCCCCCTGGTTCCAGGCGTTCCTCAACTGGCTGACCGGAGGGGTCGACCTCTTCCGTCGCTGGCTCGCCCCGGTGCTGCACCCGTTGGCCGCGTTCGGCCGGCATTACAACATTCCGCTGGGGGCGGTCTTTGCCGGGCTCGTCTTCGGGGTCCTGGTCTTTCTCGGCGTGACGTGGCTCGCCGAACGCCCCACCACCGACGGTCCCGGAACGGTCCGGATGGCCGCCCGATGGCCGTGGGAAGAGGCTCCGGCGTCGGAGAGCGAGGGCTCGACCTCTTCGACCGGGCCGGTGGCGATGGTGAAGGTCTACCGGAAGGAGGGGGTCGTGGAGATACCGATGGAGGGGGCGGGCGAAGCGCCGTCGCTCCCCCTCCCCCGGGCACGTGGGTTCGTGATCGCGCTCGTCGCGGTGTTCGCGGCCATCGCATTCCTGCTGCTCTACTACTACGGCCAGATCTTCAACCACTACGACCACCTCGTCGCGCTGGCCGGGGTGTTCCTCTACTGGCCCCTCCGATGGCCCGGAATCTACACCGTGGGGGCGTTCGCCCTGGACGTGCCGGACTACATCTTCCCGATGTACCTCGCCGCGATGATCGCGTTCGTCGCCGCGAGCGGCCTCCTCTTCGGCCGTCCGCACCACTCCGTCAAGCGTCGCGCTTTCGCGTTCGGCCTGATCCTGTTCTACATCGGGATGGAGGTCTTCTTCGATGCGCTCCTCTTCACGGTGCCCGGCCGCGAGGTGCGCGACTTCGGCCTCCTCGTCCGCACGCTCACTGGCGGGCTCTTCATGGTCATGCTCACGTTCTGTGCGACGTATCTCCCGAAGCCCCAGCTCCTTCCGGCCCGATTCCCTCGCGACAAGGGTGCGGTGCGCCTTTTCGTCGCGACCGGGCTGCTCGCGGTCATCGTCTCCCTCGTCCTCGTCATCACCGTTTCCGAACTCTTGAACGTCGGCGGCATCTTGCTCCCGTTCACGCTCCTCCTGCTCGTTCCGCTGCTCGCCCTCACCCTGTTCGGAGCGATCGCGCATCCCCTGTACACCCGGGACGTGCGCCGGAGCCATCTCCCGACTCTCTCCGAGTACCACCCGTCCGTCTCGATCGTCATGCCCGCCTACAACGAGGAGGAGTGGATCACGGAGACCGTGGCCGCCGCCGACAAGGCGGCCGGACACTATCCGGGACCCGTCGAGATCATCGTCGGGTGCGACGGCTCCACGGACCGGACCCTCGAGCTCGCCCGGGCGGCGATCGCCCGCCTTCAGCACGCGACCGGGTCCGTGGTCGACCTGCCCCACGGGGGCAAATCGAACGCGCTCAACGGCGCGCTCGCGCTCGCTCGGCACGAGATCGTCCTCCGCGTCGATGCCGACACCCACCTCTCCGAGACGCCCGGGTTTGGGGAGATGATGCGCCACTTCGCCGACCCCACGGTCGGCGGTGTCCAGGGCGCCCTCCATCCGTTTCAGCGCGCCGGCTGGACCCGAAAGTTACGCGCGCTCGAGGTCGCGTGGATGCATTACCTGCTTCGTCCGGCGAACATGGGCACTCGCTCCGCCGAGGTCATCGACGGTCTGTTCTCGGCGTTCCGCCGCTCGGACCTCGTCGAGCTGGGCGGGTGGGTGCCCTGGAACGGAGAAGACACCGAGATCGCGATGCGGGTCCAGCGGCTCGGGTACCGGATCCGGATCGAGTTCGGTTCTCTCGCTTACGAGGACGTGCCGAAGGACTACGACGCCCTGCGCAGACAGCGGGTCCGATGGGGCCGCGGGATTTTGATGGCCAACGGCCAGCACTACGTCTCGCTTTTCGGCCCGACGCCCGAGTACTGTGGCATGTCCGTGTTCTTCTGGTTCCTTCTGCTGATGCGCTCCGGGGTCCGAAGCCTGGTCTACCTGTACCTCGCGGTCCTGATCGTCGTTCTCGGGGTGCCGGCGCTCGCGTTCACCGCGGCGCTGTTCCTGGTCGCGATCCTGATCCGGGCGATCCCGATCGGCTACTATCTCGCCAAGATCGGACGGAAGGACGTCTGGCTCTGGATCCCGTTCTTCCCGATCGCGAACATCATCAAGCAGTCGTTCCGCTTCGAGGCGTACGGCACGCTCGGCCCCGGCGCCGCGCAAGAATACATATAGACGGACGCCCGCGCGGGCCGGTTCGGACGCGATGGGACCGCTACGTCCGCCGGCTCGTGAAGAACGTCTGGTGGTGGTGCGGGCCCTCGTACCGGGCCGCCGCGAACTTGCACAACCCCTCTGCGTTCGGCTCGCAGCCGCCGCAGTTGCGCTCGGCGGGGACGGGGGCGCGCTCCGCGTCCTCACGGATCTGGCGCAGGGCCACCCGGAGCCAGCTCTGCTCCGCTTCCCCGTACGGGATCCGGACCCAGCCTTCGCGCTGACCGTTGCCCGCCTGGTCGCCGTAAAGGACGATCCCGTAGGGGACTTTCTTTCCGAACGCCGCCTCGACGAGCCGGCACTCCGCCACGACCTGGACGGTGTCGAACATCCGTCCGTGCGCCTCGTGGTACCCCACGAAAAGGTGCGTCTCCTTGTACTCGACCGGTACGAGCGAGCCGTCCGCGCGCTGGATGATGAGGTCCGGCCGTCCGCGCAGCCCGAGCTCGGGGTCGGCGAGCGTGGAGCGGGGACCCGAGAATCGGATATCGGGACGGACCCGTTCCGGAGGGAACAGCACCGGGAGGTCGTCCTCGCCGGAGTCCTCGTAGACGAGGATGTCCTTCTCCGTGAGGTCGAGCCGGCCCTCGTTGACGATGAGGTGGCCGAGGGGAGGGGCAAAGAGGGGTGAGTGCCGGAGGGGCACGACGTGCTCAGGAGTTCGGATGTTGCCGAGCGCTCCATCCGGTTGTCGGTGGTGGTTCGCCCGAGAGAGTTCCATCTCGTGCGGGCAGCGGAAGTAGGTCACGAGGTCATGCGGCGTAAGCGCCTCGGTCACCGGCGTCGTCTGGGGTGCGAGCATCGGGGCTCGCTCGGCCGGAGGGGGCTATGAAGCTAGGGCTCGACCGGCACGTCGTTCGACCCCGGGTTATACCTCGACCGACCGTACGAGCGCATCGCGCTCCGCCGGCCCGAGGGAGGAGGTCGCGAGAATGCGGCGTAGAAGCTCGAGGTCCGGGCCGACCTTTCGGATGAGCTCGGTGACCGCCGTCACTCGTGCAGTCGCCCGGTGCTCGGCACTCCGGACGAGGCCGTACTCGGGGCGGCTCACTCGTACCGTGATCCCCTCGACCTGTACCTCGAGCCTCCGAACATCGGCTGGACGCCCCCCCCACTCGTCCGCGCGGGCCGCCGAGTTCGGTTCGATCGGAACAGCCCACTCCACTCTCGCACCGTCTCGGAACGTGCCGACGAAGGCGCGGGCCCCTCGAACGATCCCGTGCGGGGGCCAGTCCGTCGGCGCGAGCGGCTCGATAAGATACTCCGGGATCAGCTGGGCGATCCGGTCCACGCCCGCCCGGGTAGTTCCGAGGTCGATATCGTTCGGTGAGAGCGTCGCTCCCAAGAGGCGCGAGGCGGTCGAGCCGCCGATGAACCACTCTATTCCTTCGGTCCTCAACGTCGGGCCGATACGCCGGACCAGTTCGGCTAGCGCGGCGTCGATCCCGACGGGAGCGCCCCCATGGACCTGGTTCAGCATCGTCTCGAGGACGAACCGGAACCGGTTGTACGCGAGACGCACCTTGGGCAGGTCGGTGAACGGAAGGAGGAAGCGACGATGCCAGCATCGGGGGCCTCCGAACTGGCACGCGTCGGCCGGGTGAGCGAAACCGAGTCTGTCGAGGGAGCCGATCGGCGGACCCCCCGCGTCCTGGCCTCCCTCCTGCGCGTGGTAGGTATAGGTGGTCGCTTCCCCGTTTCGGTCGAGGGTCAACTGGTGGAGGTAGCCTCCACCCAGGTCGGGGCCGGAGAGCATCTCGCTCGGCACGATCGGCTCCTCGACCGCGGGAGGAAGCTAAACTACGCGTGTGCGAGCGATGGGGTGGGTAAGGTGAATTCCGGGAGCGGAGCGACTTCGACCACGACGCGCTCGGCGACCTTCCTCGCGTGGAGGTAGGTGCCCGAGGGAAGAGGCTTCCAGTACCCCCCGGGCATCCCGTCGAACGGTTCGCTGCCGACGATCAGGCGGTGGGGCTCGTCGTGGTAGGTCATCTCGTAGTACGGACGCCCCGTATCCAGGAGGCCGCAACCGTGGTCCCCCCGCGCGAGGCAGAACGCCCACAGTTCGTTCGGGCTCGTGGAGTAGAGGACATTGAGCCCGGAATAGGGGGCTTCGAGGGGCCGGCCCACGGCCACCCAGATCCGGATGAGGTCTTCGACCGCGCGAACATACGCGCGATGCGGGTCGTTCATCTCCTGGTTGTGGCGCTGGATGAGGTGGAACAGGACCTCGCTGTCGTTGACGCCTTTCACTTCCTTCTCATGGACTCCGAGGAAGGGGCGGGTCTCGTTCGGGAACGGGATGGCCCCGTTGTGGGCGAACAGCGAGGTATGGGTGTCAAACGGTTGGGAGTTGAGGGGCCCGAGGAGCTGCTCCCGAGTCAGGTTGAGGGGGTTGCTCGCGTGACGAAGGTGACCGAGGACCAGGGTGCCGTTCGCGACCGCCGCGGTCCGGACGAACCGCTCCCGCTCCCCGTCCTCGAACGCCCCGCCGGTTCCCCGTTCTACGCGGGAGCGTCCGTGCTCGTCAAACCACCCGACGCCCCAGCCGTCCTTTTGGGCGGTCTCGGACGAGGCGTTGGATTGGGCCAGCAAGGAGCGGTCGGATTTGACCAACCAGTGCTCCGCGCTCTGCGGTTCGGCCGCCAGCATTCCCAAGAGTCGGCACATGGACTCCGCTCACTCCGACCCCGTAAATAAGCCCCCGCGGGGACCCGTGATACGGTTTCCACCGGGTCAGCAAGTCTTTTACTGGATTCGGGGCCTAGTTGGGTAGAGAATCTCATGGGGCTCATCGAAGTTACTCCCGCAGCGCGGGATCAGGTCGTCAAGATCATGGAGAAGCAGCACGCCGCCCCCGGCGCGGCCCTGCGGCTGTTCGTCCAGGGGGGCGGTTGCTCCGGCCTTACCTACGGCATGTCGTTCGACA
>JAKIVW010000017.1 GCA_022750355.1 Thermoplasmata archaeon
GGCCTACTTCCAGGGTAAGCCCGTCGCGGCTGGCCGATTAGAACTACCCGCCGGGCGCTCCTTCGCCGGACTCTGGGGAGGGGGAACCATTCCGGAAGCGCGGCATCGAGGAGTGTACCGCGCTCTGGTCCAGGCGCGAGCCGAGAAGGCCCGGAGTTTGGGTTATCGATTCATCACGGTCGACGCCCGCGAAACGAGCCGGCCCATTCTGGAGCGACTCGGTTTCGTCGCGTTGGCGGGAATCCGGGCTCCCGACCGGAGTCCTACGGGACGATAGTGATCTTTCCGGAACGCCCCATCGAAACCTGGAGCTTGCCGCGGAAATCCTTGACCCAGCCGTCCGTGATCTGGACCTTTTGACCGACCGAATAGCGCTGGATGTCTTCGCCCCAGAGCGTCAAGGTGGTCGTTCCGGTCTCGTCCTGGAGGGTCGCATCGGCGACCTGGGACGCGCCGCGAGAAGTGGTAACCTCGCGCGGGGCCGAGACGGCGGTGATCGTCGCTAGAAACGTCGCGTTCGAATTTGCGCGCAGGGTTGCGATGCCGGGCATGTCAGTCCCCCCGAGCCACCGGGGGTTAAGCCGCTTCCCCCCCGACCGGAGGGTCGTGGTACCGGGTCCGGAGCACCGTTCGACCCCGAAATCGGTCCACGTGGGCCGCCCGAACCGGTTCGCGCGAGGTCTCCCACGGACGAGAGAATCGAGACCGACATCGACGGCCGTTCAGGTCGGGGGACGGCGGGGCCACAGCTTGCGGGCGGCCACCAGATCCATGATCTCGGTCGACCCGTGGGCGATGGCGCCACTGCGCACGTCCCTCCATCGTTGCTCGAATGGCAAGTCGTTCGAGTAGCCGTGGCCACCGTGAAACTGGATCGCATGGTCGAGGACCCGCAGCGCGACCCGCGTCGCCATCGACTTGGCCTGCGCCGCTTGCCCCTCGGCCTCCTCCCCGTCGTCCAAGCGGCCGAGCGTCCGTTGGACGTACAACCACGCCGCGTCCAGATCCGCCCCGTCTTCCACGAGGGGGAAGGCCACGGCTTGGTTTGCCGAGAGGGGCCGGCCGAAGGCAGATCGTTCGCCCACGTGGGTCACCGTTTCGACCCACGAAGCGCGGGCGACGCCGAGGTAGATGGCCGCGAGCAGGGCTCGTTCGCGGGTAAGTTCCGAACGAACGTAGGAGAAACCCCGGCCTTCCTCTCCGAGGCGGGCCTCGGTCGGAACGGGGGCGTTCGAATACGTCACCGAACCACGTTGCTGCCATCGCTCTCCGAGGTCGGTGCCGACCGCCCGGCGAACGATACCGGCCCCGTCCTGCGGAACCAGGAACGTACTCACCCCCGTGGGACCGTCCTGGACCTGGCCGTACACAATCGCGGCGTCGGCCTCGAGGGCAAAGGCGATCTCGCTCTTCTCCCCTGAGAGCTGGTACCCTCCTTCCCCGCGACGCGCCGAGAGACCGATTGCATTGGCGTCGGATCCCGCCCCCGGTTCGGTGATCTGATTTCCCACCAAGCGTCGACCGGCAACGAGCGGTCGGAACCATTGGTCGATGAGGCGCTCGGAGCCGACCTCCCGAAGGACCGAGCAGAATTCGGGCTGGAGAGAGAGCTTGGAAAAGATCGTCCCGCTTCGATACCCGAGTCGGTGGAGCAACACCCCGGCCCGCGCGACCGGGAGCCCCCGACCGCCGAAGCCCGGCGGGGTCGTCAGTCCCAGCCATCCCGCGGCCCCCATCGCCTCGAACTCAGGGCGAGGGAACCCGGGAGCGCGGTCGAGGGCTCGGCCCCGTTCGGTGAGGTGGTGGCGCTCGATGAATTGGTCGAGGTCCGCGGCGAGCGGGTCCTCCGGAAGCTCGAATCGTTCCATCGTTAACCGTCCTAGGGGCGAGAGAAAGCGGCGGGTTCTCCGTGGGGTGGTCCGGTCGGCGGATGGGCCCCGATGACCCCCTCCCGATTCAGCTCGGCGATCCTCTCGGGCGAATACCGGAGGATCTC
Organism: Thermoplasmata archaeon; assembly: GCA_022750355.1. Classification (GTDB taxonomy): domain Archaea; phylum Thermoplasmatota; class Thermoplasmata; order Lutacidiplasmatales; family UBA184; genus Lutacidiplasma. The sequence continues at coordinate 1,997 of JAKIVW010000017.1, forward strand.
CGACAGAACCCTCGAGTTGTCCTGTCCGAGCCAGGGAGCCCCGCGCCACACTCCTCCCGGCGTCGCCGAGAATCGAGGCGCCACGCCCGCTCCTTTGACCCGACCAGCGACGGGGTCGTCCCACTCGAGGAACATCCCCCGCGCTTGGTAATGCGGGTCCCGCGCGATCTCGTCGATGCCCATGACCCGGGTGATGGCGATGTCGTGGTCCCGCCCGAGCTGCTCGAGCTCGTCCCGAGAGCGGGTCCGACAGAATTCCGCGAGGGCCGCGTCGACGGGCTCTCGGTGCGCGAGCCGGTAGTCGCGGTCGTCAAACGCCGGGTCCCGGAATCCGATCAGGTCTCGGAGGGCGCCCCAGGCGTCCGGTGTGGGGGCCGCCACGACGATCCACCCATCGGCCGCGCGGTGCACATCGTACGGATGGAGCCGAGGGTGGGCCCGCCCATGACGGCCGCGGACGACCCCTCGGAGGAAATAGTCGAGCGCCAGGTTCTCGAGCAGGACGAAGAAGATCTCGTACTGGGCGACGTCCACCGACTGCCCACGCCCGGACCGCTCCGCCGCGAAGTACCCCATCAAGCCGCCCATCGCTGCTGCAAGTCCGGTGACCGTGTCGTTCAACGCGGTTCCCGAGCGCATCGGCGCTTCCGGTTCCGGCTCGCCTTGGAGCGAGAGGAAGCCGCTGTACGCTTGGGCCGTGAGGTCGTAGGAGGGAGCCCGGACCCGCTCCGGCTCCCCCGACTGACCGTGCCCCGATACGTGGACGATCGTCAGCCGGGGGTTCGCCGACCACACGTCGGAGTCGGAGAGCCGGAGACGGTCGTACGTGCCCGGGCGGGAGGATTCGACCCAGATATCGGATTCCCGGACCAGGTCGAGGAATACGTCTCGGCCCGCGGGTACTCGCAGGTCCAGCCCGAGGGAGAGTTTGTTGCGCGAATACTGGACCCACGACTCGGAGACCTGATCGTCGGGGTTCGAACCGGGGAGGAGCGGGCGAAGCGTGCGAGTGGCGTCCGCATAGGGGGGTGCGAACGGGGGACCCTCGAGATGGATGACCCGCGCTCCGAACTCGCCGAGGTAGGTCGCCGCCCACGGGCCGGCCACGAATCGGGCGGAGTCGAGCACCCGCAGACCGGCCAAGGGACCATACACGGGTACGATCGGGTCGGGGGGAACAGGTCCGGTCACCCTCGATTAGCGTGCCCGGAATCGATAACGCGGGGGGTTCCGTACGGAACCTTGACCACCAAATAGACCGGCCCCCTCAAATCGTCATGGTGGAGGCACCCTGGGTCCGGTTCGAAGGCGAGAAATTTCGCGATGAGCTCACGGCGTTCAAGCTCGCCCACCATCCGTTCGCGACCCACCCGTTCTTCTCCCGTGTTGAGCGGGGCGATGCGCCGAAACCGCTCGTCCAGGCGTGGGTGAAGCAATTCTACCCGTGGCTCGCCTCGGTCCCCATCGCGATGGCGGAGCGATTCGCGAACTGTTCTTGGGAGCCGGTGAACGACCGGTTCCGCCGAATGATCCTCGACCAGTTGGTGGAGGAGGCGGGAGATCCCAAGGGAAAGGAGCCCGGACACCCGGAGCTCTGGCTCCGATTCTGCGAGGGACTCGGCGTGCCACGGGCGGAAGTGCAGTCCGCCCCGTTGCTGCCCAACACCATGGTCGCGATCGACGATTTCCTGTACACGAACCGAAATCAACCCTTCTATGTCTCGGCCGCCGGCTCCTCCGAGCCCCCGAACGTCCCCCTCTGTGCCCGCCTGTTACCCGCGTTCCAAAAGCACTATCACGTGGACGACGCCCATCTCGAGTACTACCAACTGCACGTGACGGCCGATGTGCAGCACAGCGAATGGATCGGGGAGATCGTCGCGAATTTTGCCTCCACCCCGGAGGTTCGAAAGCTGATGTGGGATCAGATGCTTCGCGGTTTTTCGATCCACGCGATGCTGGTCGACGGCGTCCTCACCGCGGCGAACGAGTCGGCCCCGCTCAAGTCTAAATAGGACCCGGGGGTTCGGACCATCGATGGCAGAAACGGGTCACGGGGCAATCGCTCCGGCGGGCCGCTCGGCCGTCCAGTCCTGGCTCTGGTGAACGGGAGGCGCCGGGAGGGCGCCGCCCCGGAGAGCCGATCCCGGTTCCCGGGTCGCCCTTCCCCGCGCCTCCCTCTCAATTGAATTTACGGAGGGAAACCGATGTACGGAAAAACGATACGAATGCGCCGCCTGTTCCCGGACCCAGCCCGCCGGCTCTTCTCCGTCCCGCTCGACCACGCGGTTTCGATGGGCCCGATCGACGGACTCGAGGAGCTGGCGCCGCTCGCCCGGGAACTTCAGGACGGGGGTGTCGACCTGCTCATCGTGACGAAGGGAGCGGTACGCGAATTGGCGCCCGTGCTCGATCCCGAGACTCGCATGGGGATCCACGTCTCGGCGTCTACCAGTCTCGGCCCGAGCGCGAATCGCAAAGTGCTGGTCGCTTCCGCCACGGAGGCCGTCAGCTTGGGGGCGGACCTGCTTTCGGTCCAGGTGAATTTCGGTATTCCCGAAGAGTCGGACATGCTGACCGACCTCGGTGTCGCCGCCGATCAGTGCCGCCAGCTGGGACTCCCGCTTCTTTGTATGTCCTACGTGAAGAAAGAGGGGGGTGGCACACCGGACGAGCTCCGCCACGCCGCCCGGGCGGCGGCCGACCTCGGTGCGGACATCGTCAAGACCAGTTACCCCGGATCCCTCGAGGAGTTCCGCCGGCTGTGTCGAACCACCCCCGTGCCGCTCCTGATCGGTGGAGGGGTCCGCGTCGAGCCGGAGGGCGCATTCCTGCGCCTGGTCGAGGAAAGCGTCTCGGCCGGCGGCGCCGGGATCTGCATCGGGAGAAATCTATTCCAACGCCGCCCCGTCGCGCCGCTCGCCCGTCGCATCGCGTCGATCCTCCACCGGACTCCGTAGGTCGTGGGCCGTGTCGCGGGACCGTGTCGCGATCCGCCCTCGGGGAGATACCGAGGCCGGGCGACGCGCCGTACGCGAGCGCGCCCATGAGCGGGGTTTCCGGGTCTTTGTCCTATCGGACTCGGACGACCCGGGACCCGCGAGCGACGACATGATCCTCACGGAGATCGGAGACCGGATCCGCACCCCGTCGGGGGAGACGATCTCGGTCGCGAGGGTGGAATCCGAGGCGACCTTGACGCAATTGGTGGGACAGGTGACCCCCGGTGGCACGTTGGCCATCGAGTGGGTGTCGGACCGGGTCATCCCCCTCGAAAACGTGGTGGCCGCGCGAGGGCGACGATTTTCGCTGTGGACTGTGGCCCATTCGGCCTCGGAGGTGCCGGGGGCATTGGGCGCTCTCGAGCACGGAGCCGATCTCGTGATCGTGGACGTCCGGGACCCGGGAGAGGTCGAGCGACTGGAAGCACTCGTCGAAGGACCGCTCCCCTCCCGTCTCGAATGGGCCCACCTTCCCCTGGTTTCGGTCGGACCCGCGGGCCTCGGGGACCGGGTCATCGTCGACATGACGTCCCTCCTCACTCCGGAAGAGGGACTCCTGGTGGGGAGCGCGGCGGCGTTCTTGTTCCACGTGGCGAGCGAGGCCAAGGGCTCTCGTTTCAGTCGTCCGAGACCGTTCCGAGTGAATGCCGGAGCGGCCCATTCGTACGTCCTCCTCGCCGATGGAACGACCCGCTACCTCTCCGAACTAGGCGCGGGGGATGCGGTCCTGGTCGCGACCCCCGACGGGGGAGTCCGATCGGTCCGGGTCGGCCGTATCAAGATCGAACGACGGCCGATGGTCCTACTCACCGCCGACGACCGCGGTGTCCCACGGACTCTCTTCGGTCAAGAGGCGGAGTCCGTGCGGGTGACGACGGATGCCGGGCCTACCCCCACGACCGAGGTGCGCCCCGGGCTTCAGGTCCGGGGAGTACGACTGCCCCCGGCGCGCCACATGGGGCAGGCCGTCGAGGAGGCGATCGAGGAACGATGAGCGCCCCCCGGCCTGCGATCGTCGTTTCGCTGCCCGCCCGCAATGTCGCGGCCGCGCGACGTCAGATCGAGGAGGCCAGGACCGGTGGCGCCGACTTCGCCGAAATCCGGCTGGACCTGTGGCCCTCCGAGGCACATGGGGGTATGGCGGGTCTGTTCCCGTCACCTCTCCCCTTGCTCGCGACGCTTCGCTCTCGAGCCGAGGGGGGCGAAGGTCCGGACGACGATTCGGCGCGGGCGAGGATCCTGCGACTCGCGTTCGCCGAACCGTTCTCGTACGTGGATCTCGAACTGGCCCGTGACCGCAGATTGGAGGGGGAGGCGGAATCGCTCGGACGGTCCGTCGTACGGTCCGCCCACCTGCCGTCGCAGATTGCCGAAACGGAGCTCGCGCTTCGAGTGCGAGAAGGCCCTCCGAAGCACGGCATCGTGAAGTTGGTGGTACCCGCCACTTTCTCGCGCGCGGTGCGGGAGCTCGTCCCCCTGATCGGGGGACCCGCGGGTTCGCGTCCCGTACTGCTGACGACCGGCGCCTCCGGCCCCGTCTGGAGAGCTTGGTCCCGGATTCTCGGACTTCCCTGGGTCTTTGCCGCACTGCCGGAGGCGTCCCGGGAAGGCTCGGTTGAGCCGGCTCAGATCCCGGTCGATCGCCTCGCGCGTTTCCTCGCTCACCCCGATGGGCCGGTGTTTGCCGTGGTGGGCCATCCGGTCGCCCATTCTCGGAGCCCGACAATCCACCACGTATGGATGACTCGGGGCGGCCATGGGGGGCTGTACGTGACACTGGACTTGGACTCGCCCGAGGAGTTTCGGCTGGCCATCGAAGTCCTCCCATCCCGAGGGTTCCGTGGCCTCAACGTGACTCACCCCTGGAAGAGGCTCGCGTACGAATGCGCGGGGTCTCGGTCGGCTGAGGTCCTCGAGACCGGGGTGGCCAACTGCCTCACGTTCCAGGATGGGCGGATCGAGGCCGACAACACCGACCTGCGCGCGATGCTTCGACGCTTGATCGAGCTCAAGGAACTTGGCCGATGGGATGGAGGAACATTGACGGTCCTCGGCGGCGGGGGAGCGGCGCGGTCCACGCTCGCCGCGGCCGTGCGCGTGGGATGCCAAGCGACAGTACTTACCCGACGGCGATCCGATGCGGTTGCCCTGGCCGCCGAATTCGGTGTGCGGGCCGGCAACCCCCGGGACCCGGTCCCGGCGTCTCTCATCGTCCAAGCGACGGACGTCGGTCGAAAGGCGGGAGAGAGCCTCGATCTACCGTTGCAATCGCTCCTCTCCCCCGAGAGTCTGTTGATGGATTGGGTCTACGATGCCCAAAGTACCGTGATCGCCGATGCCGCTCGGGAGGCCGGAGCGACCTACGAGGACGGCAGCCGCCTGCTCGTCTACCAGGCCGCCGAGAGCTACCAACGCTGGTGGGGCGAATCCCCCGACGCGGCTTCGGTCGAGGCATGCATTCAGGAGGTTCGGTGCGCGGTATGAGCCGGAGCTCCGCCGCGGTGACCGTGGTGAACGCGCTGCCGACCGGAGTGGGCTGTGCCATCGGAATCCAACGATTCGTCACCGCTTCGGCGGAGCTCTCCCCAGACCGGTCCTTCTCGGTCGACTGTACCCCTACGGAGGCGGCGACTCCTCTCCTGACAGCGAGCGTGCGTGCGGCGTTGGTCCGGTTCGGGATGGGGGACGAACGACATGCGTCGATCGACCTTCGATCGGAGATACCGATCGGGAAAGGCCTGAAAAGTTCGAGCGCCGTTTCGACTGCCATCATCCGCGCGGTCGCCCGGGCCGGGGGGCTGAACCCACCCGCCCTCGAGGTGGCCCGACTCGCGGCGGAAGTCGGTCGGGCCGTAGGTGTGAGCGCGACGGGAGCCCTCGACGACGCCCTTGCGGGGCTGCGTCCAGGATTCCAGATCACCGACAATCGAGAGGAGGTTCTCTTGGCGGAGGGGATGCCGGAATCCGGTTGGACGGCCGTGGTCTACGTTCCTCACGGCGTGCATCCTCCCGCCCCGAGCTTGCGTTCCGATTTTGAAGCCGCTGCGCCCGAAGGCCGGCGGATCGCGGAGGCGGCGTTGGCTGGCCGCTACGCCGAGGCGATGCGACTCAACTCGGAGCTCGTCGAACACATCCTCGGATACGAGTACGCCGAGCTCCGATCGCGCCTGACCGCCGCCGGTGCCGAGGGGGTCGGGGTGAGTGGCCTCGGACCGGCCCTGGCCGCCCTCGTCCCTCGCGACCGCGCCGCCGAGGTCCTGGCCTGCCTTCCGTCCGACTCGAGTGACCGATTCACGGTCGCGTTGACCTCGGGAGACGCTCCATGACCTCGCGTACGGTGCTCCCCGGCCCGATCCGCGGCCGTATCGCGGCTCCTCCTTCGAAGAGCTACACGCACCGGGCCCTCGTGGTGGGGTTCCTCTCCCGCCGACGATTCGCGATAGAGACCCCCCTGGATTCCGACGACACGCGCGCGACGGCCGCCGCGGTGGGAAGGCTCGGTGGCCGGGTCGCCTTCGCCCGTCGGCGATGGACCGTCACCCCGGCTCGTCGCCCGATCGGCGCGCGACCGATCGAGATCGACTGCGGAGAATCCGGAACGACCCTGCGATTCGCGACGGTTCTCGCCGCGCTGGGAGACCGCACGGTCCGGTTTCGAGGGCGGGGCCGACTCCACCGACGTCCGATGCGGCCTCTCCTGAGCGCGCTATCCACCCTCGGTGCGACGGTCCGTCCGTCGCGCTCGGGTGCGCCGCTGACGGTGCGCGGTCCGATCCACGGGGGACGGGTCCGCCTCGACGCCTCGGTGAGCTCTCAATTTGCATCCGCACTGCTCCTGGCCCTCCCCACTTTGTCGGAGGATTCACGCCTTATCTTGGAGGGGGAGATCGTCTCCGAGCCGTATCTCGAGGCGACGGTCGCGGTCCTCCGTCGGCTCCGAGTGAAATATCACCGACGCGGCCGCGCCATCGGGATACCCGGCGGTCAACGCTTCCACGGGAACCGAGTGACCGTGCCGGGCGACGCCTCCTCCGCGGCGTACCTCTGGGTGGCCGGCGCGATCACGGGCGGAGCCGTCTCCGTAGAAGGTGTAGACGGAACTTGGCCTCAGGCCGATCTGGCCATCCTCGAGCTCCTGACCCGAGCCGGGTCGGAAGTTCGAAAACGCGGACGGTCGATCACCGTCCGGCCGGGAATTCCACGTCCGTTCTCCGCGGACCTCACGAGCTCGCCGGACCTGTATCCCCTCGCGGGGGTGTTGGCAGCCTCCGTTGCCGGAACCTCCCTTCTTCGAGGCGCGGCCCACGTCGTCCACAAGGAGTCGAACCGACGGGCGGAAACGGTTCGGCTGGCATCTGCCTTCGGCGCCCGCGTGCGTTCGTCCCAAGCCGGACTTCGGATTGAAGGTCGTGGGCACCTACGTCCCGTGGATTTGCCCGAGCTCTCCGACCATCGCGTGGTCATGAGCGCCGCGGTCGGTGCCCTGGCGGCGTCCGGGCCGAGCCGGATCGGCGAGGCGGAGGCGGTCCGGAAATCGTTCCCCGGATTCTGGCGCGCCCTGGAACGGCTCGGTGGTGAGGTCGGCGGCGCATGATGAGTTTCGGCGAGCGATTCCGAGTGACCGTGTTCGGCACGAGCCACGGTCCGGAGGTCGGCGTCACCGTCTTGGGAGTACCGGAGGGGACTCCGATCGATCTCATCGGGATCCAGTCCGACCTCGACCGCCGGAGACCGGTCGGGCGACGACTGGCCACGAAGCGGCAGGAGGAGGACGTGCTGGTGGTGGAGTCGGGGTATCGGGAGGGGAGGTCGGACGGGTCGCTGTTCCGTGCCCATGTCCGGAACGAGGACGTCCGACGCGAACCGTACGACCGCATCGCCGACACACCGCGGCCGGGCCACGCGGACTATCCGGCCCGGGTCCGTTTCGGAGCCGGGGCCGACCTTTCGGGCGGAGGGATTTTTTCCGGCCGTATGACGGTCGGCTTGGTGATCGCCGGCGGGATCGCGCGCTCGATGCTGGCCCCCCTCGGGATCGAGGTGGTCGCGTTCACCCGATCGATCGGAGGGGTCGAGGCGACGGTTTCCGAGGACCAACCTCCGGCGCAGTTGCGGCACGTGACGGCCCAGAACGAGGTCGCTACCCCCGATCCTGAAGTCGCGGGAAAGATGGAGGAGGCGATCCTCGACGCCCGCCGGGACGGGGACAGCGTCGGCGGGGTGATCGAGGTGCGGGCCTCCGGGGTACCGGTCGGGCTGGGGGAGCCGTTCTTCGACTCGCTCGAGAGCGTCCTCGCGCACGCTTGGTTCGCTATCCCGGCCGTGAAGGCCGTTGAATTTGGCGCGGGATTCGCCGCCGCCCGGATGCGGGGCAGTGAGCACAACGACCCGTTCGTCTGGGCGGAGGGCCGGGTCCGTACGACATCGAACCATGCCGGCGGCATCCTCGGAGGACTCGCCACCGGGATGCCGCTCGTCGCCCGTCTCACCATCAAACCCACCTCGTCGATCGCGCGACCCCAGCAGACCGTGAACCTCGCCACCCATGCTCCGGCGACATTGGTCGTGACGGGTCGCCACGACCCCTGCATCGTCCCGAGGGCGGTCGTCGTCGTCGAGAGCGTCACGGCGTTCGTGCTGGCCGACCTCGCGCTTCGGGGGGGGTTCGTCCGATGACCCCCCGACCCCTGCCCACTGCCATCCTCGGCGCCAGCGGGTACATCGGGCAGCATTTCGCTCGACTCCTCGCCGACCATCCCGAGTTCGGATCCCCGCGACTCCTCTCCACGGAACGGTCCGACGGCAAGCGGCTCGGCGAACTCTGGCATCTCGCGGAACCACCGCCCGCGTCCCTGGAGGACGCTCGCCTCGAGAGGCTCTCGGTCGGTCAGATCGCGCGGGCCGGCGTTCGGGTCGCCTTCTCGGCCGTTCCGTCCGGCGCCGCCGGTCCGATCGAAACCGAGCTCACGCGCCGAGGAGTCCACGTCTTTACGAACGCGGCCGACCATCGACTCGATGCGGGTGTCCCCCTCCTCCTGCCCGAGGTGAATCCGGACCACCTCGCCCTCGCACGACGGCGGCCGCCCGGTCGAGGGATTCTGGTGGCCAACCCGAACTGTTCGACCACGGGGCTGGTCCTCGCGCTGGCCCCGATCCTGGCGCGCCTCTCGCCCCGCACCGTCCACGTCACGACCTACCAGGCCCTTTCCGGGGCGGGCTACCCCGGAGTCCCTTCCCTCGCGATCACCGACAACGTCGTTCCGTACATCGAAGGAGAGGAGGAGAAGATCGCCCGCGAATCGTCCCGCATCCTGGGTCCCCGGGTCGGCTCCCGCGTATCGCCGTTGCCCATCCCATTCATCGCCCACTGTGCCCGGGTCGGCACGAGGGAGGGCCACTTGGAGGCGATTACCCTCGAGACGACGGCGAGGGTACGTCGATCCGAGATCGAGGACCTTTGGACGGAGTTCGACCCGTTGCGCGGAGAGTCGTTGCCCACCGCCCCGCACCCCACGATCGAGCTGCGGCGGGAGGTGGACCGCCCCCAACCGCTCCGCGACCGATGGGCCGGTCACCCCGTGCGGGCGCGGGGCATGGCCGCCGTCGTCGGCCGGGTCCGGTGGGAACCGCCCTTCCTGAGGTTCTTCGTCCTCTCGCACAACGCGGTTCGAGGGGGTGCCGGTGGGTCCGTCCTCAACGCGGAGTTCGCGCTGGCGCGCGGCGCCCTCGATCGGTCGGCGGGAGCATCGCGGTGACCCGCCGCCGCGCGCCGTTGGTCCTGAAGTTCGGGGGCGCGTCCCTCACCGATACCGACCGAGTGATCCGCGACGTCGTCCACGCTCGGTCCGAGGGAGGACCGCTCGTCCTCGTGGCGTCCGCGCGGGAAGGAGTCACCGACCTGCTGAACGGCGCCATCGGGCATCCCCGCTCCGCCGCCCGACATCGGAAGGTCTTCGAGGAAGTCCGTTCGCTCCACCCCGGACTCTCGCCCGCCGGTCGTCGTCACCTTCCCCGCTTGCGGCGCTTGTTCGACCTGCTGGAGAACGGGACGGTGGTCGACGCTCCGCTGGCCGACCGTATCCTCAGTCAGGGGGAACGGCTCTCGGTCGATTGGCTCGCGGGTCGGCTTCGCGCCCACGGTATTCCCGCCGTGCCGGTCGAGGCCGATCATCTGGGGCTCATCACCGACAACACGTACGGCGCGTCCTGCATCCTGTTCGAACGATCCGGTCCGGCGGTCCGGAGAGGGCTGGGGCGCCTGCTCGCGCGAGGGCAGGTACCGGTCGTGACGGGGTATTTCGGGAGGAGCCTCGAGGGCCGCGTCGCAACGCTCGGACGGGGGGGCTCCGATTACGCCGCCGCCGGGCTCGGGGCCATTCTTCGAGCCGAACGGGTCGAGCTGGTGAAGCGGCATGTCGCCGTCCTCTCGGCCGACCCCAAACTGGTCCCGCAGGCCCGTCCCCTGGCCGAACTCTCGTACGAGGAGGCGGAGGAGCTCGCGCAGTTCGGAGCGACCGTACTCCACCCGTTGACGATCGAGCCCGCTCGGGCGCAGGGGATCGTACTCCGAGTCCGCTCGCTCGGCGATCCCCGCGTGCTCACGACGATCGGACCCTCCCGCTCCGACCGCCGCAATCGGGCGTTGACGCTGTTGCGTCCGCTCCGGCTGCTTCGGCTCAGAGTCCCGGGCGGCCGACAACGGCCGGGGATCGTGGCCGAGGTTTCCGAGCGTCTCGCTCGGGCGGAGGTGAACCTCGTCCAGTTGTATACCTCGTCGGCGCTCCTCTGCCTCGTCCTCGTCCCGGACCAGGTCCTCTCCGCGCTTCGGGCGCTCGCGCCGCTCACCCGAGAAGCGGCCGCGATGGTGGAGGGGCCGTTCCGGGTCGCCCTCGTCACGGCCATCGGCGACGGAGTGCTGGCGGACGTGGAACGGATCCCCGGCCATGTGGTCGTCGCGGCGGAAGGATTCAGCGCCACGCCGAGAGCCCTCTCCATCGCGGTCCCGGAGGAGCAGGGTCCCCGCGTCCTCCGCGAGCTCCACCGGGCCCTGGTCGAGGACGTCCCCGGGCCATGACGGATCCCTGGGAGAGGTTCGCAGCTCGGGCCGAGCGAGCGGAAATCGCCGGTTATTTCGAACGGGCCGCCGGTCACGCGGGAAAGTCCGGCCTCGCGGTTTGGTTCGACCGGGGGGAGGCACTTCCGCCGATCGCTCCCCGAACCGACCTGGACGAGGTCGCCCGGATCACGGAACGCCATTTGAGGTCCGACCCTCGTGCCGTCGCGATGGGATACCTCGGGTTCGACGCGGTCGGGCTCATCGAACCGGCGCTCGCGACGTTTCCGGCCGGATCGCCCTTCCCACTCGGGGAGGTCGTTCTCGCGAGTCGGGCGAACGTGCATCGTCCCGTTAGCGTCCCTCCGTGGAAGCGGAGGCGGCTTCCCTCCATCGAGCGACCTCCCCTCACCGATTCGATGTCCCGCGCTCGATTCCGGGCGTCGGTGGGTCGACTCCGTTCCGCGATCCGATCCGGCGAGGCCTTCCAAATCGTGCTGGCGCACCGTCGCCGCTGGCCGAGCCCTACCGACCTCATCGCACGGGCCGGTCGACTTCGCCGGTCCGAACGGTTCGCATTCTTCTACTACCTGAAGGTCGGAGATCGGGAGATCGTCGGCGCGACCCCCGAATCCGTCGTCGAGGTGGAAGGCCGCTCGGCGCAGATCAATCCCATCGCCGGCACGCGCCCCCTGGCTCCCCGGTCCGGCCGAAGATCGCTGAAGCAGGACCCGAAGGAGCTGTCCGAGCACCGAATGCTCGTCGACCTCGCCCGGAATGACTTGGGACGGGTGGCCCGCCCGGGCACGGTCCGTGTCCTGTGGAAAGAGCGTCGCCAGCGGTACGCTCACTTGGAACATCTCGTCAGCCGCGTCGCGGGCCGCCTCCCCCGAGGGGTCGGGCCGTGGGAAGTGCTCCGAGCGACGTTCCCCGCCGGAACCGTGAGCGGAGCTCCGAAGATCCGGGCGACGCAGTGGCTTCGGCGGGAGGAACGAACCTGGAGGGGTCCCTACGGTGGCACGGTGGGCCTGCTCCGACCGGGCGGCCGGGCCGATTGGGCCCTGGCCATTCGGGGTGGATTTGCGACCCGAGGCTCGCTGTACACCGCCGCCGGGGCCGGGATTGTGCACGCCTCGATTCCAAACCAGGAGTATGACGAAACCTTGCTGAAACTGGCCAACGTCGAATCCGCCCTCGTCGGAGGTCCGACGTGAAGGTCCTCCTCATCGACCACGAAGATTCGTTCGTCTACAATATCGCACAGGCCCTCGGTGCGGCCCGAGCGGAGGTCGTCACGCTCCGCGCGACTCGGCCGGTTTCGGAGGCCCGGAAGGTCGACCCCGACGCCATCGTTCTATCGCCGGGTCCCGGGCACCCGCGCGACCGACGGATCACGGGCCTCGCCCGGGACCTTCTGGGCCTTTGGGACCGGGAACGCCCGTTCTTTGGCGTCTGTCTCGGACACCAATTGATCGGCGAGTACTACGGGGCCCGCATCCGCCGGGGCGAGGAGCCGGTCCACGGGGAAGCGGTCCCGCTCTCGCACGACCGCGAAGGCGTGTTCCGAGGAGTCCCTTCCCCGACCCTCGGAGCGCGGTATCATTCTCTGATCGTCGCGAATGCGAATCTTCCGCCCGCCCTGGAAGTATCGGCCTGGGATGCGAGTGGAGTCATCATGGGGATGCGGCTTCGCGATCGACCCGTCGAATCGGTGCAATTCCATCCCGAATCGTATCTGACGCCCATGGGACCCCGCATGCTCGCCAACTTTCTATCGGGGGCCCGACGATGATCGGTCCGACGCTCGGGCGTCTCCTCGACGCCGATCGCCTGAGTCGCGACGACGCGGAGCGGACGTTCGACCGGCTCCTCGACCCGGAGTCCGACGACGCCGAGCGGTGTGCCCTGATCGTCGCACTGACCGCCCGGCCGGCGGACCCGGCGGAGTGGGCCCGGCTGGCGGAGGAGATGCGCCGACGAGCCCTCCCGTTCCGCCCCCCCGGGGCCGAACGGGCGGTCGACCTTTGCGGGTCCGGCGGGGCCCCTTGCCCGTCGTTCAATGTGTCCACCGCGAGCGCCCTCGTGGTGGCCGCCGCGGGAGTTCCGGTCATCAAACACGGAAACCGAAGTGCCCGAGGGTCGAGCGGTTCGAGCGACCTCCTCCTGGCGTTGGGACTGCCGGTCGATGCGACCGTAGCGTTTCCCCGTGCCAGCTTCCGAAAATTTGGGATCGCGTTCCTCCATGCCCCGCTCTTCCATCCCTCGTTCGCCGCCGTGGCCATCTCTCGACGCCGCTTGGGTGTCCCCACCATTTTTAACCGGCTCGGACCGCTCGCCAACCCCGCGAGGCCCGGGTACCAAGTCGTGGGTTGGGGGGATCGCGCCGAAGCTCCGATCGTTGCCGCGGCCTTGCGTCTCTTGAAGGTACGGTCGGGGCTCACGATGACCTCCGCCGAAGGGTGTGACGAGTTCTCTCCCCAGCGTCCTACCTATGTGCGGACCTGGCGGGGGACCCGCGCCCGGACGATCACGATCCACCCGTCACGCTTCCTTCCCCGAGATGAACGAACCGGCCCGTGGGGACCTCTACCCCCGGCCGAGGCGGCGAACGAGACCGAACGGCTTCTGGCGGGTGGCGGCGGGGCCCGACGCGGGTCGGTCCTACTGACGGCCGGCGCGGCCCTCTGGGTGACCGGGCGAACGTCCACTTTTGAGGACGGCGTGGAACGTTCGAGGGACCTGCTCGACGAGGGAGCCCCGGAGCGACTGCTGGAAAATTTGCGATCTTTGGCCCAACCGTTCGCCCGGGCGGTGGGGTCGTGAGCATGGGATTCCTTCAGAGGATGGTGAACGCCACCCGGTTCGAGATCGCGCGACCCGAGTATCTCGGCCGTCTCGCGCCGTCGGGTTCACGTCCGACGCCGTCCTTGCGGAGCGCCGTGATGCACCCCGGCGATCGCGGCGCGATCCTCGCCGAGTACAAACGACGATCCCCCGGTGCCTCCCTACCGGACCTGCCGCCGCGCAGCCTGGCATCGTTCGTGGAGGAAACGTCGGCGGCGGAGGTCGACGGGTACTCCTGTCTCGCGAGTCGACCGGAGTTCGGGGGGGCCCCGAGCGACGTAGCCGACCTGGCCTCGCGGACCGTCCGGCCGATCCTGTTCAAGGACTTTGTCATCGACCCCGTGCAGATCGAAGCCGCGGCCCGATCCGGTGCGAGCGCGATCCTGCTCATCGCTCGACTGGAGACCGAGGGTATACTCCTCCACTCCCTTCAGGCCCTGGCCGAAGCGGCCCACGTCCGGGGACTCGAAGTGTTGCTCGAGTGGCACGAGCGGGCAGAATTAAGACGGACCGAGGACGTGCCCGCCGACGTGTACGGAGTGAACGTCCGCGACTTGGAGACCTTGGAGATTCATCGGAGCCTCGCCCGTGAGACGATCCGGGCCGCGGATGCCTTCCGTCCGTTGCTGGGCATGAGCGGGATCGAGGGACCCGAGGACGCGGGCCGTTTCTGGGCGGACGGAGTCGACGGAATCCTGGTCGGGTCCGCCCTCGCCCGGGCCTCGGACCCGCGGGCATTCCTGGAGGGGCTGCGCCGCCCCGCTCGAGGTTTCCCCGCATGAGGACTTTCGTTAAATTCTGCGGCCTTCGCCGGGACGACACGATCGCCGAAGTGCCCGCCGGGGGAGCCGCGGGATTCGTCGTCGACGTGCCGGATTCGCCCCGCAACCTCACGGTCGAGAGGGCCAGCGAATTGGTGGCGCTCGTCCCGAGCGAAGCGGAAGCCTGGGGCGTCGTGGTGAACCCATCGGTCGAACTCATCCACCAATTGTTCGACGAAGTGGGGGTCGACCGAATTCAGGTGTACGGTACCGTTCCCGACGGGCTCGATTTCCTCGAACTGCACCATCTGGTGCCCTCCGTGCCGGTCGCTCCCGCCGGCGCCGGTGCGCCCGATCCGACGGTACCGCCCGCCGAAACGTACCCCCGGATCCACATGGATGCGAGCGGGGGTCCCTTGCCCGGAGGCAGCGGCCTCCGTCCGGACTGGGAGATCTGTGCTCGATTGGTCGACGCGAACCCGGGACGAAAATTCATCCTCGCAGGGGGGTTGACGGCCGAGAACGTCGCCGACGCCCTCGCGACCGTTCGACCCTGGGGGATCGACGTGTCCTCCGGGATCGAGGGTGCGCCCGGAGAAAAGGACGTGGCGAAGATGCGCGCGTTCGTGGCGGCCGTCCTCGAATTTGAATCGACCCATGCCTAGGCGCTTCGGTCCCTACGGCGGAGCCTACGTCCCCGAGACCCTGGTTCCCGCCCTTCAGGAACTCGAGCGCTCCTGGCATTCGGCGCGACGCGACCCGACCTTCCGAACGGAGCTCGACCGCCTCTCCCGTACCTTGGGCGGACGCCCCACTCCGCTCTACTTCGCTCGGAACCTTAGTCGTCGGGCTGGCGGAGCGGAGATCTGGCTCAAACGCGAGGACCTGCTGCACGGGGGCGCGCACAAATTCAACAACGCCCTCGGACAGGGACTTCTCGCGCGTCGGATGGGGAAACCGCGACTCATCGCGGAGACCGGCGCCGGTCAGCACGGGGTCGCGACCGCGATGATCGGTGCGGCCCTCGGACTCGAGACCGAGGTCTACATGGGGGAGGTCGACATGGAACGTCAACGCCCCAACGTGGAGCGGATGCGCTTGTTGGGGGCCGAGGTCCATCCCGTGCGCACGGGAGGGCGGACGCTCAAGGACGCCATCAACGAGGCCTTGCGCGATTGGATCGCGAACGTTCGAACCACGCATTACCTTCTCGGCTCCGCCGTGGGACCGCATCCGTTCCCCTCGATCGTGGCCGAGTTCCAGAGCGTGATCGGGCAGGAGGTCCGTCGACAGTCGGTCCGGGCGTTCGGTCGTCTACCCGACCTCGCGGTGGCCTGCGTGGGGGGAGGGTCGAACGCGATCGGGACCTTTCACCCCCTGCTCGACACCGACGTTCATTTCTTGGGGGTGGAGGCGGGCGGAGCCGGCGGCCGCGGACCCGGAGCGGCTTCGCTCACCCGAGGTCGCCCGGGGATCCTGCACGGCAGTTTTTCGTACGTCCTTCAGGACGCGGACGGTCAGGTCGCGGAGACGGAGAGCATCTCGGCCGGCCTCGATTATCCCGGGGTCGGGCCCGAACACGCGTGGCTGCACGATCGCGGTCGTGCGAAATACGTGGCCGTGCGGGACCGGGATGCGCTCCGGGCGTTCCACTGGCTCGCAGAGGACGAGGGAATCCTACCCGCGCTCGAGCCCTCCCACGCGATCTTTGCCGCGGTCGGCGAAGCCCGTCGACGGCCGGCCACGGATCACGTCGTGGTTACGCTGTCCGGCCGCGGGGACAAGGACCTCGGGGTGGTGACCGGTGCGGCTCGGTAATGCCCTCCAGACGGCCCGTCGCGCCGGACCGCTCTTGATCCCGTACCTGCTGGTCGACCGTCGACGAACCTCCCGACTGCCCGCCGTCGCTCGGGCGCTCCGAGCCGCCGGAGCGGCCGCCCTCGAACTCGGTTTTCCCTTTTCCGACCCAATCGCGGACGGTCCCGTTCTCGAGGCCGCCGGCGGGCGCTCGCTGGCGGCCGGTACGGGATGGGCCGACCTGATCGCTTCCGCCCGGGCCACCGCCCAGATCCTTCCTACCGCCGTCATGACCTACGCGAATCCGGTCTGGCGGCACGGACTATCCCACGCCCTCCAGGACCTGCACCGGGCGGGAGTGTCCGGACTCATCGTCCCCGACCTCTCTCTCGAGGAATCCGCCCCGTGGCGGGCGGCGGGACGGGCCGCGGAGATCGAGGTCGTGCTCCTAGCCGCACCGGGGATCGAGCCGGCCCGGCTTCGTCGGATCTCCCGGGCGTCCCGTGGGTTCCTGTACCTCGTCTCCCGGTACGGAACGACCGGGGCGGGACGAGCACAAGGTCGAGAGGAACTGGCCGCGCTCGTCCGGGCGTCGCACGAGGTTCACCCTTCCCTCCCGGTGTTGGTCGGATTCGGAGTGCGCGATCGTGCCACGGCGCGGGCGGCCCTCTCGACCGGGGCGGACGGCGTCGTCGTGGGGACGGCGTTGGAGGAGAAGCTAGAATCCGGCGCTCGCGAAGGGGAGATCACGCGATGGGCCCGATCGCTTCTCGGTCCCGGCTCGCCGCATGTGCCCCGAACATAGATGCGCGCGGCCGTCTCAGACGGCGTTGACGAGAAACCCGATCACGAATCCCAGCAGGATCCCGACATAGGTCAGACGCTGCTTGAGGTAGGAGGCGGCGGGGGTTTCCGCGGGGCGGAACGCCGCCCGGAGCATGGGGAGGATGCAGTACAGGATGGCCCCGATCGCGAGGGCGTCGAAGGTCACATCGAGGAGCGCACTGTTGTAGTAGAATCCGACGACGCTACCGAGTACGGTCGGGAGACCCCCGACGAGGAACAGGAGGACCAACACGCCAACCGCCCGGTCGTTCTTTCCGATGAGGGGAGCGGCGATCGGAAAACCCTCCGTGACGTTTTGGAGGAAGAACCCGAGGAAGATGACGGTGGCCAGGCCCGTGATTCCCACGGCCCAGGTGGCCCCGAAGACGAGTCCCTCCGTCAGGTTCTGGAATCCGATGGCCGCGGCGACGAGCAAGGCCATCGCCCGAGGGCTGAGCGTGCTTCCTTGCGAACGATGTTCCGAGAAGAACAGGATCAGGAAGCACGCTACGACCCCGAGGATGAACGCAGCGGCGTACCCGGGGTTGGCGAGGTAGGGGCTGTTCGAATTCGAATAGATGATCCCGGCGGCGTCGGAGAAGACGTCGGCCAGGAGGAACACCAAGATCCCGATCGCGACCGCGTTCAGGAGAGAGATGGTCCGGGAGGCGATCGACTTGGCCAGGACGATCGGCAGCGAAAGGAGGATCGCCAGGCCCATCACCGAGGAGAGCAGGATGAGCTCTGGAAGGCCGGCCATCAGCACCGACGCCTACCCTCCGGGGATATTAATGCCTCTGTGAATGGACCCCTGGGGCCCAACACATCGTGAACACTCCGGACAGAGGTCCTCGGTAGTATGCGGGACGGCACCCACCGGCCGCAACGGACGCGCCGCCTCTCGGCCGCCGGCTGGGTGCAGTTGGCCCAGGCCTTGATCGCCCGCGAGCTCGTGGTTTCTTTCGGACTTCCGGAACGCCAGGCCGCCCAGCTCCTCGACATCGCCCCGTCCGCAGTCTCTCAGTATCTTTCCGGCAAGCGGCTCGGTGCGTCCACCGGGGCCAGTCGCACTCCCGAACGGGAGCGCGCGGTTGCCCGCAACGCGGCACAGCGCATCGCCGCCCCGTCCGAGGGTCCCGCGGGGGGACTCGAGGTCGTGCTCGCGGCCGCACGGGAGCTGGCCCAGGGGGACAAGGTCGTCAGTTCCTCCGCGGGCGGAGGGTCCCCCCGCCCCGAGGCCGCGAATCCCCGTCGGGAGCGGGAGCTCCGCCGCTATCTGCACCAACGCATCGCCCTCGAACAAGCGGCGGTGGGGGAGTGCATGCGCCTCGCCCAGCGTTCTCGCGATGAACTGACGCGGGCCGTCTTTCGGCAGATCGCCTCCGACAGCTTACGGCATGCGGAGATCGTCGCCTCGATCCAAACCTACCTCGAGCGTGGGTTGCACCGAGCGTTTGCGTCGGGGATTCGTCGCGAGGAGATCGCACGGCTCATCGAACGGGAGCGGGAGGCGGAAGCGGGCCTTCCGCAATCGGTCGCCCCGGAGTTCGGGGGGATGCTGCTGGTCCTCTGGCAGAGCATGGAAGCGGACGAGCGCAAGCACGAGGTCCTCCTTGCGGCGATGCTCGAGCACGGTCTCCCACCGGTCTCTCGAGCGCAACGCTCCCGGCGGACGTCTCCGCGCGCGCGGCGCTAGGGACGGATCCGCTCGAGCGAGAGGAAGCGCACGCGGTCCCCGGCCCCGACCCCGGCCATCAGGAACTCCTTTCGCACCCCTTGGGCCACGCGGACCCCACCGGCGACGGTCGGCCACCGTGCGCGGTGCGACTCCGGGACCGCCTGGATCAGGTACTTCGCGTGCGCGTGTTCGGGGTTCCGGGGGTACGCGCGGAAGTGGGCGCCATACTTGAATCCGGTCTTGACGACGAGCTGCCGGGCCCGGAGGTCTCGATAGGCAGCGAGGCGTTCGGAGAAACCGGGGTCGAGTCGACGGGCGCGCACGAGCAGGCGCTCGAGCGGGACGGCCCGACCGGACTTCGCATCCTTGAGCGTCAGCTGGTCCGTGGAGGCGAGATATGCGCTCTCCAGGAGACTCAGCTCCAGGCGGTCCCCGACCCGACTTCCGTACGCCAGAACGCGGCCCAGGGCGTCCGCCGCGGCGGTCTCGTGGACGGTGACGCGATCCCCGGACAGCCAGCCTTCGGCGGGAGTCGCGAGCGGTTGGGCGGGCAGCGCTCCGTTCGGGGACGGCCGCCGGACGCGGTAGTACGTGAGGTCGGACTCCTCGTCCACGACCGCCAACAGCAGCACCTTCTTGGCGGACTGGGCTC
>JAKIVW010000132.1 GCA_022750355.1 Thermoplasmata archaeon
CGCCACTCGCCGGCCGAGGGACCTCGGCCTCCCCTACTCCCAGTGGTCCCTTTCAAGACTGAGGGACGAGGCGAGGAATCAGCGTATCGTCGACTCGATCTCGATCGAGTGGCTTCGCGTCGTGCTCGACGAGGCGGACATGAGCCACCAGTCGATCAAAACCTGGAAGCAGTCCAGTGACCCCAAGTTCGAGGAGAAACGGAAGCGGATCGACCGGCTCACCCACAAGAAACACAACCCTCCGGTCGTGCTGAGCATGGACGAGATTGGTCCCATCTCGCTCCAGCCCCATGGAGGTCAGGGGTGGTTCCGGTCCGGCCACCCCGAGCGGATCCCCTCCACCTACAAGCGACTCAAGGGCACTCGGTACCTCTACCTCACCCTCAACGTCTACCACCAACGGCTGAGCGGTCGATTGTATCGGCACAAGGGAGGAGAGCCGTGGCTGGACTACGTCCAGCGAGAGGTAGAGCGGTACCCGAAGGATGAGCGGATCTACCTCATCCAGGACAACCTGAGCGCCCACTGGACTCCCGAAGTGCGAGAGTGGGCGAGAAACAACCGAGTGACCTTGGTGGCCTCGGCGACCCAGGCCAGTTGGATGAACCCGGTGGAGAGCCACGCGGGCGACCTCCAGAAACTCGTGCTGGCCGGGTCGAACTATAGCTCGTGGACCGAGGTTCGGAGAGAGGTAGCCCGAGCGATCTCCTTTCGGAACCGAGAGCGAGGGCTACGCAAGAAGCGGTTCCGCGACACTCAAATGGGCAAGTGGAAAATCCACCGACGACCTATCTGGAAGCGGCACTAGGAGGTCGCCCGCTTGATCGACGACGTCGCCGAGGTGAATACCGATCCGGATCTCGACTCGATCGGGTCCGGAACCTTCGTTGTGTTCGAGGAGGGTACGTTGCACGGCTATCGCGCATTCCAATGCCTGGAGCGCACTCGGGAATTCTACGAGGAACCCATCCCCCAAGCGGTTGACTTCCCGACCCCCGTGAGACTGGAAAACCGGCCGCACGAGCCTCCGCTGGGTTTCCAAGAGGCGAAGGGCACGGGGTTCGTCCCGTTGGGCAAGTGCCGAGTACCCCACCATATCGGTGAACATGATGGCGGAGAGGCGACGAGTCGTGGCCACGTCCTCCGAACGGGTTCCGTTAGATTAAGGCCGCGCCGGAAATGTGCACGCCAACGGCGGTCGCGATGTGATTTGGACGACTTCGAAATGTCCTCCTCCCACACTTGAACAACCTAGGGCCCGCACAGCCCGAGCATGGATTGAGTCCTACCTGCACAACGTGGCGGTCGGAGTATTGCCGGCTCAAGGGATCTGGCGCCATGCGCGGTTGGCGATGACAATTGTTAGGACTATCGAGACCATAGAACATATCGCTATGCCCGCTGACGCACTCACGACCATCCCGGTGCGCGCCTCCACGAGAGATGAGCTCCAGCGTCTCAAATCGGGGGGCCAGAGCTACGATGATGTCATTCGGGCCGTCCTCGAAGAGCTCGAGGAGAAGGACCCGTGGTTTGAGGAGATGGAACGGCGCCTAAACGATATCCACTCCCGGAAGGCCAAGCTCCAGCCCATCGAGACCCTCTACGCGAAGTACCCACCCTCGAGAGTTCGACGGTCCCCCCGATGAACCTTCGGGTCGTCGTGGGCCCGTCGTTCGAGAAGGATGTCGCTGTTCTCCCGCTCAGCGCCCGAACCGAAATGTGGCGATTAATCGGTAGGCTCCGGATGCGCCCCTTCGCCTCGGGGCTGGGCTACAGAGTGGGTCAACTTAGGCATATCACTCGCGAAGGCGTTAGAGTCGCGCACTTCCTGAGCGATCGGTATCGGCTACTCTTCGAGGTCGATGGCGATCTTCTCGTCTTGGTAGGTGTGGGGCCTCGACCCGGGTTCTACCCCCGCCTGGATCGACTTCGAGGCCCTCGCGCAGACCGGATTCGGTGAAACGTCGTCCTCCTTGGAGACAGTGGATAA
Organism: Thermoplasmata archaeon; assembly: GCA_022750355.1. Lineage (GTDB taxonomy): Archaea > Thermoplasmatota > Thermoplasmata > Lutacidiplasmatales > UBA184 > Lutacidiplasma. The sequence goes on from JAKIVW010000132.1 coordinate 1,994, forward strand.
GGATCGGCGATTGGTGGATTTGAACTCCCGGCCGTTCGAATCTCCGGCACCATCAACTACGTGGTTACACTAGAGTGGATCGGCCCCTGACCCGGCCCACAAGGAGGAGTTGTGACGGATATTGCGAGTGCGAAGTCGGGAACAAGAATCGGGTTCATCGGCATGGGCCACATGGGGAGTGCCATGACCCGCCGGCTGCTGGCCGCGGGCTACCCCGTTGCGGTCTACGACCGAACGGCGGAGAAGGCGCGCGCGGCCGGGTCCTGGGGGGCCACGCCGGTCGCGACGCCCCGGGAGTTGGCCGCGGGCTGCGAGGTCGTCCTGTGCTCGGTGACGAACGATGAGGCACAGCACGAAGTGATGTTCGGCCCCGACGGGGCGCTCGCCGGGGTCCGTCCGGGGTCGATGATGATCGACCTGAGCACGGTCTCTCCGGGAGCATCCCGCCGGGTCCACAGCGCGGCAGCGGACCGGGGCGCCGCGATGATCGATGCGGCCGTCTCGGGCAGCGTTCCCCAGGTGGAGCAGGGCAGCCTCGTGATCTTCGTGGGCGGCGAGACGGAGACCTACCAGAAGTGCCGGCCCGTCCTCGACGTGCTGGGGTCGACGATCTTCCACATGGGCGCGAGCGGGATGGGCACGACGATGAAGCTCGTGGTCAACACGCTCCTCGGGATGGGCATGCAGGCCCTCGCGGAGGCGATCGCGCTGGGCGGCAAGGCGGGGATCGAACCGGGACTGATGCTCGACGTGCTCGGACAGACCTACGTGCTCACGCCGAGCCAGAAGTCCAAGCTCGAGAACGTGCGCCGCGACGACTACCCGACCAACTTCGCCCTGTCCTTGATGCACAAGGACTTCGACCTCGTCCTCCGGGAAGCCTACGACCTCTCGGTGGCCATGCCGGCGACCGCCGCCGCTCAGCAGATGGCCGCCGCTGCCACAGCCCGGGGAATGGATGCGGATTTTTCGATCATGATCCGGTTCATGATAGACCTGGCCGCCGCGCCCGCCCTACCCCAGGAATCGGGGGCCGACTCGGCCCGTCGTCCCGCGCCCACTCCCTAGGTACTTGGTTTCGGCCGAAAAAACGGCGCACTAGTACCTCTCGGGCGGCACGACCGCAGAGGACCGCTTCCTCCGATTGGGATCCGGAAGTCCGCGCTGTCGCCGCGCGCGGCACCCGAATAGGCGAATCGGACCGGGTCACTTCGGCGGGCGCTCCTTGAGCTCGAACACGTTCCCCTCCGGGTCGCGGAAGTAACACCAGCGACCACCCCCCTCCCGGCGGCCGAGCATCTCCGTTACCGGTTGGACGCCACGAGCGATCAGCTCCTGGTGCGCCGACTCGATATCCTCGACCGCATAGCCGACCTGGTATCGGATTCGTTCGTACTGCGGTTCGTCGCTACGCTGTATGACCTCGAGCAGGTTTCCGCCTCCAAGGTCGAACTGCACCCAGTCCGCGCCGACGTCAAGTTCGACCAATCCCAGAACCTCGCGGTAGAAGCGACGTTGCTTGGCGAGATCCTCCGATACGACACGGATCCAACACGGCCACTCCAGTTTCGCGCGCATGGCACTCCCCCATCCCACTGGAGGAGACCGGCCGATAAATCGCCGGGGCTTCCCGGCGGGAGGTGGGACGTCGTACGCTTCGGTCGACGAGGAGATTCAATCCACGTAGGTTTCGGACTTTCGAGCCCGACCGATGATGACCGCGCCGGCGATCTGAAGGGACCCTCCGGCGACCACGAGGATCGCGGCCCCGGTCCGGTCCGCATCGGTGAGCCCCAGGATGAAGATGAGGAATCCTACGACGGCCAGAAAAACGCCGAACGATTTCCACCCGTTCATCGGACCTCACGCGGACCGTCGTCTCCCGGCGGCGGCCAAGAAGTCCCGCTCGGTTTGTATGAACAGGTCGCGCTCCGCCGAGTTGGCCCCGTGAACGCAGACGTACCCTTGATCGAACCCGTCAAGCTTCATGGTGCCCGCGTCGCGTGCTCGAGTGCCCCATTCCCGTTCGTCCCTTCAAGGGGTAGGTTGGGGGCCGGACTAACTCGAAAGGCCGGGCCGGGCTCGCTCTGCCGGGTTCTTAGGGTGAACCCTTCGAGGACCCTTCGCCCCGGATTGGTGGCACGACCGGGCTCGTTCGCGGCCCGCGGGCCAGGATCACGGGAGCGGATAGGAGCGAGATGATGACGGAGAGCGCCACCACGGCCGCGGGCAGCCCGAACGCGGTTCCGAGGACTCCGATGCCCACCACCGGAACACTGAGCCCGAGGTACGCCGCGACGTAGAACTCGGAGAGCACCTCTCCCCGTCGGTCGGGAGGAGCCACCTGGTTCAAGAGCCCCAACCCCCCCATGAGACACAAGCCGAACCCCGCTCCGCAGAGGACGGTCCCGAGAAAGAACGGGGCCGCGAGGCCGGTCCACACGGCTGTCGCGATCGTCACGAGACCCAAGGGAACGAGCGCCCCGCCGGCCCGCATCACCCGTCGCCGGTCCCATCGCTCCAGGGAGAGCTGTGCGACCGCGGCGCTCCCGAACATCAACAGGACGGTGGCGCCACCGAAGGCGTGATTGGTAACGTGCAGGTCACTCCCGAGGAAGGACGGGGTTAGGCCGCTGAAGATGCCCGCCAAGGCGAATCCGACGAACGCCGCAAGGGCCGACAGTAGGAAGACCGGTCGCACCTCTACGGGGAGTTGGAACCTCCGCGCTGCGCCCCCTGCTGTCGCCTGGCGGGGCCGTGGTCGTTCCCGAACGAGCAGCGTCGCCAGGAGCGCCGCCAGCAAGAGGGCCACGAGCACCCAGAAGGAAAGTGTGAGCGGATCGGGGCCGTACTGGACGAGGAACCCCGCGTAAAAGGGGCCGATACCGACCCCGAGCGCGGTGATCACCGTGATCCACTGGGTGGCCCGGCGGCGGTTGCCGTTCGGTTCGAACTCCGTCAGGGCCGCAGAGGCAGTGCTCGCCGTGAGCCCCACGGAAACCCCGGAGAGAATACGACCCAGGATCAGCCAAGTCACGTTCTGGGCCCCCAGGAAAACCAGCGTGCTGACGAGGGCCACGAGCACGCCGGCGAGCAGGACCTTCTTTCGTCCGAAGCGGTCGGAGAGCCGGCGGAAAAGGAGGAGCGTGATCAGGAGGCCGAAGGCGTACGCCGCGAAGACGGCGGTTAGGATCGTGGGGGAGAACCCCCACAGCTTCTGGTACACGACGTACAGGGGCGTGGGAAGGCCCCCACCCGCGATGATGACGAAGAAGACGAAGGCCACGAGTCCGAAGTAGAGCCTCGAAGGGGCCTGGGTCCCGGAGTCATGGGCGTGCGCCGCGTCGCAGAGGGAGGGCGGCGCGAGTGAGAAGGGACGTCCCGCTACGGCC
>JAKIVW010000133.1 GCA_022750355.1 Thermoplasmata archaeon
AGATGTAGCCGTTCCCCTTGTCGTACACGGCGATATTGGGGTTCGCTCCCACCGATACCACGCCGATTACCCTCGTTCCGGAGACGACACTGACGTTGGCAGATCCCGAGTTCGCGACGTAGACGTACTGGTTCCCCGGGTCGTAGGCGGCCCCGCGGGGGTGTGCTCCGACCGTGAGGGTGGTCAAAACGGCCGTCCCACTCACGACGGTCAGATTCGTCGAGGCTGTAACCTGAACCCCGTAGTAGGTGGTGCCATAATCCATGACGTAGACGTAGCCATCCGCACTGTCGTAGGTCGAGTACACCGGGTCGTCGCCCACCATGAAGGTCCGCAGCGGGGTATCGTTCGACCCCGCGAACACCGTAACCGCGTCGTTGGTGTTGTACACCGGCCCGAAATCAGTCACGTAGAGGTCATCGGTCGTCGGATCGATGGTGACCGTCGTCGGGCGGACGGACACGTTGACGGTCGTCAAGAGCGTGGCGGCCGGCACGCGGAGGCCCGGTGCCAACGGAGGCGTCGCGGGGGTTGCCCGGGCCACTTCCGGCACGGATGGTCCGATTGACTCTCGAACCTCCGGGCTCTCAAGTAGCCGGGAAGACGGAGCCGGGGCCGTCATCGAAATCTGAAGCGGCTGAGGGACGAGACTGAGGACCAAGACCCCCAAGCACAGGACGAGGAGGAGTTCGTGGCGGTTGATGCCCGCGCGACCGCGCGATCTCAGCCCCGCTATCGGGGACGCCCCACGCCTCGCCTTTGCGGGGATCCGTTCCGGATCTCTAATTCGCGGAGAACCGAGCATCCGTTGAGAAGTCGAGTAGTCGGCCGTAGACCCGCGACCGGAGTCGTGCGGAATGCCCCCTGACGGCTGTAGGCGCACGAAAGCCTTCCGAGCCCCCATAGACCCCTCCACCGAATACTGACGATGCACTATGATCCGCTGGCGAGGATAAAAACATCGCCGCGGCTGATCCCGCGAAGCCAGTCCCACACCGGCCCGTACGCAAAGCCGATTCCGGCGTGTAATGTACTTACCCACTGGCCCGGTCGCTCGCCCCAACTGGCGAGTTCGGTGAGTGGTCCATCCGCTGTTTTTTTCGGGACCTGGCCCGCCGCACCGTTCTTGCAGTACTGATCGACATGGGGCGCCGCTCGCCCACCTGATGTGGGGCAACTGCATCCATATCTTGAGGAACATAGCGGCCCATCCGTCTATCTCGAGGGAGGCGCTAAACTCTCTCCCACCCACGGGCCGTTGGCGAGTCGTGATCGGTCCCGAGAGCTCCTAACCTGGATTTTCGCGCTCCTCTTGACCACTGAGGTTCTCGGCCTCAGGATCAGGTATCGCCTCCCTGGCTACCTCGATGGGAACGATCCGCCGAACGAAGGTGGCTGCCACCCGCCAGTGCGTCGAGGCCTCTCCACGCTCGCCGGGTTCGCAGTGAACCGAGATCGTGCGAGCGTTGATCCGCGTCACCGTGCCCCGGTGCCTGATCCCGTTCCGGCCCTCGAACTCCACCCAGTCCCCCATCCGTATCGTCGCCAGGTGCTGGGCTTCTCTGGCGCGAGCCTCGTCCCCTACCACCTCGCGGAGCACTCGGAACTCCTCGGCCGAGAGCCCGCGGAGCATCTCTCGCCACGCCTCGCGGTTCATGATCCCACCGACCCTCACGTCGCCCGCAGCTTGAGGTCCCCGGTCACTTCGATCCTCACGCGCCGGTTCCCAAGCCATGGGATCGTCGGACGGTCCCGCACGACCCTCGTGTCCAGGAGCACTGGGGCCCGGCTGAACCGCCGAACCTTCACCACGATCTCGCCTTCCCTCACCGAGACCTTCCCCGGACGATCCAGGAAGCTCTCCCAGATCGTTCGTGCGGTCGCCGTCTCATACCCCTTCAGTTGCGACGCCAGCCATCGATACGCCGCGCTTGCGGCCACGCTCAGCACCACGTCCAGGTCGACCTTCACCCGCACCGAACTCGAAAGCGCGTCGACGTGGAAGAAGTGCACCTGCTCTCCGAGCGAGTTCTCGATCAACGTTCGTCGGGCATACCGGGTCAGCAGCGCCGCCGGACCCCTCCGAGTGTCGTTCGTGAGGAGCAGGGTCGGTTCCTCCCGCCCCAAGTTCCGCGCCGCCACCTGTCGGATCCGTCCGGGATACCCATCGATCTCGATCCGCTCGTCCACTACGATGGGATGACGATACGCCCGATCCTCGATCTCCAACTCGACCGATTTCCACCGGTCCTCGGGGAGGGAGCGGATTCGCTCCACCTCCCGCGAGCGGCGCTCCCTCAACGTCAGGAACTTGATCCCTTGGCGATCCAACTGCGCCAGACCCGCGTGGGTCGTCATGTGGGCGTCGAAGACGAGCTCCTCCGGGAGCGCTCCGTCCACTTCCTTCCAGTAGTCGACGAACCGAACGACCTCGTCGGCCTTCTCCTCCTTCAGCAGGTTCGCCCGAGCGTAGACCATCTCCCGGCCCTCCCACTCCTGGGCGAACGCCGACACCACCGCCGGGACCGATTGGCTTCGTCGCGGAACGTAGTCCTTCTCGAGCCGGGAGACCGCCGGATCGCCGTAGTGTCGGATCGTGTGGAAGTCGAGGTTGAACGAGCGCGTCGGATACGCCCCGGCCGCCTTCCGAGCCCGAGCCAAGCCCCGCAACAGCGCTCGGTGGGGGCGGTCCCCCACCCGATACGAGTAGTCGGAGAGGGCGGTGGTCTTCGGCAGGACGTTGAGTCCCGCGAACCACCCCAGTCCTTCGTCGTCGGCAATCGGCATCACGTGGTTGTGCCTCGGTCGACCGAGCAGCTTGAGGGCGAGCAGCGAACGGAGATACGCCGGGGCCGGGATCATCGCGGACCCCGGGTAGTGGGCTCGCCGAACCAGCTTCTCGAAGCCGACCTCCTCGAGGAACGGCGCAAAGAGGAAGAGGAGTGGGGTGCGGCACTCGACCTCGACCCCGGAACGGAGAAGGAGTTGGCCCGCGTCGGAGACCGGGAGCGCGAGCAGTGGGGGCCGCCCCCGCTGCTCGGCGGTGCGACGAGGCAGTCGAGCGACCCCGGCCTCTCGAAGGAGGAGCCAGACGGTATGGAAGCTGACCGGGCGGCCCTCCGAGCGCAGTCGCTCGGCGATGTCGATCACACTGAGGCTCTCTTCGTGACGGAGGCGAAGAACCGCCTCCCGGAGCGGCTCGGCGACGGGGCGGTCCTTGCGACCGTGGGGAATGTCCCGGAAGAACGGAGGAAGCTGGTCCCGACGGAACTGGGAGGCCAGGACCTCGAGGGAGTGGGCCGAGTAGTGGAACCGTCGGGCTGCCTCGGCGGCGGAACGCCCCTCGAGGAAGTAGGCGCGGAGGGCCTCGTAGCGGCGCTGGAGGGGGTGACCGGGCTCGCGGAAGAAGTCTCGAGGGTCGCGCACATAGGCTCATACATATCTCAACAATAAAGCATTCGGTTGGACGGGTCGGAGGGAGGGAGGCCGCGGGAAAGAACGCGGCAACCTCGAGAAGGCGAGGTCTGTGCTCGACGGGAGAGCTCGGGGATCGTGGGTCGGGCCGGGGGGCTTATTGTTGTGCGGGCCTGAACCCGACGGGCCCCGAGAGCCGGAATTATCGACGAAGGCTACAGCACGGAGGGGGCGGAATCCTCAGCTGTTACTTCGGCGCGAAAATCCAGGCTAAGCCCACCTTTCGGCGGGGCCCGGATCCATCGGTTGATCGGTTCTATCGGGGCGGGGGCTGTCCAATGACCAAACGCTTTCTATCCTACCGATATGCAAAGCGTACGTGTTCAGCCCCGATAGGGGCGCTGTTCAATTGAGCGCCGCGTAGAGTTTCGTCGTGGCGTTCTCGCCGCGTAGCTTCCACGTGCCGAGCACGCTCAGCATTCGGGCGAACGCTTCGGCCCCCGTCCAGTTTCGTAACGTCCCGATGATCTTACGGATCACGATCGCTTCCCGAAGTCCTCGTTCCCCGCGGTTGTTCGTGGCCTCCATCCCGGGGTGCTTGAGGAACGTCAACCACCAGGGCCTCCCGTTCCTCACGTACGTCATCACCGGGCGCACCCCTCGGCCCCAGCTCGTTCCAAACCGCGCCTCCAGCCCGGCGAGGACGCGCTCGCCCTTCGCCCTCCGACGGGCGAGCGTCCGCCCACTCGCTCTCGGGAGATCCTTCGTCAGCCGTTCATACAGTTCGGCCAGGGATCCATAGAGCTCCTTCGCCGTCGGCCCCTCCTCGGCGCGAGCCTTCGCCACCCGCAAGAGATGTGCCCAGCACCGCTGCAGTTCCCAGCCGAGGTAGCCCTTCCATCCATCACAGACGATCTGGCCCCGGTAGTCCTTCCCGAGCACTTCCTCGACCACGCCCCGACCTCGGCTGGGTCGAATGACCACGAGGAGGTCGGTGGATGTGCAGAAGACCCAGATCCAGACCTTGCGGCCATCGATCCGATACGAGGACTCGTCGGCGTGGACCCACGGCGAAGCCCGGAGACGCTGGAGGATTACCGCCTCCTCGCCTCGCAGCTTCTCACTGGCGCCCCACACGACCGCTTGGAGCGTCGCGGGACAGCTCGGAATCCCTTCCCGCTCGAGCCGCTCCTCGAGCTTGCGGTAGGGAAGGCGCTCCTCGATCTTGCCGAGCACGATCTCGGCTTGGAGCTCGGGGCCGTAGCCCGTAGGCGCTCGTCCGTTCGCGAGTCGAGCCCGCACCGTCGCCCCGCAGTCGAGGCAATCAGAGACCTCCACCGAGTACTCGGTGACCTTCCGCCGTCGCTCGATCTCGACCTCTTGCTGGGTCTCGACCCCGCGGAGCTTCAGTCGGTGGCCGTGGCAAGTCCCGCAGGTATCGGCAGAGAGGCGGATTCGCTGGTCGGGAACCAGCGGCTCGCGGGTCACTCCGTCGTGGCCGGGCTTCGGGCCGGGGGTCTTCCGCTGGTCGGAAGGAGTGAGGGGTCGGTCGCTCGGGTAGCCGGGAGCGTGGTTGCGCACGCTCGGGGGGACATTGGGGTTCTCGTGAACGGAGAGGCGACGGCGGAGCTCGGCGTTCTCTCTGCGGAGCCGTTCAATCTCTTTGGCCCGCTCTTCGGCCTGACGCCGAAGCTCAGCGAGTCCTTTCTTCGATACGACGATCTCATCATCGGTCCCCTGGGGAGTGAGGAGAACGGAGGAATCCCGAGCGCCCATCTGCCCTCGGGTAGAGGGCTAATGGCTTCCCGGATTTACAATTATGGTACGCGAGGAACGGGGACAGAATCAAGTCAACCGAGGCAGCACATCACTGAGGGAGCTGAACACGTACTG
>JAKIVW010000134.1 GCA_022750355.1 Thermoplasmata archaeon
ACCGGAAGATGGTGCACTGGCAGGCCGTGACGTAGGGGTCGGAGGAGGCGATCCGTTCGGTCGTTCCCACCCCTCCCGTGCCGCCACCGATCACCTGGAACAAGGAGGGGAAATCGGCCGGCGCATCCCGGAGGCCCGGACTCGCCTCCGCGGTCACGCTGAGCGGAGCGGAGGCGTTCGAGCAGACCGGAGTAGCGGCCCCGCCGACCGCGATCCCTACGGGAGCGCTCCGCGCTCCGTTCTCCGGATTCGAGGAGTCCCCCGCCACGACCGCCGCGCAGAACCCCCCCACCGCGCCGAAGGCGTGCACGGTCGTGGAGGCCGAACTGAGGTTGAGGAACGTTCCGTCTCCGAAGGAGTAGACGTACGAGTACGGGGCGGCGCCCCCGTGGACGCTCGTGGTGAACGTGACGCCCGCTCCCACGGCGGGGGTCGTCGTGGAGGGCGTGAGGCTCACGTCGAGGGGACCTCCTCCGCCGGCGACCACCGCGACCGGGTCGGAGGCGGATAGGTTTCCGGACGAATCGGCCGCGAACCCGACGGCAGCGTAGACTCCCGCCTTCGCGAACGTGTGGGTCACGACGCCCCCGGAAGCGAGGTCCGAAGTCCCGTCCCCGAAATACACCCCTTCGAGGGGGTACGGCGCGGTCCCGCCCGACGGGGCGACTCCGAATCGGACCGTCAGCGGCGTCGGGCCGTAGGTCGAATTGGAATAGAGGAGTACCCGGAGCGAGGAACCGGAACGTGCCGGGGCGCTCAGGTCCTTCAGCATCTGGCCGACGATCGGAGTGCCGACTCCCGTCACCGGGTCCCACCCGGTCGTCGCCGAGTAGCCATTGCTCCCGCTCGTGATGTCGTGGAAATCCGTCGAGTAGTTCGAGCCGCGGAGGATCGAATAGACGATGGGATCGAGTTGGCCGAGAGCGTGACCCGCATACTGGTCCGCGATCGCGGCGAACCCGGCCCAGATCGGAGTGGCGAGGCTGGTCCCTCCGACGCCGGTGAGCCCTCCGCCCTGCATGATCGTTACCCCGTTCGAGGCGTCGGCGGCGACGTCCGGCACCCCGCGGGTGGCGGGGGAGACCGGAACACCCGTCCCCGCCTGCCAATACGGCCGAGGGAACGGCGAGTATCCGCCGCCCGAACCCCCTTGGTTCTGGCAACCGGGCGCGGAGCGGCCGGAGGAGTTTCCGCTCCAGGCGACCTCCCCTTGGTAGACCCCCGAGTCCGATACGCTGAGGAAGGTGCCGCCCACCGCCACCGCCGAGGGGTCCGAGGATGGATAGTCGGTCGAGACGCCGCTGGTTCCGTCGGACGAGCCGCAGTCCCCGGTCGCGACGAACACCCCGATACCCTCGACCGCCGCGGCCTGAAGCACCGGGCTCAGGATCTCGTAGGATCCGTCCGTGGTCGCGTTGCACTCGGACGTGCACGCGCCACTATACGCGTTGAAGATGCCGACGTCGGGTTCGCCCCAACTCAGGGAGATCACGTCGACCAGGTGATGCGCTACGAGCCAGTCGACGGCGAGATACAGGCCTACGCCCGAGTTGGGGGCGAAGGTCATCGCGATCGAAGCCCCGGGGGCGGAGGCGTGGGTCCACTCGATGTCGAGCGCCTCTTCCAGCCCCCAACCCGTGCTGGTGGAGTTCAAGCCCTGCGAGGTCGGGACCGGATAGTTGAAGGTAACCTCCGGGGAAGGAAGATTGAAGGTGGAATCAAAGCCACTCAAGTCCGACGCGAGCTGGCTCTGGGGTTCCGTTCCGTCGTACGCGTCGACCACCGCGATCCGAACGCCCGAGCCGTTCGTGCCGTTCCCGATCAGACTCGCGGTGTCGTAGGCTCCCCAAATCTGGCAGGGGGAAAGGCCGGCCGGTCCCGTTCCGCAACTGGCTGCAGGGACCCCGTGCGAGGTCCGACTCCCTGGAGTGAGGTCCGTCGGTCGAAGCGGAGTGACATTCCCGAGTCCGTACGCGCCCGAGACGGACACCGTGTCGGGGAGCCGCGCCGCCGTGGGATGGCTGAAAAAGGTTCGACCGTCCGGGGACCGGTATTGGTCGAACGAGGTCCCGAACGCCGTCGCAATGGATCCTGCGGCTCCCGCGACGGTCAGGAGGAGTCCGTCGGGGCTGAGGTCGGTGTGCAGGCCGAAACTCGCGAAGTAGGCGCGGTCCGCCGCGACGGCCGCGGGAGATGGCCCGTAGCGGAGTGCGACCTCGGTCGGAGAGAGGAAGTGATGGTAGGCTCCACTGCCCGGGATGTAGGCGGCCGCTTGGTATCCCGCGAACCCGGCCGGATCTCGAGAAGGAAGACCGACGAGGACCGTCAGGGGAGTGACGGCCGGTAAGGCTCCGATCGTGTGCACGCCGGTCGAGGGCGTGTACCCGCCGGCGACCATCACGGGGCCGGTGACGGGCGCGACGGGTCCGGCGCCCGGGGGAGATGAAGCAGGGAACGACGGAAGTCCCCCCACCGCCGGAACGGCTACGACGGCGGCGACCAAGAGTGCGATCGCGGCGACGAGGAGCGAGGTCCGGCGGGCCGGTCGGAGCACCACACGGATATCGACGCGGCCCCCGTGTTTAACCCTGATGGACGCGCGTCGTCTTCCGCTATGAAGACCTCATAAACCGCACCCGGCGTGAGGCGCCGAGGCGTTCGTGGACCCGTATTTCGGATACGAGATCGCGGCGGCCGTGATCGTCGCCTATCTCGTGGTCGTGATCCTCCTCGGACGCGCCGGCTACATCGCCCCGAATCGGGTCGTCTCGTTCTTCGGCCCCGCCTTGATGATCAAGACCCAGCGAGGGCGCACCGCGATCGATCGTTGGGCGCGCTTCCGCCGGTTCTGGACGGTCGTGAGCGACCTCGGAGTGTTGCTCTCGGTGATCGCGATGGTCACCATCGTCGCCCTCCTCATCCTCGACGCCGTCGTCTCGCTCCGCGTACCGTCATCGCAGGCACCGTCCCCCCAGGAGGCGCTCGGACTGCCGGGGATCAACCCGATCATTCCTCTCGGGTACGGGATCGTCGCCCTGGTCGTCGGGATCGTCCTGCACGAGCTCGCGCACGGGGTCGTTGCCCGGTCCCAGGGGATCGGCGTGAAAAGTCTCGGGATCCTCGTGTTCGTCGTCCCGGTCGGGGCCTTCGTCGAGCAGGACGAAGCCGACATGACCGCCGCCTCCCGCCGCCGACGCGACCGCGTGGCAGCCGCGGGGATCCTCGCAAACTTTGCGATCGCGGTCGTCTTCTTCCTCATCCTCGCGGCGGTCGTCTCCACCTCCGTCGCTGCCAACTCCAACGGGGTCGGGATCGCCTACGTCCAACCCGGCTCTCCGGCCGCGAACGCGAGCCTGGTGGCTGGAGATATCATCACCTCGATCAACGGGACCTCCACTACGACCGCCGCGCTGTTCGAATCGTCCCTGGCAGGAACGACGCCGGGGGAGACCGTCACTGTCGATTACTACTCGAGTGCGCAACACGGCCCGGCGACCGTATCGGTCGTTCTCGCCCCCAATCCGACCGTGAAAACCCGCGGATTCCTCGGCGTCGCCGTCTCGTACCTGACCCCGAACGAACTGACGCAGACGCTCACGTCCCCGCTCTCCAGTTCGAACGGACCGCTCGTCGGCGCCATCGAATGGCTGGTCCTCCCGCTCGCGGGCCTCGAACCGCTCGGCGGTTCGTCTACCAACTTCTTCCACCTCACCGGCGTCTTTGCGGGGGCGGACCCGACCACCTTCTGGGTGGGAGCGAACATCCTGTACTGGATCGCGTGGATGAGCCTCCTGCTCGGCCTCTCGAACGCCCTACCCCTCATCCCGCTGGACGGGGGCCTGCTCTTCCGGGACTTCTCCGCCTCCGTCGCGGCCCGGTTCAAGAAGGGTTGGAGTTCGGCCCGATTGGACGAGTTCGGTGGACGAGCCGCAATCGTTTCCTCGGTCCTGGTCCTGGTGCTCCTCGCATGGCAGTTCATCGTGCCCCGGCTCCTCTAGACCCCTCCTCCCTCTACGGGGAATACCCGTTCCTTCCGGGAGCCGAGAGTCTCGTCCGAGGGCAGGCCTGGACCGTTCGAACCCTCCTCGAGGAACCGGCGTACGGGTCGGCCCGCGCGCTCGGCCGAGCGCGGATCCTGGCGGCGGCCGATGACCCCCGCGCGGTGAAGGACGTCGCCGAATTCGCCGGGGCGGCCGCGGACGTTCGATACCTCTCCTTCCTGTTCGCCCGACTCGTCCTCGCCTCCGCTCCCTCGCCGGCACCGCTCCGTCGCTGGGCCGTGGCCGAGTCGAAACGAAGCTCGACCCGCCTCGAGTCGCTCCGCGGGACCGAGCAGGCCGAGGAGATCGAGGCGGTCGCGGACGCCCTGCTGTCGCCGATGCGCGCGAGAGCGGACGGGATGGAGGTCGCGTTGGTGGACTACGTCCGGCTCGCGACCCCCATCCGAGAGGCCGACTACCGCCTCGTCCGGCAGGACCTCCGACGGGGCGTCGTTGTCCTGCGCCCGAAGCGGGCGGCCCGCTTGCTCGAGGAAGCGATCCGGCGGACGCTGGCCCAACCCATCCCCCTCGCTCCCGAAGTGGTCACGTTGGTGCGGGAGCGCGAGGCCGAGCTCCTCGGGGAGGTCGCGGCACGGATGCCGTTGCCCGTCGCGCGCTCCTCCGCCGGCGGAGGGGTCCTCCGGCCCGAGCGGTTCCCTCCGTGCATCCGCAAGATGCGGCGAACGCTGCAGAAGGGGGAGAACCTCTCCCACGCCGGCCGGTTCGCGCTGGCCGCCTTCCTCCCTCGGGCCGGTGCCGACGCCGAGACGATCGTGGATGCGTACCGGGGCGCCCCGGACTTCGACGAATCGATCACCCGGTATCAGGTGGAACACATCACGCACCACGCCGGAGGGGTCGGGTACGAGCCGCCCGAATGCGAGACCCTCCGCAGTCATGGGCTGTGTGCCCGGGAGGGCGACGCGACGGCGGAGAGCCCCGCCGACCGGTCCCGCGACCCGCTCTGCTTCGAGGAGCGGCTCCGACACCCGCTGCAGTACTACCGATTGCGCGGCGGTACGGTCGTCGAGCGCGGCGACCCCGAGACGGGACCCCCGTCTACGCCGACGGGGGGAGCGCGCGATAGACCCGGATCGCGCGCGCGATAGCGGTCCACTGGCCGGCGAGGAGAATGTACAGCATCGCCCCATCGAGCACGGTGAATCCGACCCCCGCCCATTGGAACCGGGACCAGGGTTCGTTCGTCGCCCACGGCCACGGGAGCGACAA
>JAKIVW010000135.1 GCA_022750355.1 Thermoplasmata archaeon
TACGTCTCCTACAGCCAGTGGAAGCTGCAGCAAGGCCAGGGCGCGCCGCGGATGGGCATGAGCGAGCCGCCGGCAGGCCCTCCGGGCGCCACGATGGCCTCCCCCGCGGCTCCGACCCCCGCCCCCCCCGCCGCGACCCCCAAGCCCATGGCAGCGCCCCCGGCTCCCACATGACCAGCGCCGCGTTCGTGGCGACGAAGACCCCGAGCGTGGCGATCGTCCGCGTTAGCTGCCCCACCTGCCACAAGGAGATCCCGGGCGACTACCTCGTCTGCCCCTTCTGTGGGTCGGTCACTCAGTAGGAAAGCCACTCCGCTTGCCGCAACCCTTTCCTCCGCCCTAGAACTTATCCCATCGCGTCCTTCCGGCGAGCGGTATCGCATGCCGGGCGACCTCGATCGCGGACGCCAGAAGGTGGAGTGGGCCCGATCTCACATGCCGGTCCTGGAAGGGATCCGGAAGCGGTTCGAGACCGAGCGCCCGTTCCAGGGGCTCACGCTCTCCGCGGTGCTTCACGTGGAATCCAAGACTGCCGCCCTCGCGCTGGCGCTCCAGGCCGGCGGAGCGGACGTTCGGCTGGCGGCGGGGAATCCCCTGTCGACCGACGACGACGCCGTCGCCGCGCTGAAGGAGGCGAAGGTCGAGACCTACGCCGTCAAGGGAGAGTCGGTCGCGGATTACCGGGCCGGCATCCAGGCGATGCTGGACGCGGACCCCGACGTCATCATCGATGACGGAGCGGACCTGGTCGCGCTCGTCCATACCGACCGGAAGCACCGGGGCAAGATCCGGGGCTCGACGGAGGAGACGACGACGGGGGTGACCCGATTGCGCTCCCTCGAGCGGAGCGGCGGCCTCCTCTTCCCGGCGATCGACGTCAACGACGCCGAGATGAAGCATCTGTTCGACAACCGGTACGGCACCGGCCAGTCGACGATGGACGGGATCTTTTCGGCGACGAACCTCCTCATCGCCGGGAAAGTCTGCGTGGTTGCCGGCTACGGCTGGTGCGGCAAGGGCGTGGCCGCCCGCCTCCGAGGGCTCGGAGGGGAGGTCATCGTGACCGAGGTGGACCCCGTACGGGCGATCGAGGCCCGGTTGGACGGGTTCGCCGTTCGGCCGATGCTGGACGCGGCTCGAGTCGCGGACCTGATCGTCACGGTCACGGGGAACACCCACGTCGTCCGCGCCGAACATTTCAAGGTCCTCAAGGACGGATGCCTGCTGGCCAACTCGGGCCACTTCGACGTCGAGGTCTCGCGCTCCGACCTCGAGGGGATGGCCGAGAGCCATCGAACGGTGCGGACGAACGTGGAGGAGTACCGATTCGCCGACGGTCGGCGCGCCTTCCTGCTGGGCGAAGGACGGCTCATCAACCTCGCCGCGGGCCAGGGCCATCCGGTGGAGATCATGGACCTCTCCTTCGCGCTCCAGGCGCTGAGCGCGGAGTATCTGGCCAAGAACGGACGGACGCTGCAAAACCGGGTCTACGCCGTCCCGGCCGAGCTCGACCGCGGCGTCGCGGAGGCCGCCCTCGGGCCGCTGGGCGTCGGCCTCGATGCGCTGACCGCGGAGCAGATACGCTATCTGGCCCAGTGGGAGGGAGGGACGTGAGCGATTCGAAGGTACCGGACGGATTGCGCTACGCGAAGACCCACGAATGGGTCAAGGTCGACGGGGAGACCGTGACCGTCGGGATCACCGACCATGCGCAAGCGGAGCTGACCGACATCGTCTTCGCCGACCTGCCCGCGGTGGGGAAGGCGGCCCAGAGCGGCACCCCGGTCATGGTGCTGGAATCGGTCAAGACCGTCGCCGACATCTACGCGCCCGGGACGGGCTCCGTCGTTGACTCCAATGCGGAACTCCGCGCGCATCCCGAATTCGTGAACCAGGACCCGTACGGAAAGGGCTGGCTGTTCCGACTCCGATTGTCCGGGCCCCTCGACCCGGCGCTGATGGACGCGGCCGGGTATCTCGCGTTCGTGGCGTCCGGAGCCTGAGCGCTACTTCCCCTCGAACTTCGGCGGGCGGCGTTCCAGGAACGCCCGCATCCCCTCGGTCCGGTCCGTCGTCCCGAACGTGTGACCGGCCGATTCCCCCTCGAGATGGAGCGCGCTCGCGAGCGAAGCGTCCATCCCGCGGTCGATCACCTGCTTCACCCAACGGACTCCGAGCGGGGCCCGGCTGGCGATGAGCTCGGCGAGCGCCTGGGTCTCCTCCCGAGCCGTCCCCGCGGGTAAGACTCGGACGACGAACCCCAAGCGGAACGCTTCTTCGGCGCTGACCGGAACTCCGGTGTAGGTCAGGTATTTCGAGCGGGCTCGGCCGATCAGGCGGGTGAGGCGGGTCGCGCCGCCCATGCCGGGGTGGATCCCCACCGTGACCTCGGGCAGCCCCAGTTGGGCGCCTTCCGCGGCGACGATGAAGTCGGCGGCCAGCGCGAGTTCGAGGCCCCCGCCCAACGCATACCCTTCGACGAGCGCGATCACCGGCGCCGGGAACCGCTCCACGCGTTCGGCGACCCGCTGGCCGATGAATCCGAACTCGACCCCTTCCGCGAGGGTCTTCTTCTCCATCTCGGCGATATCGGCTCCGGCGGCGAACACCGGCGAGGAACCGGCCAGGACGACCGCACGGATCCCGGTGTCGTGTTCCAGGGTCGCGAAGGTGGTCTCGATCTGGACGAGGAGGTCGGAGTTGAGCGAATTGAGGACCTCGGGTCGGTCGAGCAGCACCCAGGCGACCGCCCCCTTCCGCTCGATCTGGACGGTCCGGAGGGGCCAGCGGTGCTCCCCACGGGAGACCCGTTCCCGCAGGGACGCTGCGACGGGGAAGTCGTCCCCCCAACGGCGGGCGTTCTCTTCGACGAGGGCGAGGCCGTCCCCGAGGCCGACGGCGTTCAACTGGGCGAACGGACCCCAGGTCCGGCGAAGGCCGACGACCGCGCCCCGGTCGGTCGCCTCGGGCGTCGCCACCCCCTCCTGGACGAGCTGGGTCGCGATGCCGATCGTCAGACCGAGGAAGCGGGCCCGGACGGCGCCCTTGCGTTCGGGTTCCACCGGGGCGCTCTTCCAATCCCAGAGCGCCCCCGACCGGAACTGCGCCTCCAATTTCGCAGAGGGAGCGTACGCCGGACCGAATGCCTTGAACAGCGACGTCTGGGAGTGGAACGCGATGGGGATCCCGGTGACGTTCATCAACTCGAACGGCCCGAGCGTGCTCCCCATCGTCTCGCGACCCGCCTCTTCGATCGTGCCCAGGCTGGCGACCCCTTCCTCGGCCAGGCGGGCCGCTTCGTTGAGGTACGGAACGAAGTACCGATTGACGCAGAATCCGGCACGGTCGGCCGTGGTGATGGGGATCTTGCGCAGCAAGAAACAGAATCGCTCGAGCTCCGCCGTCGTGGCCGGATCGGTCGCGGTCCCCGGGATGATCTCGACGAGTTTGTTGATCGCGGCCGGATAGAAAAAGTGCAGGCCCGCGAAACGGGACGGTTTCAAAAACCCGTTCGCGAGTTCCGTCACCGAGAGCGAGGAGGTGTTCGTCGCGACGATCGTGTCGTCCGCCACGAACGGGGCCATCTCCTGGAAAACGGCCCGCTTGACCGGGACCTCCTCAAACACCGCCTCGATCACGAGAGCGGCGCCGCGGACGGCCTCCTCGACGCTTTGGGTGAACGTGAGGCGCCCCAGGACCTCGTCCCGTTTGGCCGGTGTCATCTTCCGGCGTTGGATCGCACCCGCGAGCATCGTCGCGATCCGCTCCCGACCCTTCGAGAGCGCCGGTTCGTCCACGTCGCGGACGCGGACCTGGAATCCGACCTGCGCGCACGCTTGCGCGATCCCGCTGCCCATGTTGCCGGCTCCGAGGATCGCGACGGCCGCCGGTGGGCGGAGCGGGGGAATGGACACGAAAGTACCTCGAGGGGACGGGCCCCGCCCCGCACGAGAGCGGGAACCTAATAAAATCGTCCGCTGCCCGACGCTCCCGAGGCGTGTCGAGATAAGCGACGAATCCTGCTCTCCTCCCGTGACGGGAGGGGAGCGGGACCTCGCGCCGACCGCCCTCGCCGCCGAGCGACACTTCGTACGAACGCTCGGAGGGCTCGTCCTCGGCATCGCGGGTGCGGAGCTCGTCACCCACGAACGGATCCCCCTTTCGCGGTTCAATTTCGTGGAGGTCCTGGGGGTCGATCGGGGTCGCCAAGCCGCCTTCTTCGAACGCGCCCTCGACCACTACTTTCAGCGCGCCCTGCGTCCGACGTTCCGGGTACCGATCCCCGAGCCGGATCACGTCGTGGCCGGACTCGTGGGGTTCGGTTTCCGTCCTCAACCTCACCCGTTGCTGCTCCTCATCGGGGCTCGAGAGCGGGTCGTAGTACCACCGACCGACCTCGAGGTCCGACCCGCGACCCGCGCGGAGTTGGAGCCGGTGGTGGACCTCCTCGTGGGAGCGGTCGGACGGGCCGAGTTCCGTTCCGCCGTCGACGTCGCCTGGAACCACCCGAACCCGGGAGAGCGGCTCACGCCCGTCGTCGCGACCCGGGGCGACCGCATCCTATCGGCGGCGCTTCGCTACGAGCACGCCGGAACGACCGGCCTCCATTTTGTGACGACACAGCCGGCGGACCGGGGGCAGGGAGCCGCCTCGGCCCTCGTCCAGGGCGCCCTCGGGCCCGGCGCGGGTCTTGGCGAGGGGATGGCGTTCCTCTTCGCCGATTCGGCTCGGCTCGAGGAACGGCTCCGGTCGCTGGGATTCGTCCGCGCCCTCTCCTTTCGAGAGTACATGTTGCCGGCGGACGTGGAACTCGCGTTTCCCCCGCCGGGGCCGCCGACCCCGCCGCGCTGGAGGCCCCCCCGGGGGGTCGCGAAGGGACCCGCGACCTAGGCCGCCGGGCGCGGCGTCCGGAGGCTGTGCAGTTTCATCCGCTGTTCGAGCGAGGCGATCGTGCGGATCGTGCCGACGACCGTGTCGGCGTTGAGCGAGATCGAATCGATCCCTTCCCGGACCAGGAATTCGGCGAACTCCGGATAGACGCTCGGGCCCTGTCCGCAGATGCCCACGGTCCGGCCGGACTCGTGCGCGCCTTCGATCAGCATTTTGATCGCATTCATCACCGCCGGGTCGCGTTCGTCGAAATACCCCATTCGCCCGAGGGTCTCCGAGTCGCGGTCGGCGCCGAGGACGAGCTGGGTCAGGTCGTTCGATCCGATCGAGAACCCGTCGCAGT
>JAKIVW010000136.1 GCA_022750355.1 Thermoplasmata archaeon
GCGCGTGCACGGCCTATACACGTGACGCTCCCCGACATCAGACCCGCGCGGAGCGGAAGGAAACCGCCACCGCCCTCCGCAAGTGGTAGAGGTCCCCCCCCGAACGCCCTATATTTACCGCGGGGGGGCTGACGGTCCCACCGCCATGGACTCTCGCGTGCGCTCGGCGCTGTTCCTCGGAATTCTCAGTCTATTCCTCCTGTCTTCGATGGGATTGGGAGCCGGCCACCTCCTCGCGCCGACGCAGGGCCGGATGATGCCGCGGGTTTCCGCCGCTTCGACCTCGACTCCCATCCCAAGCCCGACCCAACCCTCGCTCCTTGCTCATTCCCTGAAGAGCACATCGTCTCCGTTCGACCATCGCATTTCGCAGACCGCCCGGGCCCTCGCCAACGACGGAATCTCCCCCGAGCGGGTTCGATTGCCGTACGCAGGTCCCCCCGCGACCGTCGTGAACGGGGCCGTCGTGCCGGGCGACGCACTGCGAGCTTCCGACCGACCTCTGGAGAATTCGCTGGCCCCAGCGCCGTCCGGGATCGCGTACTACGGGGAGAATGATACCACCGGGACGGTGGAAACGACCACGGTCGATGCCTCGAGCGTGGCGGGGGACCTCACCGTCAATCAACTGAACACGCTCTACCTCAACACGAACACGCCGGATTTCTGGGGGATCCAGCTCAATTCCGTCCTCACGAACGTAACGCTGCAGGGCTCGCGCGGGTACGAATTCTGGACACAGAACGCGGTGGACTACATCCAGCACAATGATACCCTGAGTTTCGGGGAAGACACGTGGAATTTTTCGAGCGGGTTCGGAGGGATCGCCGCGGACCAATCGACCATCCAGAGCCACAACCCGAACGGCTCGGTCATTGCGGGACTCTACATCGGGGAGGGCCCGTACGTCCACGCCCCACGACCGTTCTCGCTGACCCTCTACCTCAATTCATCCGTGACCGCCAACTTGGAACAAGAACTGTGGTACAACTACAGCCTCACGACCCCCGGCGGTCACCGGACCAGCGCGAGCTACGACTGGCTCATCTTCAACTCCAGCAATCCCCAGCACCCAGGACCGGTTTCCATCGCCCCATTCGAGGCCGAGGGGGCGACGGTCGATCCGGTCGGGCTCACCAACGACTTCGAGTTCGACTTTGGCATCGGGGCCTTCGACGGCTCCACGATGGACGTCCTCGCCGCCAACGCGACCGCCTTCTTGGACTACTGTCCTTCAACGACGGCCTCGTGCGCCTCTGCCCAATTCCTGTCGGTTCCGGCCGCCGAGGACTTCGGAGGGGAGACCGGTGAGTCGTCGTCGGGGCTCAGTCTCGCCTATGAGGGGACGACCGCCCTCGCTACCGCCGGCCCCTACATTCTGCGGGGGCTCTGGGGATACTCGGGGGTCCCGGGGTCCGCCGAAGGGTCTACGCCCGTGGTCAACCAGATCACCGTCACGGGCGATCCGGACGGTGCCAGCTCGACCCCCTACGTGTTTGTCTTTTTCAATATCTCCGCGTCCCCGGACAACTCCTACGAATGGGCGCCCGATGTGCCGATGTGGCACCTGGCGCCCGCGTCCTACCGCTATCAGGTCATGCTCGCCGATTACGCGGCCCAGAACGGAACTCTGGTCGTGGGAGGTACCCCGACCGCCCTCACCATCAATCTGGCGTTCAGCCTCTCCAGCGGCGTCTACACTCCGCTCTGGGCGCTCAACGACTCCGAGCTCGGCGGAATTTCGTACGGTGGAAACGGCACGCTCTCCAACCAATTCCGCCTGTTCAATAATCCAACCTTGTCCTGCTCCCGATGCGATAACGCCACCGACGGGAGCGTTTCCAATTCCTTCGGGGGCTGGAACGACTACTTCTTCCCGACGTTCGCGGGGGTGCTCCTGGACGGGACGGTCGCGTTCGTCAACATCTCGCAGCCGGTCAATTTCTCGGTCGACGCAGACACGGTCTCCCGCTTTTTCCCGGGGCTCTCCCTCTATCTTCAACTCGAGTTCGTTTCCACCCAACACGTGACCCTCGCCCACGACGCGCTCGCGGGCGGCTGGCCCCTCATGTTCGGGATCGAGACCCTGGCCGGCGCCGTCCCGGGGAGCGCCAACCCGTTCCCTCAGGCCAATGTCGTCCTCTGGAACTCGTCGGACGACCTCGTGATGTCGAATACGTTCCTCCCCGCGTCGAGCATTCCGTACTACATGCCCAGCTGCTTCCTGAACTGCCCTCCGTACTGTGGGCCGTCATGCCCTCCTCCCGACGGATTGCTCCTCTACGGCGGAACTCGCAACACGGTTTGGGGCAACACCTTCGAGGACGCGGAAGCGCCGTATGCGGTTCCGCCTCCGTACTACGCGGGGATCGCCGAATCGGAAAGTGGCGATCTCATTTTCAACAATAATTTCTCGATCGACAATCCCGCGATGTACCTCCCGTTCGACATTTACTACGATGCCTGCCCCGACGGCTACGCCGGGGGGTGCGGACCGGGCGGCCTCGCGAACTATGACGATACGTGGAACGTTACCCCCCAACCGGCCGCCAATGTCTCCGAGGTGGTCAACGGCGTTCCACTCTCCGGAAACGTCCTGGGGCCGGAATGCACGATCCAAGGGGGAAACTACTGGTCGAACTACGGGGACGCGTTCAATCCCTATTCGACGATCCCCTACGTGAACGTCTACAACTACACGGAGCTCGTCCCAATCCTGCCGCTCGGAGCCTCGACCCTCCACCGGAGTATTGGTCCGGGGGGAGACTATGTGCCCTTGACCCGCGCGTCGTGCACCGCCCCGGCCGTCTATCCCGCCTCGTTCCGGGAGACCGGTCTCGCGGCAGGGACGACCTGGGGGGTTTCGATCAACGGCCAGTTGGAGCCTTCGACCGGTCGCTGGGTCAACGTGTCTCTTCCGAACGGGAGCTACGCCTACACTCTCGTCGTCCCTCCGACCTACACGCTCACGGTGAACAACGGGACGTTCCAGGTGCTCGGGTCGGGCGTCCAATTCGTGGTCTCGTTTGTCGCTACCTTCACGATCACCTTCGCAGAATCGGGTCTCCCGGCCGGAACTCCGTGGGGGGTTTCGCTGGAGGGCACCCCCTCGAATTCCTCGGGCGCCACGATCCTCTTCTCGGACGAGGAGAACGGGAGCTACTCTTACACGATCGGCACGGTGGCGGGCTACACCGTCGTGACCCCGAGCGGGACGGTCACCGTCGCCGGCTCCTCCCTGATCCAATCGGTGACGTTCGAGTCCGTGGGTCCCGCCCTCTTTGCGATACTGTTCATCGAGTCCGGCCTCCCCACGGGAACTGCGTGGTCGGTCACGTTGGAGACGACCTCCCACGTCGCCAACGGTTCTTCGAAGATCGAGGTGGACGCGACGAACGGTACCTACCACTACTCGGTCGGGAGCGTTGCCGGGTACACGGCGAACGTCACTGCGGGAACGCTGACGTTGGCGGGCCATTCGACCACGATCCTCGTCGCGTTTGTCGAGGTTCCCCCGGCGACCCAGAGCTCCCCCGCGAACCCCACTCCGTCGACCGAGTGGATCATTCTCGGGGGACTGGTCGTCGCCGCGGTGGCCATTGCCATCGCCCTCCTCCTCCGTTCCCGACGACCCGCGTCCCCGAACTGACCCGACCCCCACGCTTTCCGCCAACGGCCGTGAAGTTCCCGTGCGCCCGAGAGCAAGGTCGTGGGCGGTCACAGACTCCGCCGCGGGGAGGGCGCTCTGGCGCGGGATGCCCCGGACAATGTGCAAGAGTAGGGCTCGGGATCGTTCAGCGGGACGACCGCCGTCTTAAGCCGCTCGGGACGATGCAGTCGCTATGGCCGCGGGCCCGAGCGAGCTGCTGTTGTTCGTCTCGGGCGAGCCGGAAACCGGAGTGGATCCGTTTCGGGACATCCAGAGCCCTTGGGCCCGGCTCTTTGCGGGCTCGGTCCGGTTGTTCGGCCATCGACGGCCGCGAGACGTCGAAGACCTGACCCGTTCGCTCACCAGCTCGACCGGAGCCGGTCGGCTGCGACTCCCTCCGGACCAGATTCAATGCGTCAACCAGGTGGTCCGGCTCGCGGGCAAAGCGGGGCGAACGGTACGAATCGTGGATGTGAACGAACCCGTGGGCCAGGAGAATCTCGTCGCGCGCTGGACGGGTCCCAACGATGTTTTTCCGTTGCTAATACGGCCGGGGGGCGCCAAGCTCGTCGGGGAGGAAGCGTTCCTCGCGAGAAAGGTCCGTCGGTTCATCCGCGGGCGGTAGAAGTCAGGTCATTTAGGGAGCCCCCGAGGGGCGCTCGTGAGGATCACCCGGAATCCGGGCCTTCCCTGCAACGCGATCCCTCCGGCGTCATCCACCAGGGCCGCCTCGCCCGTCTCGAGGGCCTGGTTGTCGACCGACCCGCTTCCCGCGAGGACGTAACAGATTGCAATGCGGTCGTGCCCGACCTTCCGGAAGGTCGTCCCGTTCGAGGGAAACTCGATCAGTTCGCACTCGAGGCCGATGGCGGAAGCGATGCGAGTCCCGGGGCCGAGCAGCCGGTGGGCAGTGATCCCATCGGGCATGCCGGGCTCGGGAACCGCCTGGCCATACTCGACGCCGGCCGGGGCGCTCGAGGCCGCCGGGAGCGTCGCAACGACCGCATACCAACGGATCGTTTGGCCCTGGCCTGGATGAATGGCATGTGAAAGGCTCGTGGACGCGGTCAGTAGGCCCGTCGCCCCGGGAGCGACCGGGACCGGTGAATGGGGGGCGACCTCGTAGGTCCCGGACCCTTCGATAATGTAGGTCAGGACTTCGGCCGCCGCGTGCCGGTGGAGGGGGAATCGGCGGCGGGGGGTTGCGATCGTCTCGGCGACGCGCTCGAAGGGAGGCCATGGGAGTTGTCCCGTGGTGGGAATCACGGCTCGCGTCGTGGCGTCCTTCCCGCTGATCTCCCCCAGAAGGACTCGAACCGACATAGACAGGATGTGCGGGCCGCCGGTCGGAGAGGATACTATCGCATGATAAAGCTGGCCGTTCGGGTCAACGTCGGAAGGTCCGAACCTCGGATCTTAGCCCCTCCGGTGCCGGGCCCATTGCCGAACACCGCCCAAGGCTACAAACGCGAGCGCGCCCGCCCCGCCGAGCCAGACCGAGACCCACACCGCCCCGGCGCTGAGGCGGGCGATCAACGCGGCGGAGGGTTTCTCGGAGGTAGG
>JAKIVW010000137.1 GCA_022750355.1 Thermoplasmata archaeon
CGCTCAGGTAGAAGATCCGGACGAGGTGGTCGCCCCACCGGCCGCTGAACTGGGAGGCGACGACCCCGAGGGGAATGCCGATCACGATCATGAGGAACAACGAAGCGAGGACGAGCTCGAGCGTGGCCGGCAGCGCAGCGGCGATCGCCGGGTAGACCTGCTGGCCTCCGACCGAGGCCCCCCAATTCCCCTGCAAGAGGCCGGACGCGTAATCGAAGAACTGGGTCGCGATCGGGCGGTTGTAGACCGCTTCGCAATTGACGAGGGTACTCCCGCCCGCCTTGGGGTACCACTCGTTGCAGATCCCGGAAAGGTTGAGATGGCTGAAGAAGAAGGTGAGGACGACGACGCCGATGACGACGGGAATCAGTTGGAGGAGACGGGAGCCGACAAAGACGAGAAGGTCACTGAGACTGCGGCCCATTCCCACCTCCCCCGTGGCGGCCGCGGGCGGTCGAACCACCCATGCCGGGGGGCCATCGCCTCGATGCTATTAATCCGCCGACACGGCCCAAACGTCAGGGCAGGTAATCGCGGGGGAGGGTCTTCAACTCGGTGAACGTCTCGTGGGCGACGGAGATGAACTTCTCGATGTCCTTGTCCGTGTGCGCGCTCGAGAAGGTGAGCCGCTCGTAGTTGTCCGGGTGGATGTAGATCCCCCTGTCCAGCAGCAGCTGGTGGTGCCGCAGGTAGAGGTTCCAGTCGATCTGAAGCGACTCCCGATAGTTCTGGATCTTCTTCCGTCGGGTGAAGAAGAACTGGAGCATCCCGTTCACCGACTGGACGAGGACGTTGATCTTCGTGTCGTGGGCGGCCTCCTCGAGACCGTGCTCGAGGCGCGTGGTCATGCGCGCGAAGCGCGCGTAGAGGTCCTCGCCGCCGCGGTGGAGGATCTTCAGGTTCGCGAGGGCGCCGGCGAGGGAGATGTTGTTGGCGAAGTAGGTCCCTCCGAAGGAGATCCGCCCGGGGGCGATGAGGTCCATGTACTCGGTCTTCCCCGAGACGGCCGAGATCGTGACCCCGCCGCCGAGCGCCTTGGCCCAGCAGGAGATGTCCGGTTCGACCCCGTACAGCGCCTGGGCCCCGCCGGGCGCGACCCGGAAGCCGGTGAACACTTCGTCGAAGATGACGAGCAGGTCGTTCTCGTGCGCGATCTCGACCAGCCGCTTCAGGTAGTCCGGGATGGGAGCGATGACGCCCGAGTTCGCCATGATCGGCTCGAGGATGACCGCGGCGAGACGGTCCCGGTAGCGCTTGACCATCCGTTCGAACGAGATCAGCGAGTTGTACTGGGCGACCATGACGTAGTCCGTGACGCCGGGCGGGATCCCGGCCGAGTTGAGGATGGGGCGGGGGAACTCGTCCAGCCCCGCGACGATCGGGGGCGCTTCCGCGCTGATCAGTGCGTAGTCGTGCTGCCCGTGGTAGTGGCCCTCGAACTTCAGGATCGCGTCCTTCCCCGTAACCGCCCGGGCGATCCGGATCGCGTTCATGGTCGCGTCCGAGCCGTTGGAGCAGAAGGCGACCTTCTCGGCGGTGGGGACCATCTTCTGGAACATCACCGCGAGGTCGATCTCGAGCGCGGTCGGGGCGGCAAAATGGAGGCCGAGCTCGGCCCGTTCCTGGATCGCCTTGACTTGCTCGCGGGGCGCGTGGCCATTGATGAGGCAACCGTATCCCAGGTTGAAGTCGAGATACTCGTTCCCGTCCTCGTCCCAAATCCGGGGGCCCTTGCCCGCGGCGATGAACGGGGGGCACGGGTCGTACGACGCCACCCGGATGAGCGAGCTCGAGGAGTTGGGGATGTGTTTCTTTCCCTCGGCGAACAGCTTGGCGCTTTTCTTCAGCTTCGGGACGAGGCGAGCGATCGATATCGGGAGCGGTTCGGCCTCCTCCGCGGGGGCGTCCTTGGCTTCCTTGGACTCCTTCTTCTCTTTGGGAGCCTCGGACCCGACGCCGGGTCCGGCGGGAGGGCTCTGGACCTCGGTCTCCCCGCTGACGCGCCGCGGGGTTAGGCCGTCCGCCCGGAGGGGGAGCACGAGACCGAGCTCCCGCCCGGGGAGGCCGATCGAAGACGCGGGTTCCTGGTCCACCATAAATAATGCATCAGAGGCGGGCCTACGAGCCGGTGGTCGCTATATATAGATGGCTTACGAGCCGAATCTCGTTTCGTTTTAATATAGTACACTAGTGAACGAAACGCAACTAGTACCGAGCTCGCGTATTACCCTCAAAAATCGTCAAAATACCCATTAGTTTCGCCCCAAACAACCGAAAAATCGCCAAAATAGCCACTTGGAGGCGGTTTTCAGCTCGTACGAGCGGGGGGCAGCGGCGGTTCCAAGGGGACGATCGCGGTCTCGATCCCGCGGGACTTCAACGCGACCCGGAACGGCCCCGGGGGGACGCACCGCTCGGGGGGAACGACTCCGCGGGCCGTCACCTGGCCCGAGGCGATCAGTTCCGCTCCGATCGCACCGGCCACCCCGACCGCGTACTCCGTCGCGGTGAGGTTCCAGTCCGGACGGGGTGGGAATCGGGCGATCGCGTGGCGAACGACCGGCTGTCCCTTCAGCGTCCCGTGGACCTCGATGTCACAGACTTCCCAGTCGTTGACCACGACCCCTTCGGGGGCTCCGAGCAGTTTCTCCCGCTTCAGGAGAGCCAGGACGAACTCGCGGGGCGTGACCGACTGGCCCCGAACGTCGAGCGGCTGGTCCGACCCCAGTCCCAGGAGGGCCATGGTGCGAAGAACCTCGATTCCCGGGCCCCCCTCTTTCCACTCACAATGTTGGATCCCCTTGTCCCGCAGGCTCTCTGGGAGGGTGGCCGGCTCCGAGTGAAGGGTGCGGTAGAGGCGGGTGCGGCCCACGGGAGGGAGGAAGTCGTACTCTTCGGCCCCGCTCAACGCCGGATGGTCGTGGTACGCGCCCTTTTCGAACACCACCGCCGGCATCACCATCTCGTCCAGGAAGGTGCTCGGCGACCAGGTGAAGGAGATCTCGGGCCCGTTGACGGTGAGGTCCCTCCACCCGTCCCGGATGATGATCGACTCGACCCGTTCCAGGTCCTGGCAGGCTTCCATGGCGAGTACGTTCGAGATCCCGGGCACCTGCCCCAGGCCGGGGATCGCGACCAGCCCCGCGGCGCGAAATCGCTCGTCCAGCGCCAGCTGGCGACGCGTCATGTGGAACAGCCCGCCAAAATCGAGGTAGGGAACTCCCGCCGAGAGAGCGGCTTCCATCACGGCGAGGTTGAATCCGTATTGGACCGCGTTGACGCAGACGTCCGCGCCCCGGAGGAGCTGCACGAGGGCAGCCTGGTTCCGGACGTCAAGTTGGGTGGCGCTCGCCCGCGCGCCGGCCGCCCGGGCCGCCCGCTCGGCGAGAGCAAGGTCGAGGTCCGCCGCCACAACGTGATCGAACACGCCCGAGGTGGCCAAGTCGCGGACCGAGCACTGACCCGTCAGACCCCCGCCGCCCACTACGACCGCCCTCATCGTCCCGCCAAGGCGGCCCAGCCGGCCCCGGTATAGGAGGGTTCGGCCCCCTGGGTCGACCCTATTTCTTGGCGCGAGCGCGGCGCGGTTTCGTCGGCGGCACGGCAACCGCGGGGGCGGGAGGCGGTGGAGCCGTGAGGGGGACGGCGGTCTTCGTCCGCTGGACGAGGTCCCGGAACGTCTCGAAATGCTTGAGGAAGGCGTCGTTCCGCCGCAGGTCCTCGAGCTCCCCGAGCGAGATCTCGAGCAGCGCTTTTGCCTTCGTGTCCCCGGCTTCGGCCTTCACGAGGTACACGCAGAGGACCTGGTAGTGCGGGAGGACGAAGGCGTCGGTCCGCGGCGTGCTCATGTCCCCCTTCCGCGGCCGGTAGATCCGTTCGATCGGTACGGCTGCGGCGACCGCCCGCCGGTGGGAGAACCCGAAGTATCGTCCGGGACCCAAGATCCGGGTCACCTCGCGCACGTTCCCGTTCAGGTTGTTGGTGAGGCGGTCGCATTCGTGCCAGAGCCAGAGGGCAAACCCGTAGTCCCCCTCCATGTAGGCTTCCCACGCGTCTCCGTAGAGACGTCGTTCCTTCTCCTCGACCGAGAGTTCGGGAAGCAGGGCCGCCCGAAAGTCCGCGATCATGAGGTCGGTACGCATCGACGGGGAGAATTCCTTCATCGGTGGAACTCCGGAGGGGGCGGCCATGACTCGTCGAGGCGGGAGGGGGGTTAGACAGTTACCCCTCCACCGTACCCTCGCGATCGTAGGTCCGCTCGCCGCCCCGCCAGCAGGCGCGCACGCACGAATGCCCGCGACCGATCGCGAGACCGAGGTCAGGAGCCTCCAGGATCACCAGGTCCGCCCGTGCCCCGACCTCGAGCGTTCCCAGGTCGGCCTCGCCGAAGCCGCGGCCGCCGTTCCAGGTGTACAACTGGAATGCTTGCTCCGCCGACAAATTCTCGCGCGGGTCCGGGTTGGCGGAACGACCCGCGGCATCCGTGCGATGGACCGAGGCCGCCAGCCCCCGCCAGGGGTCGACGGGATCATACGGGGCGTCGCTCGAACCGACGAGCATGTGGCCCGCCTCGAGCAACGTTCGAAACGGGTAGGCGTACCGAACCCGCTCCGGCCCCAGCCGGGCGGGGAGCCACGCGTCGCTCCAGACGAACCCCGGCTGCACCACCAGAGCCGGCCGAACGCGGTCGAGCATCGGGCGTTGTTCCGGCGGTACGAGCGCGGCGTGCTCGACCCGCGCAGGGGAGGGCCCGCCCCCGACTCGATCGAGCGCGTGCAATGCGGCGCCCAACGCGCGGTCTCCGATCGCATGGATCGCCGGGACGAGGCCCGCGGCCCTCGTTCGGTCCACGACCTCGAGAAGGCCCTCCGGCGTGAGCGTGAGGTCTCCCGAATTTCCGGGACGGTCAGAGTACGGATGGGAGAGCCAAGCGGTTCGGGGACCGAACGCCCCGTCGGCGAACGACTTGGTTCCCACCACCGAAAGAAGGGCCCGGTCGGAAGTGTCGAACGGTCCCTGGAGCGTGGTATCCGCGTACCGAGAGAATCTGAGGTAGGCGCGGACCCGGACGGCCAGAGCTCCCGATCGCGAAAGTTCCGTGAGCACGTCGAGTTCCTCGGGGTCGGCATTCATCGTGCCGACGGTCGTGATCCCGAACGACGCGAACGACCGCAGGGTTCGGCCGATCGCGTCGGCCTCGGGAGGGAAGG
>JAKIVW010000138.1 GCA_022750355.1 Thermoplasmata archaeon
CGACCTCCTCGAGATGTCGATCGAAACGACGCGGGCGGACTGGGTACACGCGACCTACATCAATGACGACACCCAATCGCTTGCGGCGAGGGCCAATGCCCGGCTGATCGCGTCGACCGTCCGATGGGCCAAGCAGTCCATGTCCCTCTCGCCGACGGACGTTGGGCCGGAAGAACGGCGCAAGATGAAGCTACTGCGCCTCAGCCTCTCCCTCGTCGCCCCCGACGACCCTCGAGAAGGGGAGGAGCTCTCCCGCACCGTCGCGGAGATGCAGGGAACCTACGCGAAAGGGCGGCACGTGCCCACGGGCGCCACGGAGGCCGTGGACCTCCAGGGGCTTTCACGGATCTTGACCGAGAGCCGCGACCCGGTCCGGCTCGAGGATGCCTGGAACGGATGGCACCGGGTCGGACGCGAGATTCGGGCCCCGTTCGTGCGGTATGTCGAGCTCGCCAATCGGGGCGCCCGGGGTCTCGGATTCCCGGATATGGGCGCGATGTGGCGCTCCAAATACGACATGGCTCCCGAGGATTTCGCAGCCGAGGTCGAGCGGCTGTGGCAGCAGGTCCGGCCCCTCTACGAGACCCTCCACGCCTACACCCGGATGCGGCTCCGGGCCGCGTACGGGCCGGAGCTTGTACCGGAGCGAGGGCCGATCCCGGCCCACCTGCTTGGGAACATGTGGGCCCAGTCCTGGGAAGGGATCTTCCCGTTGGTCGCTCCGGCCGATGCCGCGCCGGGGTTCGACCTGACCCAGATCTTGGCGACCCGCAACACCACGCCCACGGAGATGGTGCGGTACGCGGAGCGATTCTTCGTCTCCCTGGGGCTTGCCCCGCTCCCCGCCTCGTTCTGGGAGCGCTCGATGTTGGTCCGCCCCCGCGACCGAGAGGTCGTATGCCACGCCAGCGCCTGGGACCTCGACCTGGTGGACGACCTCCGGATCAAGATGTGCATCGAGATCACGAGCGAGGATTTCCAGACGATCCACCACGAGCTCGGGCACAACTACTACCAGCGGGCCTATTCGCATCAGCCGTTCCTGTTCCGCGAGAGCGCCCACGATGGGTTCCACGAGGCGGTGGGCGATACGATCGGTCTCTCGGTGACTCCCGAATACCTGGTCCAGGTCGGGTTGCTCGACGCCGCTCCCGACGCGAGCCGCGACGTCGGTCTCCTGCTCCAGCGGGCGCTGGAGAAGGTCGCCTTCCTCCCGTTCGGTCTCGTCGTGGACCGGTGGCGCTGGCAGGTCTTCTCCGGCCAGATCGCCCCCGCCGACTACAACCGCACGTGGTGGGAGATGAGCGAACGATACCAGGGGATCCGCCCCCCTACGCCCCGGGGAGAGGAGGAGTTCGACCCGGGGGCAAAGTACCATGTACCGTCCAACGTTCCCTACATGCGGTATTTCCTCGCGCACATCCTTCAGTTCCAATTCCATCGGGCCCTCGCTCGGGAGATCGGGTTCGAGGGGCCGCTCCACCGCGCCTCGATCTACGGTTCGAAAAAAGTGGGCGAGCGTCTCGGAGCGATGCTCGCCATGGGTTCACGGAACGCGTGGCCGGACGCCCTCGAGGCCGTGACGGGAGAACGGCGCATGGACGCCCAGGGACTGCTGGATTACTTCGCCCCCCTCCAACGATGGTTGGAGGATCAGATCCGGTCGGCTCCGAAAGGCTGGTGACCGGGCCGTTCCCGACCGCCCTCGACCGAAACGGTCGCGGTTCGGCCAAGAGCTAAGAGCCGGGTCCACGGTGCAAGGGAGGCCGATGCTGCTCGGTGCCGGCGAGAACATCCTTCGAAGCGAGTATGCGGTCCTGCTCGAAGGCGAGTCGACCGCCGTCCTTCCTCGGTCCGTCGGAGTCCTCTATCTCACCGGGTTCCGCTGCGTGTACGAGACGAATCCCTCCCGAGGGGTGGTCCGGAACTTGGTCCGGGGGCGTGAGACGGTGACCGTCCTCGACGCCGCGCTCACCCTCGTCCGGAACGTCTCCGTGATCCGCCCGCGCCTCGGGCGACCCCGGCTGCACCTGGAGGTGCATCGGGCGCGACTCACCTTCGATGTCCTCGACCCGGACGCTTGGCAAGCCGCGATCGCGGACGCGCGGCGGTCCGTTCCCCCCGCCCACGCGCCCCCGACCACGAGCACCCACACCATCGAGCGACAGGTGGTCAAGGTACGCTGCCGGTTCTGCGGCGTCCTCGCGAACGAAGTGGACGGTCGCTGCCCGTCGTGCGGGGCCCCGCTCTGAGGTTCGGCTAGAACGGTAGTTCCCTCAGCAAACGGTCGAACCCGCTCCGGGCGAGGTACCATCCGAGGGCGGTGAATCCGACGGCGATCGAGACGCAGACGATGGCACCGGGGACGGCGCCGGTGCCGGCGGCCCCCAGCGCCAACGCGCCCGGAATGAGGATTGCGAACAGGATGCCCATCCCCGAGGTCGACGCGGCGATCATCGCCGCGGGGCGCAGATATTGGGGTCGAGGTCGCTCCTGGAAATCCGAGAAACGGGCGGCGAAGAGCAGTCCCCAGAACCCGACGGCCACCGCCGCGGCGCACCCCACGAGCACCATCCCACCGGCCGGCAGCCAGGAGAGGCCGAATACGACCGCCGCCGCGACCGAGACCCCGACGGTCACGACCAGGGCCGGGAAAAGGACCGAGACGGTCTTGGCCCGGAATACGGAGCGGCCGGTGACCGGGGCGGCGTAGAGGGTCTGCACCGCCCGACGCTCCTGCCCGACGCTCGTCGTGCCCAGCAGCAGGGCGAGGAACCCTCCCGCCCATCCGACGAAAACCAGGGCCCAGGTCGGAGCCAGGCTAGACCCCGACCCGCCTCCGTCCTCGACGAGGATGACGATGAAGATCACGATCGGGACGACCAACATCGGCAACATTTCCCGCCGACGGGCGAGGCCGTGGAAATCTTTCGTGACGATCGCCGCTTCGGCCCGAGAAAGACCGAGGGCCGAGAGGAACGGGTGCTGGCTGGCGTATTCGTGCGCGTTGAAGCTTACCTCGACGGACGTAACGACCCAGTACCGGATCCGGAGCTGGGCGGCGATAAAGAGCAACAAAGCGGCGAAGACGAGTTGGGCGCCGACGAACAGGAGGGCGAGTCCCGCGTCGCCGGCCAGCCAGAGCGTGAGGGCGTGGGTGGACCAGAAGACGGGGATGACGCTCGAGAGGGCGCCGAGCGTGTTCAAACCATGCAGGGAGTCGAGGAGGAAGACCGGGTTGAAGGCGAGCTGGAGCGCCAGGACGAGGACGAGCAGCGACGCGGCCCGGACCACCAGGGACAGCCGGCCCCGTCGCCCCCCCGAGGAGCCGATCCGTTGCGTCGCGGAGCGTACCATCTCGACCAGGAACGCCCCCTCGAACAGACCGACCACGCCGAGGAACGCGACCAGGACCACCGTCCCCCCCAACCCCACGTCCACCGCCAGGGCCGCGACCGGCCCGAGGATGAACGCGAGCGCGGGAGAGTAGGTGTACGCGATCGCGGTCGAGGAAGCGAGGACGTACTCCCCCGGCGTGACCGGCAGCCAGTTGACGGCATCGCTGCCGGCGAACTTGGACGTAGCCGTCAATTCGAACAGGACGCCGGCCACCAGGACGGTCGCGACGGCGAACAGCGGGACGAACGGGAGCGCCGTCGTCAGCAGGGGGAGCGCGAGCGCCGAGACGCGCGACGTCGGTGAAACCACGGCCAGGGTCAAAGAGAACAGGGCGAAGAACGCCGCCAAATCGGCGACCGCGAAGATCACCGGCCGTGCGAAAAAGCTCGTCGGGTCGGAGGTACTGCGGCCCGATCGGATCTGGCTCGCGACCAACGCGCCGGCGATCCGGCGCACCGTGTGCAGGTTCATCGGAGGCCCTACTTCGACAGGGCCGTGACGACGTCGGAAAGGTCCCCCGTCTCCGTGAGGGAGAGGAAGACGTCCTCGAGGTCCGAGCTCGACATTCCCGCCCGGTTCCGGAGCGCGTCGACGGTTCCCGACGCGATCACCGATCCTTTTCGCAGGATGACCACCTGGTCGCAGATCGCCTGGGCGATCTCGAGCACGTGAGTGCTGAACAGCACGCCGACTCCCTCGATCCGGGCGAGGTTCCGCAACACCTCCTTGACGACCCTCGCGGACCTCGGGTCGAGTCCGTTGAGCGGCTCGTCCAAGATGAGCAGCCGGGGATGGTGGACGAGGCCGGCGATCAGGGCCACTTTCTGCTTCATCCCTTGGGAGTAGCCGCTGATGAGCGAGTTCTCGTGGCCCGAGAGCTCCAGGCCCGTGAGGAACTGCTCGATGCGCGCCGTCCGGGTCGCCCCATCGAGGCCGTATAGGTCGGCGACGAAGTCGAGATATTCCGCGCCCGTCAGAAACTCGTACAGGGACGTGGATTCGGGAACATAGCCGATCGCCCGTTTCACGGCGACGGGGAACCGCGTGACGTCCTGGCCGAGGACACGGATCGACCCGATCTCGGGGCGGACCAAGCCCAAGATCGCTTTCATCGTGGTGGACTTTCCGGCGCCGTTCGGCCCCAAGAGGCCCACGATCTGGCCTGCCGGGACCGAGAAGCTGACGTCCGAGACCGCCCGGACGGTTCCGTACGACTTGGTGATGTGATCCACTTCGAGCATCGGTCCGGTCGACCGGAGCAAAAGCGGGGTGGCCGACCCACTCGAAGGGGGAGCGATCGACATGGACGCTTCTCACCGTGAGAAGCGGGCGGGGGCTCTTTACTCCGGCCGTTCGGGCCGCGCCTTAGTTGTCGAGAGGGACGCCCAGGCCGGAGTATTCCGAATCGAACGAGCCGCTGGCCCGCTCCGACTCGGCCGGTCCCGCGGCGAGGTACGCGACCGGTCGGGCCGGTCCACTGGGACGGAGCGCATCCGCGACCGCCACCAGGAGTTCGTACGCGGCATCCTCGGAGTCGGTGGTGTCTCCCTCCGCTCGCCCGGAGGTGGTGTAGATCCGCAGGGAGCCTCGTTGGGCCCCGAGGAGAACGGTCCCGCTCCCATCTCGGTGCGCCCAGGACAGCAAACGCTGCGACGGGCGCTCGACGACGCCGACCCAGCGCAATCCCCCGAACCATCGCCCGGTCAGGCGGGCGAGGATCGCTTCCGGTTCCAGACCGAGCGGAACCGCGATGCGCGCCACCGAATGGAGTTCGGTCTCAT
>JAKIVW010000139.1 GCA_022750355.1 Thermoplasmata archaeon
GAGGACCAGGTGCCCCGGATACCGGGCCTTGACTCCCTCGTACTGCTCCATGAGCGGGGTGGAGGCGGCCGTCTCGGGCATCGTCGCTCGAGCGAGCGGGACCGCGCTTATAATCGGGACCGGGGGTCCGTGCAACGCGGGGAGGGTCGGGCCACGGCGCCGCCAGAATGACCGGATCGAGCCGGATGTACCGAGATCTCGCGATCTACTACGACCGGATCTACTCCGACCGGGATTATCGAGGGGAAACGGCCCGGATCGTCGCACTGGCGCGCCGCTTCGGGCGCTCGAGCGGAGGTCGCTGGCTCGACGTGGCCTGCGGCACCGGTCGCCACCTCGAATACCTTCGGGCCCGCTACGAGGTCACGGGCGTCGACCGGAGCCGCCCGATGCTGCGCGAAGCGCGGAAACGATTACCCGGGGTTCGGCTCCGCTCCGCCGATATGCGGACGCTCGACCTCGGGGAACGGTTCGACGTGGTGAGTTGCCTGTTCAGTGCGATCGGGTACCTGCGAACCGAATCGGATCTGCGTCGTGCGTTCCGCGCATTTGCGCGCCACCTCGTCCCCGGAGGAGTGGTGCTGATCGCACCGTGGATCGGGCCGGCGAAGTTCCGGCCCGGTTTCGTGAGCCTCGATCGGTATGAGGATGAAACGACGAAGATCGCCCGCGGAGGCTTCTCGGAACGACGCGGCGCGATCTCCCGGATCACGTTCGACTATCTCATCGGAGAGGTGGGCCGGGGTTTTCGTCACATTCGGGAGGTGGAGGAGTTGCGGTTGACGCCCCCGCTCCGACTGCGTCGGCTCTTGGCCGATGCCGGCCTCATAACGACTTGGCTGCCGCCGGGTTCCCGGACGCGCGAGAGCCGAGGGTGGCTCGTCGGGGTCGCATCGGAAGGACGCTGAGGGGGAGATTTGAACTCCCGTGGCGCGAACGCCACCAGCTTTCAAGGCTGGCGCCTTGCCGGGCTAGGCTACCTCAGCGTGGAGAGCGAGCGAGGCCCTCGGGAATAAACCCTCGCCCGGCGTCCACGGGCGCCGGGGAATGCAGGTGCCGGGAGCTTCGCGGTGGATCGGAACGGTCCACCGATTCGAACCCGGGTGGTCAGCTTGGAGGGCTGACATCCTAGCCACTAGATTACACCTGCACGGACGCCCGCGGACCGTCGCGCGGACCGGCTTCCGTGTCTAATGCTTTGCCGTCGTCCCGTGGCCGGACGGGGTCGTGAGGTCGACGAGCGCGACCCGCTCCAGGACGAGCCCTTCCCAAGCCGATGGAGGCACCGCGTCCCGTTCGACCTCGGTGATGCCGAGCCGCTCGAGCAACGCAGCGTCGACCGGCCGAGGGTACGCCGTCGGGTCCGGTACGAGGCCGAACCGCCCCACGAGCTCGGCCGGGTCGTGAGGGCGCTCCGCGACGATCACGAACTGCTCGGTCGCGTCGGAGACGCCGACCCGAGCGAGCGCCCGCGGGAGTTGGTCCTCCCCGGCCACGTAGAGGGCGAATTCGGCCCCGCGTTCCCGGAGCCGGGTCTCCCCCCGGGCCCGGGACCGGCCGAGGTGGGCCCACGCCGACAAGAGGTGCCGCTCCCCGGCGAGCGCGGCGGCATCGAACAGGGCCACGAGGGCTTCCGAATCACGGCCGAGCTCTCGGAGCTTCCGGACGAGCTCTCCGGTGCTCGGAGTTCCGGGACCGGGGCGGCAGGCCCCGGTCGCCCGCAGCGAACGCTCCTCCGGGGTGGGCAGGGGCGGCAGGACTTGCCTCACTCCCGAAGGAAGGCGAGGAACTGTTCGCGGGTCCGGGGCTGGAGCGTGTAGTTCTCCTGCTTCTCGCGCGCGATCGTCGAGGTCGGGGTGACCCCGTAGTCGTGTCCGGGAAGGACCACGAGGGCATCGTCCAGGTGGATCACCCGTCCGAGGAGGCTGTCGTACATCTCCGACGGGTCCCCGCCGGGGAGGTCGGTGCGTCCGCATTCCCCGACGAACAGGGTGTCGCCGGTCGCGACCTGACCCTGGAAGATGTACAGGACACTGTCCTTGGTGTGGCCGGGGGTGTGCACGACCTCGAAGGTGAGGGGACCGACCTTGAACCGGTCCCCGTCGTCGACGGAGACGTCCTGGCCGATCGGAGCGACGCGATGCGCGACCACTTTCGCCCCGGTCCGGGATTTCACGTCCCCGTTCCCGGCGATGTGGTCCTGGTGGCTGTGGGTGTTGAGGATGAACCGGACCTTGACGTGCTTCGCGTCGATCGCGCGCAAGACCGGGTCGATCCCGTACGACGGGTCGATCACCACGCCCTCCCCGCCTTCGGCGTCGGCGACCAGATACGTGAAGTTGAGGGCCGGGCCGATGCGATACTGGTCGAGGAGCACGGGTCGAGGAGCGGGAGACCGTATTTGACGATGGAGGCGCGACCTATCGACTGGGGAGCGCCGCCAGGTTCCTTCGCCCCGTGACCGCGTCCAGGACCACCCGACCTTGGGAACCCTCCGCGTACCAGTGGGGCAGATAGATGAGTTGGAGAGGGCCGATCCGGACGTCGTCCGCGGCCGGCGGGACCCGACGCGTTTCGATCACGAGCGCGCCCCCGTGCTGTTCGGTGTGATCGACGTGGATCGTGTGGTGTCGCCGGATCTCTTCGAGCGCGAATCCCGACGCCTGGGCGACGCTCACCTCGGGCGCGACGAACTGGTGGGGGATCTCGAGATCACCGACGAGCTCACGGTCTCCGTCCTCCCACACCTCCGCCTCTCCGGAAACCCCGTGGACGGCGACCGTCCGGTCGAGGATCTTTCCGGCCTCTCCGTACGGCGACGCGGGACGGACCCGGTAGGGTGCGACGTAGAAAGGTACCAGGCGAAGCGTGAACCGAGGGCCCTCGGCGCCGACCAAGAGCTCCGCTTCCACCCGACCGATCCGAGGACGGACGATTCGGTTCCCCTCGGGGAGGACGGAAAAGGGGGTCTCCAGCGTCGGACCGTCGGGATGGTTCTCCGACGAGGACTGGGGAGACGGAAGGAGGAGTTCGCCGAGCGCCGGACCGAGAGTGCCGGGGTCGAGGATCTCGATCCCTCGGTCGGCCGCGAACGTGCGGGCGACCGGTCCGGGGTCGTCGTCGTAGACGATCGTCCGTTGGACCGCGTCCCCGGGGAAGAGTCCCTCCAGCTCGCCGGGCGAACGCGTGGCGGCCGCCAAGACGACCGCGCGACGGTCGCGCAGCCGAACGGCGACGGACGCGTCGCCTCGGACCTGGATTCGATAGCCGGCGGTGGTGAGGAGACGAAGGAGAACCGGGGCAGGGGGGCTCGACGGCGGCACCAGAGGTGGGACGCGGCCGCCTCCATATCTCGGTTCCGTTCCTGAGGTCCCGACGGTCCGCCGGCCCCGTCGCTGGGAGAACCGGCTGCCCCCCGAGGCGAGCCTATTTAGCCGCGGGGCGAGTGAATCGCCCTGTCGATGGGCGAGGCCGTCACGCTGCGCGTCGCCGAAGCGTTCCAACAGGACATTGGCCTTGGATCGGCCCGACTCGACGTGCAAACCCGGCAGCGCCTCAAGGTCGGGTTGGGCGACGTCATCGAGATCCGCGGACGAAAGGCCACCCCCGCGGTCGTCAGCCGGGCCCAACCGGACGATGAGGGGAAAGGGCTGGTCCGGATCGAAGCGGTCGTTCGCCGCAATGCGGGCGTCAGTATCGGAGACCGGATCTCCGTGCAGCGGATCGACTGCCCGAACGCCGACTCGGTCACGATCGCCCCGATCTACGCCGGCTCGGCGCGGATGGACCTCGGACCGGGGCTCGAGAGCTTTGTCGCCAAGGCGCTCGCCCGCCGCCCGTTCGTCCGAGGGGACGTGTTCGTCATTCCCGGGGTGTTCCTCATGGGCGGGTCGTTGCCGTTCATGGTCGTCGCGACCCAACCGAAGAACTTCGTCCAGGTCGCGCCCGCGACCCTCATCACGATCAAGGAGGAGACGGTCAGCGAGACCGAGGTCGCGGCTCCCCGGATATCCTACGAGGACATCGGAGGGCTCAAGGAAAAGCTCGGACGGGTCCGCGAGATGATCGAGCTTCCGCTCAAACACCCCGAGCTGTTCGACCGGCTCGCGATCACCCCTCCCAAGGGTGTTCTGCTCTACGGCCCGCCCGGCACCGGCAAGACCCTCATCGCGAAGGCCGTAGCGAACGAAGCCGGAGCACACTTCATCGGGATCCAGGGGCCCGAGATCATCTCGAAGTACTACGGGGAAAGCGAGAAGGAGCTCCGCGAGAAGTTCGAGGAGGCCGAGAAGAACGCCCCGAGCGTGATCTTCATCGACGAGCTCGATTCGATCGCCCCCCGCCGGGACGAGGTGGTCGGCGAGGTCGAGCGACGCGTGGTCGCGCAACTGCTGACGCTCATGGACGGACTCTCCGGTCGCGGGAACGTCATCGTGATCGCGGCGACCAACCGCGAGGAGGCGATCGACCCGGCGCTCCGTCGTCCGGGGCGGTTCGACCGGGAGATCGAGATCGGCGTACCGACCCAAGAGGGCCGGCTCGAGATCCTCCAGATCCACACCCGCGGCATGCCCATCGAAGGCACCGAGAAGGATCGCGAGAAGCTCCTCAAGGACCTGGCCGCGCAAAGTCACGGGTTCGTAGGCGCCGACCTCTCCTCGCTCGGACGCGAAGCCGCCATGCGGGCGCTTCGTCGGTACCTCCCCGAGATCGATTTCGACCAACCGATCCCGATCTCCCTCCTTGAGCGGATGAAGGTCACCGAACAGGATTTCCGCGAGGCCTTGAAACAGATCGAGCCGTCGAGCTTGCGCGACGTCACGATCGAGATCCCGTCCACGCGGTGGGAGGAGGTCGGGGGCCTCGACAAGGTCCGGAAGGTCCTGGAAGAGTCGGTCGAACTTCCGTTCAAGAATCCCCAAGCCTACCGTCACATCGGGATCGAGCCGCCGCGGGGCATCCTGCTCTACGGACCGCCCGGGGTCGGAAAGACGCTGCTCGCGAAAGCCGCCGCGACCGAGAGCCAGGCGAATTTCATCTCGGTCAAGGGCCCCGAAGTGATGAGCAAATGGGTCGGCGAGAGCGAGAAGGCGATCCGGATGATCTTCAAGAAGGCCCGCCAGGCCTCCCCGTCGATCGTCTTCATCGATGAGATCG
>JAKIVW010000140.1 GCA_022750355.1 Thermoplasmata archaeon
CGGCGCGCGATGATCACGATCGCGGCCACCGCGACGCCGCCGAGGACCAGCTCGGCCGCCACCAGGACGGCGGTCGTGTCGAAGGAGAGCCCGGTTCCGCCGGAGCTGGGGGTCGGGGTCGAGTGGGTCGTCCCCGGCGTCACCAGGACGGTGAGGTCGAACGCCGAGGTGTGACCGGCCGAGTCGACCACCTCGACAGATGCGACGAACGTACCGGCCCGGTCATACGAGTGGAACGTCGCGCCGCCGGTGCCGGACATCCCGTCGCCGAACTGCCAGAGGAAGTAGTAGGGGCCGAGGCCCCCGCTCGCCGTGGCGTCGAACGTGACGTTGATCGGAGCGGCCCCTCCGGTCGTCGAGGCGGTCGCCAGGACGGACAGCGCAGGGGCGACGACGACCTCCACGGTCGCCGAGGAGGAAGCGAGCGCGCTGTCGACGACTCGGAAGGTGACGGTAAAGTTTCCGGAAAAATTGAACGAGTGGCTCGTGTTCCAGCCGCTCCCGGTCGTCCCGTCTCCGAACTGCCACGCGGTCGTGGAGTATGGCAGGACGCCGCCGGTGGCGAATCCACTGAAGGAAACGACCAACGGAGCCTCGCCCGAGACGACCGAGGCCAGGACCGACGCGCGGAGGGGAACGGGGGTCGGTGCGGTGGCGTTGATCTCGAACGTCTCCGTCACCCGGGCTCCGGACGAGTCCCCGAGGGCGGCCACGACTTGGTAGTCTCCGACCGCGGAGAACGTGTAGGAGAAATTCTCCAGGGTCGAGGTCGGCACGCCACCGATCGACCAATTCCAGTAGTACGGGGCTACTCCGCCGCTGGCGAGGGCGGCCCATTCGACCGGGAACGGAATCGTCCCTTGGGTGGCCGACGCGACCGCCACGAGAGAGAGGGATGCGCTCACGATGATCGTGAGGGACGCGACACCAGCAACTCCGTTGACGTCGGTCGCTGTGAGGGTGACGAGGTAGGTCCCGGAGCGGTCGAACGTATGATTGACGTCGGCCCCGGACGCGGTCCCGCCGTCCCCGAACGTCCAGCCGAACGAGCTGACCGCATACGGATCGACCGCGGCGCCTTGGAAACCTGCTCTGAACGGCGCTTCTC
The DNA here is from genome assembly GCA_022750355.1 of Thermoplasmata archaeon. Classification (GTDB taxonomy): domain Archaea; phylum Thermoplasmatota; class Thermoplasmata; order Lutacidiplasmatales; family UBA184; genus Lutacidiplasma. Next base: position 1,109 of record JAKIVW010000140.1, read on the forward strand.
CAGAAATGGCGCCGGCCCGAGCGGACGCATTCATCGTGTAGAAGGCCCAAGTGTCGTTGTAGAAGTTGACGTTCCCCTCACCTCCGAACAAGAGGAGATACCCGTCTCCCGGGTCCGTCGCCATGATGCCGAATTCGCGGGGTGCCGGGGCGTTGGAAGTCGGGAGCTGGGTCCAGCTCCCGTTCGAGAATAGCCACGTGTCGGAGAGGAATTCGGTCGGTCCCTCTCCGCCGAAGAGGACGACCCCGCCGAGCCAAGGGTCGTAGGCAAATGCTGGCGAGGTACGCGCGGAAGGAGTGGCCAACGTGTTGACCTGAGTCCAATTTCCGGCGTGGAACGTCCAGGTGTCGTTGAAGTAAGCCCAGGAGCTGTCGCCGTCGTACCCGCCAAAGAGGACGACCTCGCTGGAACTGGGGTCGTAGGTCATGCCCGCGTCGCCTCGGTTGGACGGGTGGTTGGCGGGGAACAGTTCCGTCCAGGTCCCATTCAGGTAGGTCCAGGTGTCGTTCTGTTCGTTGTCGGAGTTACATCCCCCGAAGAGGACGGCGTACCCATCCGCCGTATCCCAGGCCATCGAGGCGGACCACCGCCCCGACGGGTGGTTGGTGGGGCTGTGCTGGGTCCAACTGCCCGATAGGAAGCTCCAAGTGTCACCGTACTGACCGCCGTTTCCGGATCCGCCGAAGAGGAGGAGGTAGCCGTCGGTGGGGTCCCAGACAAACGTGGAGTGATCTCGGTCGGAAGGCGAAAGGACCGGATTGAGCTGGGTCCACGTGCCGTTGGCGAACGTCCACGTGTCCTGGATGTACCCTTGGTCCGTGTATCCGCCAAAGAGGACCACGTAGTGGTCGACCGGGTCGTAGGCCATGCTGCGTCCGTAGCTCCGAGGAATGGGGGAGGTGGTCTGAAGGCCCGTGATATTGGCCCATCCGGCGCTGCCACCGGCGGCGGCCGGAGAGGCGGCCGTCGAGGAGCACGACGTGTCGCCGGCCCCGGCCGAACATGCCATCGGCGCGCCTCCCGCAGGGCCATATCCGTGTTCGAGAGAGTCCTCCGCCGCGGTGAGAGGGGAGTGGGGAGCCAAGGCCGTCGGGAGCGCGGGGGAGGATCGGGCCGACGTCCCGACAAACGCGAGCAATGAAAATGTGAGGAGGGCGGCGATCGCGATCGGCGCGAAGAGGCCGATTCGGCGTCGCCGGTTCAGTCCGTCGGCCGAGTATAAACCGGGGGTCGCCATGAACTCGGCAACCGCAGGCGATACTTGAAGGAGTCTTGAGAGCGATCGAACCCTCTCGAGTCCGAACGGATATCTAGGACCGAGCCTACGGGGGTCCGGAGCGGTGTCCAATGTTTTGTCGATGGTGCGGCGCCCCGATGGGCGATGGTGTGGAGACATGCCCGAAATGTGGTAAGCTCAATGCGTTCCCGTCCGAGGGGGATTCCTCTTCTCGCGAGACGATGGACCGGGTAGTGGCCGATGCGACCCGTGCCGCCCGGGACCTGACCGCGGCGGCCGCCCGGCTCACGGACCGATTGGGGAAGAAGATGCAAGCGGCCGCCGACGACCCAAAGGGGACCGCGACACGGGCGGCCCGCCGGGTGGCACACGACCTGGACTCGGCTCGGGAAGAGATCGAGAAAGCGCTAAAGGATCTCTAAGGGCGATCCAGATCGGTCGGGGCTACGCCGAGCCCTTACCGGAAGCGGCTCGCTCGCCCTCCGCGGATTCAGACCCGGGTTCGACCCCGTCGTTCTGCTCCAGGTCGAGGAGGTGACCCATCTTTCGCCGTTTGGTCTCGAGGTAGCTGAGGTTGCGCACGGTCGGGGGAACGACGACCGGGATCCGCTCCACGATCGTGACTCCGTGGGTTCGGAGGTCCCGGACCTTGTCCGGATTGTTGGTCATGATCTTGATCGACTGGACGTGCAGGGAACCCAGCATGTGGGCCGCGATCCCGTAGTCCCGCTCGTCCGGTCGGAAGCCGAGCATTTCGTTCGCCTCGACGGTGTCGGCGCCCGCATCTTGAAGCTGATAGGCGCGAATCTTGTTCGCGAATCCAATCCCCCGCCCTTCCTGCCGGAGGTACAGCACGAGCCCCGCCTCCATCTTCCCGATCTTCTCGAGCGTGTCGATGAGTTGATCCCGACAGTCGCACCGGAGGGACCCGATCGCGTCCCCGGTGAGGCACTCGGAATGGATACGGACCGGGACGGCTTCTTTGTCGTAGACGTTCCCGTGGACGAACGCGGCATGTTCCTTGTGGTCGGTATTATTCTGGAAGGCGACCACCTGGTAGTCGCCGAAACGGGTCGGGAGCTCCGCGATGGCCCGAATTCGCACGCAGGTTTCGGGCGAGTCCGGACACTCGTGATGCTCGTTTTCCTTGAGCAGGCCGTCTACCACCGGTTTGGGGAATCCCATCGATGGGCGCAATCGGATGCCTGATTAAAGGGCGCGGTAGCGCTCGCGTCCCTACTCTTTATCGCCTCAGGATTTGCATCGAGGTATTCGCCCTACCCTGGGCGTGCCGATGGATACAGCGGCCGCGCCCCTGAGGTCGGAGGAGGGAGGGACGTTCTTGTCGAAGCCGTCGTAGTGCCGAACGTCCGAGGAAGGGCGTGATCAAGATTGGACCGTCGTATGACGGCCTCCTGACCGTTTCACTACCTTCCGTCGTCCGTTTTGGGGCCGACCGATCTCCCTCATCCGAGTAGACCATGGGCGGCGAAGTTGTGCATTTCGAAATCCCGTTGGACAACGTCGATCGAGGACACAGGTTCTACAAGGCTGCGTTTGGCTGGGAACTGAGTCTGATCCCCGAGATGGACTATGCGATGGTCCAGACGACCGAGTCGGACGAGCAAGGCATCCCGAAGCACCCGGGGTCCATCAACGGCGGAATGGCCAAGCGAGCGGAACCCCTCCACTATCCGACCGTGACGATCATGGTCGACGATATCGTCGCCACCGAGAAAGTCATCGAGAAAAACGGCGGAAAGGTCGTTCGAAAGCGAATTCCCATCGGAGACGGAAGCATGGGGTTCACCGGATACTTCAAGGACACCGAAGGAAACCTCATCGGGTTGTTCGAGCGACCCAAGGGATAGTCGTCAACGGGGCTCTCTGCGCGTGGGGCGCAGGGGATAGGCGGCTGCTCCGACCGCTGCCTTCGAGCCGTTCTTCGGGGGGCCCACGGGTCGAAACCGGGGAAAGAAGGGGGCGTTTACTCCGACCGTGTGACTGATACACATTCGGGGGGGAGGGTTGATAACCCTAGCCCCTTCTCCGAGAATCAGCCGGACCCGCCATCGACCTACCCAGATCGGGGCGCCCGAAGCGAACATGAGCGACCCCCACAATACAGTGAGCGTGAGCGCCAAGACCCGACCGACCTTCGACGACCTCCCCTTGAATCCCCGCCTTCGCGAGGGCATTCGAGAGATGGGATACTCGGAGCCGACTCCGATCCAAGAAGGCACGATTCCCGACGCGGTCCACGGCCGCGATCTCATCGGAACGGCCCAAACGGGGACGGGAAAAACCGCCGCGTTCCTCCTTCCGATCCTCGAACGCCTGATGAGCCGGCCCCGCGGCCGGATCTACGCGCTCGTCCTCACTCCGACTCGGGAACTGGCGATCCAGGCCGAAGGGTTCCTTCAGCAGTTGGGCCGCCACACCGGTCTCCGGGGCGGTGCCGTGTACGGAGGGGTCGGAATGCGCCCCCAGGAACAGGCCCTCCGCGGAGGCGCCGAGATCATTATCGCGACCCCCGGCCGCCTCCTCGACCATATGAGCCGCGGGTACGTCGACTTCCGCTCGTTGGAGATCCTCGTACTAGATGAGGCGGACCGGATGCTCGACATGGGCTTCCTCCCCGACGTGCGCCGCATACACGACCGGTTGCCGCGCAACCGCCAAACGATGTTGTTCTCGGCCACGATGCCTCCGGAAGTGGTTCGCCTTTCTCGAGACTTCCTTCGCGACCCCCGAATGGTCCACGTTGCGGCGAAGACCGTTGCCGCCGTGGGGGTCTCCCATC
>JAKIVW010000018.1:0-1671 GCA_022750355.1 Thermoplasmata archaeon
GGCAAAGGGCCGTCCTCGGCTCGGACCTCTCCGGGACTTATTAAAGAGTATCTTTCTCGGGGTTCTCCGGGCCCGCGGTCGCCACCGTCGGAGGCGAGAGGGGCGCTGCGGCTACTGGTCCTGCAGCCAGCGCTCGGCGTCGATCGCGGCCATGCACCCGGCGCCCGCGGCGGTGACGGCCTGGCGATACCGGTGGTCTTCCACGTCGCCCGCGGCGAAGACGCCCTCGACGCTCGTTCGGGTGTGATGCTGCACCTTGAGGTAGCCCGCGTCGGTCAGTTCGAGGGACCCCCGAAAGACGGCGGTGGCGGGTTCGTGACCGATGGCGATGAACACTCCGCCCACGGGGAGGATCGAGGTCCGGCCGGACGGGAGGTGCTTGACCCGGACGCCTTCCACCGTCTCCCCGCCGAGGATATCCTCCACGACGGACTCGAGGGCGAACGAGATCTTCGGGTGGGTCCGGGCGCGGTGCTGCATGACCTTGCTCGCCCGAAGGGTGTCCCGGCGGTGGACGATCGTCACGTGGGTCGCGAAATTCGTCAGGAAGAGCGCCTCCTCCATCGCGGTGTCCCCGCCGCCCACCACGACCAGCTCCTTTCCTTTGAAAAAGAACCCATCGCAGGTCGCGCAGGCCGAGACCCCGTGGTTCTTCAACCGGTCCTCCGACGGGAGCCCCAGCCAGATGGCGCTCGCCCCGGTCGCGACGATCACCGATTCGGCGAGGACCCGACCGTTCGTCCCGGTCCAGAGGGAGAAGGGCCGTTTCGAGAAATCGACGCGGTTGACGTTGTCGTCCACGAACTCCGCCCCGAACTTGGCCGCCTGGCGCCGCATGAGGTCGACCAGTTCGGGCCCCTGGACCCCCTCGGGGAATCCCGGATAGTTCTCGACGTCGGTCGTGATCAGAAGTTGACCCCCCGCGGGCACTCCCGTGAGGACGAGGGGTTTCAATTGACCTCGAGCGGCGTAGAGGGCCGCCGTGAGACCGGCGGGCCCGCTGCCGATGATGGCCACCCGGGTCCGGCGCTCGACGTCGCTCATCCGGGAAAGAAGGTTCCCGGGGGGTTAAAGCCGCACCTCATCGACCGACGACGGGGTTACCCGGGTCGCGGCCGCCGAGGAGCGGGGGAGGCGGACCCCGCCGCTCCGGAGCGGGCGGGTGAGCCCGGTGGGAAACCTACGGTTTGGGTGGAGAAAGGCGGAGTCGATCGGTCCCGTCGGCGTGGGCGTACCCCGAACGGAAGAACAAGAGAGGGGCGCCGTCCCGGCCGACCTCCTGATGGACGACCTCGCCGACGATCAGCACGTGATCGTACCGCGGGGTCCAGGCAACGACCCGGCACTCGGCCGCGCCGAGGGTCCCGTCGAGCAACGGCGCGCCCCAGCGGCCGCGGTGGACGGCGAGGGTCCGGAACTTTTCCACCGCGGGCAGGGCCTGGGCAAAGCGTTCGCTGATCGGTTGCTGGTCGGCGGCGAGGAAGTTGACGGCGAAGGAGCCGCTCCGGTGGATCACGGGGGTGGTGTCGGCGTCCTGGGTGAGGCTGATGAGGAGGGAGGGCGGGGTGAGCGAGATCGAGAGGAGGGCGTTGACGGTGAGGCCCGCGTCGCCGGAGTCGTCGTGCGTGGTCACGACCGCAACGCCGGTGGCCCACCGAGCCATCAGCTCCC
>JAKIVW010000018.1:1681-19648 GCA_022750355.1 Thermoplasmata archaeon
ACGACGGCCCGCCGGCGGGGGCGTCGTGCGGCGGGGTCATTGAACGTCCCGCCATTGGAAGAACCGGACCGCGAGCGCGAAGACGATCACGGCCAGGATGGCCACGACACCCACGTCCCCGAGCGCGCGCGTCGTGTTGGAGAAGAGCATCACCTGGTCCATCCCGTCGATCACATAGTACAACGGGAGCACGTGGGCCACGACCTGGAGGCCGGCCGGGAACATCGACACGGCGAAGAACGTCCCGGAGAGGAACATCATGGGGAAGGTGATGATGTTCCCGATGAGGGCCGCGCTCTCCGGGGTCTTGGCGACGGTCCCCGCGAGCATTCCGAGCGAGACGAACAGGAACGGCCCGACGATCAGGAACGGAATGAGGCCGAGCGTGATCTCGACGCGGGCTCCGAAAAGGCCGGCGCCCGCGCCGATCATGATCCCGGCGGTGACGAACGTCAGGAGGACGTACCAACTGATCCGGGAGAGCAACCACTCGGCCTTCGTGAGGGGGGTCAACGACAGCTCCCGGAAGATCCCGTCCTTCCGGTACGAGGAGGCGATGTCGACCATCGAGAACATCGGGCTCGTCAGGATGGAGAACCCGATGAGCCCCGGGATCAGATAGTCGATGTAGGTGTAGACCTGGCTCCCGATGTTGAGGGGCGCCGGTACCTGGATGACCGGCGCGCAGCTTCCGCCGGTGCAGACGGCCCGAAGGTTGAAGTAATTCGCGATACCGGTGACCGCCCCTTCCGCCTGACCGGCGGCCGCCGGGCTCTCCGGGTTGGTGAAGAGGGTAAGGTTGACGGGGGTGCGGTTCGCGAGATCGGCTTGGAAGCCGGCCGGTATGATGAGCCCGACCGAGTAGCCGTTGTCCCCGAGCTGGGCCGAGAACGACGAGACCGGGTAGTCGACCATCGTGACCTGGACGAGGGTCGTGTTGTTCAGGGCGGACAGGTAGGCGACGCTGGCGGGGGAATTGTGGTCCAGGTTCTCCACGGCGAGACTGACGGCCCCGCCTCCGCCGCCGGAGAAGATCGTGCCGAAGAGCGCGATGAGGATGATCGGGAAGATCAACGAGAAGAACAGGGCGACCGGATTCCGGAGGTACGAGCGGACGACGACCTTGAAATCAGCGAAGATCCGCGTCCCGTTCATGCCGGCACTCCCGGCTTGAGGGCCCCGTCATCCATCGGCCCGACCAGGCGGACGAAGACGTCTTCCAAATTGTCGGAGCGCGTCACGAACCCATCCCACGGGATCCCGCTCGCCTCGACCGCGTTGAGGATGCGGACCGAATCCCGGATCGAGTCGAGCGAGACCACCACGTGCCCGTCCACGACCTCGGCTGCGACGCCGAGCGTCCGGCTCAGATGTTCGGCGAGGGTGGCCGGCGCCGTGAAGATCAGACGTTCCGATCGGCCGTGCGCCCGGATGATCTCGTCGGGCGACCCCGCCGCGATGATCTTTCCGTGGTGGATGATCCCGACCTGATCGGCGAGCAGCTCCGCCTCCTCGAGGTAGTGGGTCGTGAGGAAGACGGTGCGTCCCTCCCGCTTGAGTTTTCGGATCACCTCCCAGATCGATCGACGGGCCTGAGGGTCGAGGCCGGTCGTGGGTTCATCGAGGAAGCATACCTCCGGGTTGTTCGTCAGTGCGAGGGCGAGGCCCAGCTTCTGCTTCTGGCCGCCCGAGAGGGTATCGAAGCGGCTGTTCATCTTGTCGACCAGGTCGACGCGTTCGAGGAGGGCTTTCGGGTCGGGGCGGGTACCGAACAGCCGCCCGTAGTACTCGACCCCCTCCTTCGGAGTGATCTTGTCGAAGAACCGGAAATCCTGCGGGATGACCCCGACCCGCTTGTGGAGCGCGTACCCGTCCGTCCAGGGGTCGAGGTCGAGGACTCGGACCTCTCCCTCCGTCGATCGACGCAGACCCTCCAGGATCTCGGTCGTGGTGGTCTTGCCGGCGCCGTTGGGTCCGAGGAAGGCATAGACCGTGCCCACGTCGACCGAGAAATCGATATGGTCGACCGCCCAGAAGGACGCGTATCGTTTCGCGAGCCCCCGGACCTCGATCGCGTGTGCCATCGGCCCCTCCTGCCCCTTCGGCTTATGACCGTTCCGGCGGCGGTGGGATCTCGAGGTCCACCGCCGACCCCGGCGGGACCGCGCGGTCGCCCGCCCCCACGTCGACCGAGAGGGGACGGGACCCGTTCCAGACCAAGTGCATTTTCCCGGGGGTCCACTCGAGGTCGAGCCTTCCGTCCCCCAGCCGCAGCCCTGCCAGCCGGGCGGAGTTCCACCCTTGGGGAAACGCGGGGATCACCCGGATCGAGTCTCCAACTCCGCCCATACGGATCCCCCAGAGTCGTTGGAAGAGCACCGTGATGAACGGGGCCACGCTGAAGCCCAGCAGGAAACAGGAGTCGAACGCTTCGGGTCGGTCTCCGAGGTAACATTCGTTCGCGAGCCCGTCCTCGGAGGTGTATCGGGCCGCGATCGTGCGGAGATACTCCAGCCCTCGCTGAGAATCGCCGACCGCGAACGCCGCGTCCGCCGCCCACGCTGTCGCGATCGTCCAAACCTGCCCCTCGTGGTAGGCCCGGGGGTCGTACTGCGGGTCGAGCGACGAGAGGCTCCGCATCCCCCAGGGTGTGGAGAGGTCGTCCGCAGAGGCACGGTCGACCGCGGCCCGAGCGATCGCGGGATCGAGGAGCCCTGCGCTCACCGCACAGAGAGCGTTGGGCCGGAGGCGGGCGACCGGCTCTCCCCCACGCAGCGAGTCGTAGAGATAGTGCTCCTCCGGCCAAACGTACTTCGATCGCAGGGTCGCGGCCAGCTTCCGGGCGAAGCCCTCCGCCCTCTCCCGTCGCTCGGTCTCGTCCGAGTGCCGAAGGAGGTGGGCGGCCGCGCCCAGGGTCTCCCACCAGAGGACCTGGACATCGAGCGCGTGCTCTCTCCGGTCCGCGGAGTCCCAGATCGTCGTATCGGGAGAATCGATCCCGTAGCGGACGCGAGCGAGAGCAGCGGTGGCGGTCGATATCGCCTCGGCTTCCCCTCCGTGACGCAACAGGCCGGTCGAGGGGTCCGTCCGACGCCGCCCCCATTCGACGATCTGATGCAGGGCGTTCGCCCACAGCGCGGCGGAGGAAAGGTCGCCGGTGTGGCGGTGCATCTGTTCGACCACCGCGGGGAAGCGAAGGGTGCTGTCGGAGGTACCGTAGAGAAAGATCGGCCCGGGGGCCAGTTGCATCGGCAGCTCGCCGGGCTCGCCGGCGAGCACCGGGATCGTCCGTCGGCTCTGGAATCGGAAGACCGTCGCGAGCGAGCGTTGCACCCAATCGAAGTCGCCGAGCCAGAGGAGCGCCGGCAGCATGACAGCCAGATCCCGACACCAGATCGCAGAATACCACGGATAGCCCGCGACCAGCCCGACCATATTGTCGCCCGGCGCCGTGTACAGCTGACGAAGGGCCGCCCGAGCGGACCGATAGGCGAGGCCCAGCTCGGGGGCGTCCGGGAACTCGAGTTCCGGGGTCCCCTCCGTCCATCGCTGGTCGTCGGCCGCCTGCCGAGCCGCGGGCACGTCGGGCGCGGCGATGCTCGCGCCGGGCTCCGATACCGCCGCATCGAGGTCGCGCGCCAAACCTCCGGCGAGCTGCCAGCGCACGTCGAGGGACCCTCCCGCCGGGACGGACCCGGGATGCTCGATCGCCAGTTCTTCCACCGGCCCTCGGTACTTGCCGCCGATCCAAGAGGCCCGATTGAGGCAGATCCGGGACGGCGCGACGGTCGAGCGGACCCTCAACCCGAAGCCGTGGTGGCGGACGGCGATGTCCTCCGCGGAGGTCCGCACCTCGAAATCGAGCGGTCGGATCCCCTCGACCAGCACGGGGAACAGAAACGGGGAGAAGCGGCTCGTCACGGTGAGCGGGACGTCGTGATCCGCTTCGGTACGAATCACCAGTCTTCGCACCGCCCCGGCGGGCCGCGGGATCGCGACTACGTCCTGCCGAATGTCCAACCCGTTCCAGCGGTGGCGGCTTCCCCATCCGCCCGGAAATCGTGCGGCACTGACCCGGCAGGACGGAAGGTCGGCGGACAACTCTCCCGACTGGAGTTCGAGGCTCCACGGCCCCGTGAGCCGGATCAGCTGGCCGTAGACGCCCCCCCATTCGGTCACGGCTCCGCGGCTCTCTCGAGAGTAGCGCAGATCTCCCTGACCATCTGTGAGGATCGCGGAGGCGAGGCTAGTCAGCAAGACCGGAGGCCGGAGCGATGTCGCTCCTCCGCCCGGTGGCTCGCTCACGCGGCCGACCCCTCCCGGGGGGTCTCTTGGAGCTCCAGCCAAACGAGCGGTGGAATCGCGACGCTTTGGAGTTCGAGACGGATCGTCACGGGCCCGGGAGTGGGCGGTAAGGGCCAGTCCGCTTCCAACTCGATGCCGTTCCCTGCCTCGAGGTCGAGGGAGCGGTCCGGGCCGAGCTCCGAGGAGGTTCGCCACGGTCGGCCGTCTCCGAGCCGAACCCGAACGACTTCGGGGGGGACCACGGTCCCTTCGACCCGGAGCCGGAGCCCGGAGAACGCCCCGATCCGGAGCGGGGGGTTGGCGAGCGAGAACCGAAATCCGGTCGGAGTTCGGGTGAGAGAATCGGGGACGTAGACCGACGCGTTGACCGTCTCGGCGATCCAGGCGAGGGCCTCCACAGAGTGGCTCCCGAAATCGACCTCGAGGTGGATGGCCTCGCCGATCAGTCGGAGGAGGGAGCCGAATCGGTGGGCGCTCACCGTCGGCGCACCGAACGCAGGTGCTTATCGGGTTCGGGCGCCGGGAGTTGAGGAAAAAGTTTCGCGGCCCGTCGGGGGTTGTACGGGGAAGGGGGGTGGCGCCCGAGGGCCTCGAGGGGGACGGGAAGGACCCATCGTGGACCCGATCGCTCCGGGCCTAGGGCGGCTCGTCGGTTCGTTCGGCCACGGCCTCGCGGCCGCCTTTGGCACCCCGTACCCCGACTTCGGGCGAGACCCGATCCAACCACCGGTTCCGGCCCGTCCGTCCCTGTCGTCCACGATTCTAAGAGGGGCGGACCTCTACTTAGCCATTGTAACGATAAGTCCGTTAAGTTGGTTAAATTGACCCCTTTCCGGTCGTCGGTCGGGCGAACAGCGCCAGCGCGAGGCGTCCCTGGTCGGTGAGGAGGACCCGAGCGCGCGGGCCGGTCGATTCGGTCCGGACGAATCCCCACCGACGTTCCAGGGGGGTCAACCTCCTTCGGAGTCGGCCGTGCTGGGCTTGGGGAGACGGCGTCTTCCCGCCGTCCGGACCCGGGCGGTCCAGGGCGAGCTCGCGGAGGAGCTCCCGCTTCCGCAACGTTCCGCCCCGCCGTTGGAGCGCCTCCAGGACCTCGACCAACTCCCGTCCGGGGGCGCGCAGCTCGTACACCCCCACCGGCTCCACCCGCTCGACCACGTCGTGAACCTCCCCGACGCGCGGAGTCCGGTCCGAATACCACGCCCGGGACACCTGGGCGTAGTAGGGGGTCCCGTTCCAGAGCATGCAGGCCAACGTGCCCGCGATCGCGGTGATCTTGGTCCCGGTCGAGACGTTGACGCGCAGGGGGACGATGTCGCGGGCCGTCCGGTCGGTCCGTCCCTCGGCTTCGAAGATCGCGCGGAGGGAGGCGAGAGCGTGGAAGACGTCCCACAGATCGGTCCGGACGACCCGAACTTCGACCGGCCACGACGCGCGGCGCAGCCGACGGGTGACCTCCTCCACGAACGGCGCCGCCGCGTCGTGCTCGGCTCGGGTGAGGAGATAGACCCGATCGGCCCGGTCCTCTTCCAGCGGCTGCGTGACCCGTTCGACCTCGAACCCGACGGGGGCGATGTGGATCCGCCCGTGCGGCGCTCCGACCACGGAGGAGGATCCCGCTCGAACCCGGAGTTTCGGCACGGGCGAGTCGAAGGGTTCGCCTCGGATGAACTTCGCGGGCCGGTTGGAGGCTCAGTGGGGGGCGGCCGTCGCAGGGTGCGGGTGGTGGTGGCCCGTTCGGCCGCCGGCGATGCTTGGAGTGAGGATGACCGACTCCACCTCCAGCACCCCTCGAACTCCGCCCAAATCCTGGGCCGCGGCTTCCACCTCCCGGCGACGTCCGAGCAGGACGATGATCTCGGCGCAGGCGTCTCCCTCGAGATGGACGTGGCTCGTCGAGCGGACATGCTCCCCCCAGCGGTGCTCGGCCGTGGTGAGGCGGCGCATCACGTTCGGGGCGTCATGGCGGTAGAGCACGGTCACGACCCCCAGGGCATCCGCGTCCGGGTCGGAGAGCGTCCGGTCGGCGAGCTCCTTGCGAATGAGCGCCCGGATCGCGTCGGAGCGGCTGGGGCTGTTGCGCTCCGTCACCCAACGGTCCAGCAGGGCGAGAAGTTCGGGTTCGAGCGAAACCGCGGTCCGTACGACCTTGCGCGTCATGACGTGGGAGCTGGATCCCCTTCCAGGCCCGACGGGGGCGGCGCAGGTCCCCAAGGGATCTTCTCGTAGCCTTTGGCGTAGTAGATCGCCATCGCGACTCCCCAGCTGGCGAGGAAGAGGAGGACGATGCCGATCCCGAGGGTCTCGAAGTTCAGATTATCGATCCAGGTCCAGACCGGGCCGCCCCACCCCAACTCCCCCGAGATCACTTGGAGGAGCTCGACGCCTCCGATAGCGAAGGCGACCATGACCGAGATGACGGTGAGCGTCAGGTTGTAGAAGATCTTCCGGATCGGATGATTGAACGCCCATCCGTAGGCATACCGCATCGCGAACCCGTCCGTGGTATCCGAGAGCACCATTCCGCAGGTGAACAGCAGCGGGAGGATCAGGACCGCCCAGAGCGGGATCGCTCCCGAGCCGGCGACGACGACGGCGAGCCCAATGATGAGGACCTCGGTCGCGGTATCGAACCCGAGCCCGAACAGGACTCCGATCGGGTAGATCTGCCACGGTTCGGTGACGACCCGGAAGAACCGGCCGAAGATCCGGTTGAGGAAGCCCCGCTTGTTCATCTGCTCGTCCAGCGCCTTCTGGTCGAGCGCCTGGTCCCGGACGCCGCGGAACATTCGCCACACGTCGAGCACGATGATCACGTTCACGATCCCGATCACGAAGAGGAAGACACCGGAGATCAGCGTCCCGACGACGGCGCCCACCGCCGCGAAGGTGTTGTACTGTTTCTGGATGAACTCGGTCACCACGACCAGGGCGACGATCATTCCGCAGACGATGGTGGAGTGGCCGAGGGAGAACCACGTCCCTACGGTGAGGGGACGCTTCCCTTCGTTGAGCAACTTCCGGGTCGTATTGTCGATCGCGGCGATGTGATCGGCATCGAATCCATGGCGGACGCCGAGGATGTAGGCCGTGATGGCAAGACCCGTGAACAGCAAGCCTCCCGAGGTGATCTCGCCGGAGTAGTGGTGGGGAAGGTAGGCGAAGGCCGCGGCGAAGCCGAGGACCGTCACGACGAGGAGACCGCCGTAGATGAGACTCATCTTGAGCAGTTCGACCGGCCGGAGCCGGAGGTCGCCGGGGGGGCTGGTCACGGCGGGGCTCGACGCCATCCCCCGAACGAATCAGGGCGTGGATTTAACCGTTATGTCGCTTTTCAAAATCGTCATACCGCAAAATCGGTCGGGGGCGTCGGTCATTGCAACGTCTTCGTCAGGACCGAGATCGCCGCGTTCAGGTCGTCCTCCTCGAGGAGGAAGATCGTATCGGTGTAGCAACTGAGCGCTTCCACGATGTTGATCGCCTGGGCGGACAGCACCCCCGTGAGGAGGGTCAGGAGTCCCGGCGTCTCCTCGATGCTCTCGGGACTGGCGACGGCGACCTCGACCAGGTTCTTGCGGACCCGGATCACCTGGTTGTCGCGCAGCGCGTGCGTGACCCGCGGGACGGAGTCCTGGTCGACGATGATCACCGTCCCCCGAGAGACCTGGATCAGCCGGCAGAGGGAATTCTCGTCCAACAACTCCTCCACGACATCCCCCAGTCGTTGGAGGATGTCCGCCCCCTGGCTGACGGTGATGGTGGCGACCTTGGTGCGGGTCTCGATGCGGCTCTTGCGAAGCACCCGCTGGACCCCGGCGGCGCGGGAGGCTTCCCCCCGGCCCCGCGGATATCGGCGGCACGCCGCGATCACCGCCTCCGTCTGGCGGAGCTCCAACTCCGCGGAGATCCTCCGGGCGACCGCGGAGTAGTTCGCGATCCCGAGGCGGAGCGCGTCCGCGAGCACCGGCTGACCGTCGAGGTACTCTCGGACGCGTCGCGCGACCGAAGGGGTGGAATCGGGCATGAGTGTCTGTTTTTGGACAGTACTGCCCAATCATGTCGCTACGCGGTCACATCGTATAAATCCATTCGCGTCCGTGGAGAAGTTCCGTAAGGCACTCTCGATGGTCCCCCCGAAGGTTGTACTGGCGTACTCGGGGGGTCTCGATACTTCGATCGCCATCCCCTGGTTGAAGGAAAAGAAGGGATTCGACGTCGTCTCGGTGACGGTCGACGTGGGTCAGCCGGTGGACCTCGCGCGGGTCCGGGCGAAGGCCGAAGCGTCGGGGGCGGTGGCCGCGTACGTCGCGGACGCCCGACGTGAGTTCGCGGAGGAGTTCATCGCCCCAGCGTTGCGCGCGAACGCGCTCTACGAAGGGGTCTACCCGCTGAGTACCGCCCTCGCCCGCCCGCTCATCGGTCGACACTTGGTCGCCGTGGCGCGCCGAGAAGGCGCGACGCACGTCGCCCACGGGTGCACCGGGAAGGGCAACGACCAGGTTCGGTTCGAGCTCGCAACGACCAGCCTCGCGCCCGAGCTCGGGGTGATCGCCCCGACGCGGGAATGGAAGATGACGCGCGAGGAGGAGATCGTCTACGCCCAGCAGCACGGCATCCCGGTCGAGGCGACCCGCGCTTCCCCCTACAGCACGGACGAGAATCTCTGGGGTCGGTCGGTCGAATGCGGCATTCTCGAGGACCCCGCGGTCGAGCCCCCGGAAGAAGCGTACGGCTGGACCACGTCCCCCCAGGCCGCGCCGGACGTCCCCGTCTACCTCCGTTTGAACTTCGAGGAAGGATTGCCGATCGCTCTCGATGGCGCGCCGCTCCCGCTCCACGAGCTCATCCACCATCTCAATCGCCTGGCGGGAGCCCACGGGGTCGGACGGATCGACCACCTCGAGTCTCGAGTCGTCGGGATCAAGTCCCGAGAGGTCTACGAATGCCCCGCTGCGACGGTGCTCCTCCGGGCCCATCAGGCCCTCGAAGCGCTCGTCCTGCCCCGGGATCTGCTCGACTTCAAGCGGACCGTCGAGCAACGGTACGCCCAGCTGGTCTACGACGGGCTCTGGTTCGCTCCGCTCCGAACCGCCCTGGACGCCTTCGTGAACGCTACGCAAGAGCGGGTGTCGGGCGAGGTGACGGTCAAGTTGTTCAAGGGCTCGGCGACCGTCACCGGACGTCGCTCCCCCTCCGCACTCTACCAGCACGCCCTGGCGACGTACTCCAGCGGGGATCAGTTCCGGCAAGAAATGTCGGAGGGGTTCATCTACATCTGGGGACTTCCCGCCCGAACCTGGACCGCGATCGGCGCCCGGGCCGAATCGACGTCGCCTCGAACCGTCCCGGACCGCGGGTAAGACCGCGGGAGGGTGACCTTGTCCAACGTTCCTTTGGTTCCCGCCTACGTTCGCGCCCCGCTCGCCGGATACCTCGGGTCCCTCGGGGTCGACCGGACGCTCGCACCGTACGACCTCGCCGGGAGCATCGCGCACGCCGAGATGCTGGGCCAGGTGGGGATCCTGTCGCCGCAAGAGGCTTCGACCCTCGTCCTCGGACTCCGCCAGCTCGCCCGCGAGATCCGAGAAGGATCCTTCCCCTGGCGCGCCGAGCTCGAGGACGTCCACACGAACGTCGAGGTCCGCCTGACCGAGGTCGTGGGACCGGTGGGAGGAAAGCTCCACACCGCGCGCAGCCGGAACGACCAGGTCGCTCTGGACGAGCGCCTGTTCTTGCGCGACGCGATCCATCGGGTGGGCACCTCCCTGCTCGAGCTGGAATCGACCCTGATCCGACGTGCCGAAGCCGAGCTCGACACCCCGATGCCCGGGTATACCCATCTCCAACGCGCCCAGCCGATCACGGTGGGGCACTGGCTCCTGGCCCATTTCTGGAGGTTCGACCGCGACCTGGATCGGTTGCTCGCCACCGTCCAACGGGCCAACGTCTCCCCCTTGGGAGCGGGAGCGGTCGCCGGCTCCACCCTCCCGATCGACCCCGAACGGGTGGCGGCCCGACTCGGGTTCGACCAGCCGTTTCAAAACTCCGTGGACGCGGTCAGCGACCGAGACCCGTTCGCCGAATTCCTGTTCGACCTCGCCCTGCTCTCCGTCCATGCGAGCGGCCTTGGTGAGGAGGTGGTCCTCTTCGTGACCAAGGAGTTCGGGTTCCTGGACCGCGCCTCCGCGCTCGGCTCGGGTTCGAGCCTGATGCCCCAGAAGCGCAATCCGGACGCGGCGGAGCTCGTGCGGGGCCAGGCCGGACGCGTTGTCGGGGACCTGGTTTCGCTACTCGTGACCCTCAAGGGGCTCCCGCTCGCATACGACCGCGACCTTCAGGAGGACAAACCTCCGGTCTGGGACGCCCTTGCTACGGTCACCTCGGGGCTTTCGGCCCTGCGATCGCTGGTCGAGGGCCTGGTCTTCGACCGATCCCGCCTCGCGGAGGCGGCCGGCGATCCGGAGCTCCTGGCCACGGACGTCGCGGAGCACCTCGTCGCGCGGGGAGTTCCCTTCCGCGAGGCCCACGAAGCCGTATCGGCCCACTTCCTGGCCACCGGGGGTCGACTGGACCCGGCAGGGATCGGGGAGATCCCGGGCGTCGACCCGAGCCTCGCCACTTCCCTGGACGTGCGATCCGCCCTCCTCCGCCGGTCCACCCCGGGCGGTCCGGGGCCGTCCGCCGTCGCGAAGCAGTTGGAATCGGCGCGCTCCCGCAGCGCCGCCCGACGGGATTCACTTTCCTCGCTCGGCCGAAAGGTCGGGCTCGTCGAGGAACTACTGAACGAGGGATGAACATGACACAATGCCCGGAATGCGAAGCCGCCGTCGAGAACCACGACAAGATCCAGGGAGAGGTATTCCCGTGCACGGACTGCGGGACGGAACTCGAAGTTCTGAAGACCGAACCGTTCGCGGTTCAGCCTGCCCCCAAGGAAGCCGAGGACTGGGGTGAGTGACCGGTTCTCGCTCGGGGTGTTCTACACCATCGTCCGACCGGAAGAGAAGGCGATCCTCGCCGCCGCGGAGGCGCGGGGGATCGCGGTCCAACGGATCGATGATGGGGAAGCGACCTTTGGCCTCGATCGTCCGAGCGGCCTACCGGACGTGGTCATCAACCGGTCGGTGAGCCACACGCGCTCCCTCTACGCGACCCGGTGCTTCGCCCATTACGGAGTGCCGACCGTCAATTCGCCCGAGGTGACCGAACTCGCCGGCGACAAGGTCCGGACCTCGCTTCGACTCGCGGAGCGGGGCATCCCGACGCCCCGGACGGTGATCGCCCTCTCGCCCGAGGCGGCGCTCAAGGCGATCGATCAGATCGGCTACCCGGCCGTCCTGAAACCGGCCGTGGGTTCCTGGGGCCGTCTCATGGCGAAGGTCGACAATCTCGAGGACGCGGAACAAATCCTCGAGCACAAGGCCGCGCTGAGCTCTCCGTTGCATTCGGTGATCTACGTCCAGGAGTATGTCCCGAAACCGGGGCGGGACCTCCGCGTGTTCGTCGTGGGCGAGGAGGTCGTGGCCGCGATGTACCGTCGATCGACCGACTGGCGGACGAACGCCGCGCGGGGGGCGACGACCGAGGCCGCCGAGGTCTCCGCCGAGCTTCGGGAGCTCTCCCTGAGAGCGGCCGAGGCGGTCGGGGGCGGGGTGCTCGCGGTCGACCTGATGGAGGCGCCGAGCGGCCTGGTGGTCCATGAGGTCAACCCCACTCCCGAATTCAAGGCGCTCACGGCAGTGACCGGCGCGGACGTCGCGGGGAAGATCGTCGAGTACGCCGTCGGCGTGGGCCGCCGATGAAGGTCGCGATCGTCGGGGGGTCGGGGTACGTCGGCGGGGAGCTGCTTCGCCTGCTGCTCCGACACCCCGAGGTCGAGGTCACGCAGGTCACCTCGGATTCGATGGCGGGAAAGCCGATCGGGCGAGCCCATCCGAACCTCCGGAAGGTGAGTCCGCTCCTTTTCACCCCGCATGCGAGCCTCGGGCCGGCCGACGCGACCTTCGTAGCCACCCCCCATGGGGAGTCGATGGCCCGGATGCCGGAGCTCCTCGCTTCGGGCGGGGCGGTCTTCGACCTTTCGGCGGACTTCCGGTTGCGCGACCCGGACCAATACCCCCGATACTATGGGCGAACCCATCCCCACCCGGACCTCCTCGCTTCGGCCGTCTACGGACTTCCCGAGGTGTATCGAGAGGAGATCCGAACCGGTTCGTTCGTCGCGGTGCCGGGCTGTATCGCGACCGCCTCCATCCTCGCGCTTCGTCCCCTCGTGAAGGCGGGTCTGGTCGACCCCCAGCACGTCATCGTGGACGCGAAGTCGGGCTCGTCCGCCAGCGGTCGGGACGCGGGACCGGCCGGACTTCACGCGGAACGCTCCGGCGTGATGCGAGCGTATGCCCCTGCCGGGCACCGACACACGGCGGAGATCGAGCAGGAGGCTGGCGTCCGCGTCGCGCTCACCTGCCACGGCGTCGAAGCCGTGCGGGGGGTGTTGGCGACGGTGCATGTCTACTCCCCCCGCCCGGTCGAGGAGAAGGAGCTCTGGCGGATCTATCGGGCCGCCTACGGCTCCGAACCCTTCGTTCGGATCGTGCACGAGTCGGACGGGATCTTTCGAGAGCCGGAACCGAAGATCTTGGCGGGAACCAACTTTTGCGATGTGGGGTTTGCCGTCGACCCCCACGCGCAACGGATCGTGGCACTCGCCGCGATCGACAATCTGATGAAGGGGGCGGCCGGGGCCGCGGTCCAGTGCTTCAACCTGCGCGCCGGTTTCCCCGAGACCACCGGCCTCGAGTTCCTCGGACTCCACCCGATCTAGGGGGCGATGTGACGCTCGTAGTGAAGGTCGGCGGGGCTGCGGGAAACGACCTTGTCTCCGTTCTGGACGAGTTGGCTTCGCGACCGGATTACGTGTTGGTCCACGGGGGCTCGGACGAGATCGACCGGATCGGTGCGAGCGTGGGTCGCCCGGCCGAGTACTACACCTCCCCGAGCGGAGTGGTGTCCCGCAAGAGCACCCCCGCGCACCTCGAGATCGTCGTCCTGGCACTGGCGGGCGCGGTACAAACGCGCCTCGTGACCGGCCTCGCCGCCCGGGGCCGGGTCGCGGTCGGCCTCTCGGGAGTGGACGGAGGCCTCCTCCGCGCTCACCGGAAGCAGGGAGCCCGAGCGCTCGTGGACGGCCGAGTGGTGCGGGTGCAGGACGATCGTTCGGGCACCATCGATTCCGTGGACCCGACGGTGCTCCGACTCCTGCTCGGTGCGGGCCTCGTGCCGGTCGTCGGCCCCCCCGCGGCGGACGCTGAGGGTCGGCTCCTCAACGTGGATGCCGACCGGGTCGCCGCCGCGGTCGCGGTGGCCCTCGGCGCCGAACACCTGGTCCTTTTGACGAATGTCAACGGAGTCCGTCGGGTACCGGAGGATCCGGGGTCGGTCCTCGAACGCGTCGGCCGGGACGACATCGCTTCGGTCCTGCCGCTCGCCGCCGGCCGGATGAGGAAAAAGGTGCTCGCCGCGCAAGAAGCCCTGGCCGGGGGCGTGGGTTCGGTGACGATCTCGTCCTCGCGGGGAAGGGATCCGGTCGCCCGCGCTCTGGCGGGATCGGGGACGGTGTTCCAATGATCGACGAAACGTCGTTCTTCCGACCGAGCCGGCTCGGCCCGACCATCGTCCGGGGGGAAGGCGCCTCCCTCTGGGACCGAACGGGGCGGCGGTACGTCGACCTCGGAGCTTCCCACGGCGTTGGAAATCTCGGCGCCTCGCACCCGAAGGTCGTTCGAGCGGTCCAACAGCAGGCCGCCGAACTTCTCTATCTCGGGGCGGGCTACGACGTCCCCGTACGATCCCAATTCCTGGAGCGACTCGTGGGGCTCCTACCGCCGTCCCTCGACCGGGTGTTCCTCTCCAATTCCGGGACGGAAGCGGTCGAAGCGGCCCTCAAATTCGCTCGGTCCGCGACCGGGCGCACCCGGGTGGTCGCGGCGATGCGCGGGTTCCACGGACGGACGTTCGGAGCCCTCAGCGCGACCTGGCGCAAGGAGTTTCGAGAGCCATTCGAGCCCCTGGTCCCCGGATTCGTCCACGTCCCATACAACGACGTGGGGGCGATCACCGAGGCGATCGACGAGAGCACCGCTCTCGTCCTGCTCGAACTCGTGCAGGGAGAGGGTGGGGTCCACGTCGCCACCCCCGAATTCCTCTCCGCCGCCCGGGCTCGCGCGTCGGCGGTCGGGGCGCTCCTGGCGTTCGACGAGGTCCAGACCGGGGTGGGCCGGACCGGCCGAATGTTTGCCTTCGAGCGATGGGGGGTCGTGCCCGATATCCTGGTCCTCGCGAAGTCCCTCGCGGGCGGGGTCCCGATCGGCGCTACGGTAACCACCGAGGAGGTTCGGGGCCGGTTCCGAGGGAGCCACCACTCTACGTTCGGGGGAACCCCGCTGGCGTGCGCGGCGGGGATCGCGGCCCTGGACGTAGTGGTGCGCGAACGACTGTGGGAGAGGGCCGAACGTCTGGGGGAGTACGCCCGTGAACGACTGAGCCACCTCCCTACCGACAAGATTCGGGAAGTTCGGGGCCTTGGCCTCCTCATCGGGCTGGAACTTCGGGAGCGCGTGACGCCAACGCTCGCGGCCCTGACAGAACGGGGGTTCCTCGCACTGCCCGCGGGCGCGACCGTGCTCCGACTCCTTCCGCCCCTGGTGATCCCCGAGGACGACCTGAAAGCGGGTCTCGAGGCGATCGAAGAGGTGGTCGGCCGTGGATGAAGCGACGGCGCTCCTTCGGTTGCTCCGGTCGTACAGCCCGAGCGGTTCGGAAGCGACGGCGGTCCGGGAGTTCGTCCGGATCGCACGCGAGGTCGGTTACACGACCCGGATCGACGGCGCCGGCAACGGCCGGGCCCGCCGAGGACGGGGTCGGCCCCACCTGATCTTCCTCGGCCATATCGACACCGTGCCCGGTCGACGACCGGTCCGATCGTCCGGCGGTCGGGTCCAGGGTCGGGGCGCGGTCGACGCGAAAGGTCCGCTCGCCGCGGCTCTGATCGCCGGTGCTCGATTCTCGGGGCCGGGGACGCTCGAGATCATCGCCGCGGTCGGGGAAGAGACCGACAGTCGGGGCGCGCGGCATCTCTTGCGTCGGAGGGGTGGGGATGCCGTGATCGCGGGAGAACCGAGCCGCTGGGACGGGATCACGGTCGGCTACAAGGGCGACCTTCGGGTCACCGCTCATTTTCGCGGCCGCCGGACCCACTACTCCTCCCCGCGCCCGACCGCGGCCGACGTGGCCTTGCGTTGGGTCGAGAACGTCCGTGCGTCACCGCCGTTCGTACCCGGACCCTCTCCGTTCCGTTCGCTTTCCTTCAAGGTCGTCGAGGTCCACAGCGGAGGCGAGGACGACGCCTGGACCACGGTGACGCTCGACATCCGCATCCCCCCGGGACGTTCGACTCGGGACGTGCTGCGCGGCCTACCGCGGGAACCCGGCCGTCCGACCCTCGAAACGCTCGTCGGGATCGAACCTCTCGAAGTGGAGCGAACGAACCCGGTCGTTCGGGCCCTCGAAGGCGGCATCCGTTCGGAGGGGGGTCGACCGACGCTGTGGCGCAAGTCCGGTACATCGGACCTGAATCTGGTCGCTCCCGCGTGGGGGATCGCGGGCGCCGCCTACGGCCCCGGAGACCCCCATCTGGATCACACGGCCCGCGAATCGGTCTCCCTCCGGGAACTCGGACGATCGGTCCGAGTCCTCGAGAGCGCGTTCCGGGAGCTGGCGGAGGAGCTGGCTACCCCTCGACGATCGGTCGCCGATGATGGATGAAATCGCCGTGGTCGAGTTCCTGCATCGCGGTGACCAGTTCGGATCGAGTGTTCATGACAATCGGGCCGTACCAGGCGACGGGCTCGTGGAGGGGGCGGCCGGTCACGAGAAGGAATCGGAACCCCCGGTCCCCGGCGTGGGCCGTCACCGCCCGCCCCGGACCGAATAGTACGGTCTCGCCGGACTCCACGGACTCGGTGTCGGTGCCGCCGAACGTCCCTCGTCCATCGATCGCATGCGCGAAGGCGGTGTAGCCGGTCGGCGTCGGAAGGTCGAAGGCCCCGCCCGCGGGGACGGAGACGTCGAGGTACGTCGGGTCCACGGGGATCCCTTGGACCGGGCCCACCACCGCACCATAGGTCCCGGCGACGACCTTGACCGCGGTTCCTCCGTCCGTGGAAACGGTCGGCAGCTCGGGAGCGCTCAGACCGCGATAGGCGGGGGTGGACATCTTCTCTTTCGCCGGAAGGTTGACCCAGAGTTGGAACCCCGAGAGCGCACCTTCGGTGCGCTGCGGCATCTCCTGGTGGATGATCCCGCTGCCGGAATTCATCCACTGGACGTCCCCCGGGCCAATGACGCCCTCGTTCCCGAGCGTGTCCCCGTGGGCGACCCGTCCGTCCAGTACGTAGGTGACCGTTTCGATCCCCCGGTGGGGGTGCCACGGAAATCCGGCGAGGTAGTCGGCGGGGTTGCTCGACCCGAAACGGTCCAGCAGGAGGAAGGGGTCGAAGAGCGGGACCTCCGGATTGGAGAACGAACGCCGCAAGCGCACTCCGGCGCCCTCGACGGTGGGGACTCCGGGGAAGCGTTGAGCGATGGAACGGAGCGGTTCGGTCACGTGCGTGCCTCGGCGATTTCAGTGAAACGACCTTCATAAGGACCCGGGAGGCGACACGTCGCCTGGTCGCTCGAAGGTAACTCCGGCCATCAATCCGCCTCGGGGTCGCCCGGGGTGGGACGGGTCGGTCGAGTTCCGGGCGCCCCGTTAATAGACGCGGACCCCGTCCGCCCTCGATGCCGACCGCCCCCTGCCCGCGATGCGGCGGCCTCGCGCCGACAGGAGCCAGTTTCTGCCCGTTCTGCGGGAGTTCGCTGACCGCCCCGGTGGCGGCTCCCGCGTCGTTCGCCCCCTCGACTCCGGGGTACTACGTTCTCAGCGCACCCCCGACGGCGGGCTCTCCGGGGATGACCTTGGTCCCTCCCCCACCGCCGGGGTCGTTCCTTCCCACCGATCTCCGAGTGCCCAACCCTTCGACCCGTGAGGTGGACCGAACCGCCCTCACCTACCTACGGTGGGGCGCCGCGGTGCTGGTGGGCTCCGGAGTGGTCAGTTTCCTCTCTCTCATGGGCCCGGGAATTCTTGATCCGACGGGTGCGGCCGGTCCGGGGATCGGCCCCGGAGTCGGGCCGTTCTTCTACGCCGAGGCGATCGTCTCGGGGGCAGTGGCGCTCGTCGAGGTGATGCTCTTCCGCGAAGTGTTCCGGCGGCTCGCCCCCGTCGACTCGCGCTTCGAAATGCCCCGGTCGTTGACCCAGTTCCTCTTGGCCGGGATCGGGATCGTCGCCGTCGGGGTGGGCTTCCTCATCGCCGGGGAGCATTCTGTGGTCGGGTGCACCTCCAACCTCCCCCCCGCGGGCATTCCGTCGGGCTGCCAAGTGCCCTGGACCCTGTTCGCGGCGGGGTTCGTGCTCCTCGCGGGCGCCGTGGTCGTTCTCATCGGCCTCATCGGTCTCCTCCTCGGGATCTGGCGGCTCGGCTCTCGCTACGAGAACGACCTGTTCAAGGCGGGGACACTGTTGCTCATCTTTCCGATCCTCAACGTGGTCGGGAAGTAC
>JAKIVW010000018.1:19727-20293 GCA_022750355.1 Thermoplasmata archaeon
AGGCGCTCTCACTCGCCGAAGTTCCCGGCGGTCGCCGAACTTAGCCCGAGTCCTGCGGTGGCGGGGTTAGATCCCGTCCTCGCCCACGACGGAAGCGACCTGTGTGATCGCGGCCGCGTAGCCGACGTGGTAGGCTCCGTACGCGGGATAGTTGGGGTCGAACGCGGTCAACCAGTCCTGCAGATACAGTTCGAAGATCTGGGTATGTTGGTTCAGCGCGGAGGGGAGGAGCGGGACCAGACTCCCCGTGGGCCCGGACCCGTTCGGGGAGCTGGCCGTATCGGTCTGAAGTTCGAGGGGCACCGTGCCCGCGAACCGCCAGAACTGCTTGCACCAACCGTTGCCCCCGCAGCCCATCCCGCTCGAAGTGAGGTTGGTGAAGTCGCTCGCCCGCAGCCCTTCGTTGCCGATCCCGATCCCATCCGCCGCCGCGGCGGCGGCGATGATGGGGGTCACGTTGTCTCCCTGGTTCGGGTAGACCGGAGTCAGAGCGACCATGAGTTGGACGCGGGGCTCGAGCGACTGCTCGTAGGCCAGCATCGAGGTCACGTAGTTGCTCCAAACCT
>JAKIVW010000141.1:0-2591 GCA_022750355.1 Thermoplasmata archaeon
AACCCCTTTAACGCGGGGGACGGTCCGAAGGGTCCGCCCCTCGAGGTCGACCGATTGACGGAGTCAGCGCGTGCGACCGTCCGAGCCAGCCGCGCGTCGGTCGTTCGACTCATGGTCCCGACCGACGCGAATTTCACGGGAAATGTGTTCGGTGGCGCGATCCTCGCTGAAATCGACCGCGTCGCCTACATCACGGCGACGCGACATGCCAAAGCGACGTGCGTCACGGCGTCGTTCGACCGAGTCGACTTCGTGGCACCCGTCCATGTGGGGGAGGTCGTCGACTTCGACGCGGCGCTGACCTACGTCGGCCGCTCCTCGATGGAAGTGTGGATCCAGGTCCGAGCGGAGGCGCTCCAGGGTGGCGGATCGTCCCTGGTGGCTGTGGCGTTCGTCACGATGGTGGCCGTGGACCCTTCCGGTCAGCCGCTCGCCGTACCTCCGCTGGTCCTCGAAACCGAGGAGGAACGGACCCGATTCGAAGAAGGTCGCCGCCGGATGGAGGAGCGACGCCGGCTGCGCGGACGTACCGCTCCGAAGTGAGGAACTACGATGCTGTGTGAAATGTGTGGGAATGAGGTCGAGACGACCAGTCGGGTGCGCGTCGAGGGGACCGTACTCGCCCTCTGTTCCAACTGCTCCAAATTCGGAACCATCCTCGACCCTCCGCCGACGGCGGCTTCGCCGGAGCGAGCCTCGGTACGGCCGGGCACGCCCGCGACCCGCGTTCAGGCCACGGGCCGCCGCCTGGAGGAGCGGGACCTCTACACGGAGATCGGCGAGCTGGAACTCGCCCCCGATTGGGCACGTCGGGTCCGGGTCGCCCGCGAGGCGGTCGCGTGGACGCCCGACGAGCTGGCGAAAAAACTCAACGAGAAGAAGTCGGTCGTCCTGAAACTCGAGTCCGGTGGGTTCCATCCGCCGGACCAGCTGGTCCGCAAGCTCGAACACCTCCTGCGGATCCGCCTTCGCGCGGATCCCGAACCGCGGGCTTAGTGGGCGGGGCCCGTTCCGGGCTCCGGCCGCGACCGTGGCCGGGCGTTCGGGGAACGACGGCCCGGGATCCCGACGTGGCGGTCCCACTCGACCTCGCTTCGGACCTCGACGCGCATCCACTTCGAGGGTTGCCCTCCCCCGTGGACCGATCGCAGGTCGCGGGCGTACTCGGCGATCGTCCGGTCGGACTGGACCACGTACAGACCGCCGAGGACCGCGAGTCCCAGCAGCGCGGCCAGACCCACCGCGGTCCAGGGTGCCATGAACGAGAGGACGCTCAGCCCCGCGATCAGCGCCAACATCAGAAACAGGGACTGCCGAAGGGAGTTGTCCATCCGGTGGTCCCGGTGGGAGAGATTCATCGACTTCGCCCCACGTGGGTCGGCGCTATCCTGCTGGGAGAGGTGGGATCAACAGTTCGAGGATCGCCTTCTGGGCGTGGAGCCGGTTCTCCGCCTGGTCCCACGCCGCCGATCGGGGGCCGTCAAGCACTTCGTCGGTGATCTCCAGGCCGCGATGCGCGGGGAGGTCGTGGAGGACAAACGCGTCGGGCCGAGCGAGCCCGAGGAGCTGGGAGTTGATCTGGTATCCCTGGAACGCTCGGGTCCGGTCGGCCATCTGGGCTTCGTCGCCCATCGAGACCCACACGTCTGTGTAGAGGGCATCGGCGCCGGTCGCGGCCTCGGCCGGATCCGAAACGAACCGAAGGTGAGAACCGGATTTCGCGGCCAGGGCCGCCGCCGCCCGCACGATCTCGGGGTTCGCCGCATAGCCCTCCGGAGACGCCGCCGTCAGGTCCAGGCCCATCGCCGCCGCTCCGAGCAGGAGGGAGTGCAGGACATTGTTCCCGTCCCCGATCCAGGCGACGCGATTGCCACGGAACTCCCCGTTCCAGCGCTCGTGCATGGTGAGCAGGTCGGCGACGATTTGGCAGGGGTGTTCCAGGTCGTCGAGGGCGTTGATCACCGGAACGCTCGCCGTTCGGGCCAGCTCTACGACGTCCGAATGGTGGAACGCACGGTAGATGAGGCCGTCGCAGTACCTCGACAACACTCGGGCCGTGTCACCGATCGTCTCGCCCCGCCCCAGTTGGATGTCGGTCTTCGATAGGTAGATTGCGTGCCCGCCCAGATCTCCGATCCCCACTTCGAACGAGGTCCGGGTGCGAGTGGACGGCTTTTCGAAGATCATCGCGAGGTTGCGACCGAGCAGGGAGGTGCTCCTCACTCCCGCTCGTCGCGAACGTTTGAGACGGGCCGCATTCTGGAGCAGCGCGGGTAGTCGATCGGCGATATCCGAGATCGAAAGGAGGTCTTTGGAAGTGCTCATCGACGCCCTCGTTCTTCGTACCGGTCGCGAGAATAAAGCACCGGGGAATGTGACGGCGACGCGTGGGTCTGGTTACGCCGCCGGTAGGAGGCCGATCAGTTCGAGGATGTCCCCGTGGCCCCGGGCGAAGGCGTTCCGGGGCGTGTTCGCGACCGGGACGTACTCGAGGACCTTCCAGAGCGGTGAGGTCGGTGGGTTCGGTGGTCCTCGAAGCGTGAAGATGAAATGAAGATCCCAATGCAGGTCTTCACTCTCGGAAGCCGGTC
>JAKIVW010000141.1:2601-3836 GCA_022750355.1 Thermoplasmata archaeon
TAGGTCTCCGAGAACACCTGGGGAGCCGGGAGCGGGTCGAGGTCGGTCTCCAATTGCTCGTTCCCGACCCGGCGCGCCGCTTCCTTCGGTCCCTCCAGGAGGATCAATTGCGAGGAGGGGAGCATCCAACGATCCCCCAGCCGCTCCAAGCGCGATCGGTCCAGGGCGCCAGACTCCTCCCATCGGGAATCCGGGGCCGCCCGGCCCAGTAGGATCCGGCCGGAGTCGTCCGGGGAACGTAGGATGACGAAGACGTTGAGGCACATGCCGTCCGATGGCACACCGTAGAATCCGGGGGCGTACGGGGGAGCCCCGGGTCGGAACCGGGCGAATCGACGGGGCATGGCGATCGTGCGCACCGTCCGGGGGCACTTGGAGGTGACGGGGCGCTGTCCGGGAGCGGAGTCCCGGAGACAGGCATAAAACCCGGCCCCGGATGCCCGCGTTGAGGGATACTGATTGCCAGCTCGTGCGAAGGGTGCGAAGAGTTCGAAACGCGCGGCGCCGACGGTGAAGTCGATCCAAAGCTCCTCCTCGGGGCGTCGGGTGTACATGGTGACGGGCGGCGTTACCAAGTTTGCGAAGGCGCACCCCGCGATGGACTTCCGGTTGATGGTGAAACGCGCCTACGACTACGCGCTCAAGGACGTCCCGAATCTCACCCGGGATCGGATCGACGGTACCCGTATCTCGTACTTCTCGGACCATTTCTCTCGACAGCTCAAAGCGGCGAGCATGGTCCAGGACTACCTCGGGATGAACCCCAAGGGATCGGTCCGCATCGAGTGGGGCGGGGCGACCGGCGGGGAATGCTTCCAGGCCGGCTACGAAGCGGTCGCCAGCGGGCGGATGGACGTCTGCCTCACCGCGGGCTACGAAACGATGAGCCGCGTGCCCACGTGGAAGGGGAACGAATTCATCGCGTTGGCCTCCGATACCAATTTCGACTTCCCGCTCGGGGGGTTCTACACGGGATACTACGCGCTCATGGTCATGCGCCACATCTACGAGTACCTCCGTCTGACTCGGTTCGCCCACGTCAAGGACGAGCGAGAGGCCCAGCGCCTCGCGATCGCGGAAGGGAGCCGGATCATGAGCCTCGTCTCGGTGAAGAACCACCGGAACGCGCTCCACAATCCGTACGCGCAGTACCCGAAGCGGCTCACCGTCCAGGACGTGCTCGATTCCGAGATGATCAGCTACCCGCTGACGCGCGAACAGATCTGCACCATGAG
>JAKIVW010000141.1:3846-5110 GCA_022750355.1 Thermoplasmata archaeon
TACGATGCGGCTCGCCGACCGGCCGTTCGGGAAGGTCCCGCTCCTCCCCCACGAGAGCGCGAAGGACTACGCCCATCTGCCGTACCCCGGAGTCCACTCGTTCCGTGCGGGGCGGGCGGCGGGGATCGAAGCATACCGGATGGCGGGGATCACCGATCCGACGCGGGAGCTCGACTTCATCGAACTGCACGACGCCTACGCCTCCAGCGAGATCCAGACGTACGAGGACCTCGGGCTCTGCCGGTACGGGGAGGGATACGGGTACGTCGAACGCGGCGACCCGTTCCTCAAGGGGATCGACTACGGATTCCCCGTGGCGCGCGCCGGGGCCCTCCCGGTCAACCCGTCCGGCGGGCTCATCGCCTGCGGTCACCCCGTGGGTGCGACCGGACTCATGCAGGCCGTGTTCGCCTTCTGGCAGCTCCAGGGCACGATCCCGAGGCACTTCGGGGACAAGACCCTCCAGCTCGCCCGACCGAAACGCGGCGCGATCCACAGCCACGCGGGCACCGGCTCGAGCGTGACCGTCTCCATCCTCGAACGGGGGTTCTGATGAAGGCGCGACCCCCCGTCTTCCAGAAATTCCGGGACGTCCAGGCCGAGCTCGATCGCAGTGGGGCGGCGCTCTTCCGGGACGCGCAGGGCGTCGAGAGTTTGATCATCCGGTACCCGTACTCGATCACGTACATCCACAGCTACGCTGAGGACTCGCCGTTCTTCCTCGGGCTCGCCGAGGGCCGGCTGCGCGGATCCCACTGCACCAAGAAGGGATGCGGGTTCGTCTACGCGACCCCCCGTGGCCACTGCATGGTCTGCGGGGATCCCACCGAGTGGGTCGACCTCCCCAAGAAGGGCCGCGTCCACTCCTGGACGACCTGCCACTTTGGGAGCGAAGCGTTCCTCAAGGAAACCCCGTACAACCTCGCCCTGGTCGAATTCGAAGGGGCCGGGAGTCTCCTGCTGGTCCGTCTGAAGGACGCCCAGGAAAAGGACCTCTACGTCGGAATGCCGGTCGAAGCGCGGTTCGAACCGAACCCGAAGTACTCGGTCACCGACGTCTGGTTCGTACCGGCCAAATAGCCTCGCCTGGGTCACTCTCCCACAGACGCCGTCGGCCGTCCCCACTGAGGCTCGTGCCAAGGCCCGGCCGAACTCGCGAGAAAAAAGGGGGGCCGGGGGTTGACCCCGGCCCTTGGTTTCGTCGAAACTTTACTGGGCTCCCGGGGGAGGGGGCGACGGAGGCTGCCAGGTCGGTTGACCCGTC
>JAKIVW010000142.1 GCA_022750355.1 Thermoplasmata archaeon
CCTCGCACGCCTCGCAGCGGCCCCCGGCGACGTTGAAGCTGAAGCGGCCCGGGCGGAAGCCGCGGGCCCGGGCCTCGGGGAGCCCGGCGAACAGGTCCCGGATGGGAGTGAGGACTCCCGTGTAGGTTCCGGGGTTGCTGCGAGGGGTGCGCCCGATCGGCGCTTGGTCGATGAGGAGGACCCGGTCGACCTCGTCGATACCCTCGATGTACTCGTGCTTCCCCGGGGTGTCGCGGCCGAGCCCGAGATGGCGGCGGACCGCCTTGTAGAGGATCTCCTCGAGGAGCGTCGATTTCCCGCTGCCCGAAACTCCGGAGAGCGCGACGAACAGTCCGAGCGGTATCCGCACGTCCTCGCCCTTCAGGTTGTGCTCGAGCGGCCCGTGAACGGTCAGCCAGCGTCCGGAGGGGGGTGCCCGTCGCTCCGGAAGCGCGATCGACCGTCGACCGGAGAGGAAGTCGCCCGTCAGCGAGCGGGGGGCTTCGCCGATCCGACTGGGCACGCCCGAGTAGAGCACTTCGCCGCCGTGGACGCCGGCCCCCGGGCCCAGGTCGACGAGCCAGTCGGACTCCCGCATGGTCTGCTCATCGTGTTCGACGACGAGGAGGGTGTTGCCGAGGTCGCGAAGCGTCTTCAGGGTCGATAGGAGGCGGGCGTGGTCGCGGGGATGGAGTCCGATGGACGGTTCGTCCAGGATGTACAGGACACCCACCAGCCCGGACCCGATCTGGGTGGCCAGCGCGATCCGCTCGGCCTCGCCACCGGAGAGGGTCCCGGACCCCCGGTCGAGGGTCAAGTAGGTCAGCCCGACGTTCTCGAGGAACCCGAGGCGCGACCGGATCTCCTTTACCACCTGGCCCACGATCTGCTCGTCCCGTTCGTCGAGCCGCAGGTCGCGGAACATCGACACCGCCTCGGTGACCGTCATGCCGGCGACGTCGGCGATGGAGCGACCCTCGACGGTGACGGCGAGGATCCCGGGTTTGAGCCGCTTCCCCATGCAACTGCGGCACGGTTTGAACGCGAGGAATCCCATGTAGTACTCCTTCGCGCTCTCGCTCTTGGTCTGCTTCCAACGTCGTTCGACGGCGGCGACCAGGCCTTCCTTCAGCCAGCCGCTTCCCCACCACTCCGCGGGTCCGCGAACGGTGGGACCGACGTTCCGGTCGCTGCCGTACATGAGAGCCTTCCAACCCCTCTCGGGGAGCTCCCGGATCGGCCGACGGGCGTTGTAGCCGAAGGTCTCTCCGAATCGCTCGAGAGCGCCGGAGGTCGGGGTGAGCCCCCAAACCGCGATCGCGCGACCGATCGGCTTGTCCTTGTCGGGAACGATCCGGTCGGGGTCGGCGTGCAGCGTCGCCCCGATCCCGAGACACTCGGGGCAGGCCCCCATCGGGTTGTTGAACGAGAACATTCGGGGCGCGAGTTCCTCAATGGAGTACCCGCACTCCGGGCACGCGCGTCGGCTGGAGAACGTCGAGCGCGCCCCTTTCGCGCCCCGGACGATGACCAGGCCGTCCGACAGTTTTCGAACCAGTTCGACCGCTTCGGCCAATCGCGTTCCCTCCGACTCGTCGACGTCGAAGCTGTCGACGATCACCTCCACGGTGTGCTTCTTGTTCTTCTCGAGGTGAACCTGGGAACTCGGAAGTCGCACCTCCACCCCGTCGATCACGAAGCGGCGGTACCCCGCCTTGCGGAGTCGCTCCAGGACTTCGCGGTGCTCGCCCTTCTCGGCCCGCACGACCGGAGCGATCAGGTCGACGCGTTCGCCACGGGCCCGCGCACTGACCGCCTCGACGATCTTGTCGACCGACTGGGGCGAGATCTCGTTGCCGTCGTTGGGGCAGTGGGGAATTCCGATCCGTGCGAAGAGGAGGCGCAGGAAGTCGTAGATCTCGGTGACGGTCCCCACGGTGGAGCGGGGGTTGCGGCTCCCCGCGCGCTGCTCGATGGCGATCGCCGGAGACAGGCCCTCGATCGAGTCGACGTCGGGCTTGTCCATCTGTCCGAGGAATTGGCGGGCGTAGGCGGAGAGGCTCTCGATGTACCGCCGCTGGCCCTCCGCGTAGAGCGTGTCGAACGCGAGCGAGGATTTGCCGGATCCGCTGACTCCGGTGATGACGATGAACTTCCCCCGGGGAAGGTCGATCGAGACGTTCTTCAGATTGTGTTGCCGCGCGCCGCGGATGCGGATCGCTTCGGACGGTTCTGCCACGATCCTTTCCTCCTAGGCGGGAAGCAGGGCCCGAACCGTCTCCTCCAGGCGGGTCAGCACATGCTCCTGAACGCGTCGTCCCAGTTCCGCCGATGCGGGGCGAGTGTCTCCGATCACGCTCTCGGGCCACTCGTACTCGGTCGGCGGCCCCGGGAGGAACGGGCTTCGGTGGTGCTCGACCGACGGGCGCTCGGCGCCGACGGTCTCCGGGGCGATCGCCAGGACGCGCGAGGTCTCGAGGAGACCGGCGTGGCCGTCGGTCGCAGGAGACTCCTTTCCGCGGAGCTCGTAGACGAACTCGTAGTCGCACAGGACCACCATCCGGACGTCCGGGTGGGCGCCCATCACGTGGGACGCCGCCTCCCGGAGCGCCGCCATGTGCCCTCGCTCCCCGTGGCCGGAGAGGATGAGGAATCGACGGACCCCGGACCGCGCGAGTTCGGAGAGGACGCCCTCGGTGTAGGCTTCGAGCTGGGAGAGGGAGAGCGAGACCGTTCCCGGAAACCGACGGGCGCTCGGGGCCGACCCGTACGGGATCGTCGGCGCCACCAGCCCCCCGATCCGCTCCGCGAGTGCCACCGCAGTCGCCTCCGCCTGGATCTGGTCCGCCCCCAGGGGCAAGTGCGGGCCGTGGGCCTCGAGCGCCCCGACCGGAACGCAGACGAGCGGGTTCGACCGCAGTCGCCGCTCGAAGGTCCTCGAATCGAGGTCGGCCAGCCGACAAGAAGTGGACATCGCTCGAACGACGAGGGGACGGTATTTAACCCGCGCCGAGAGGTGACGCAACAGTTACTGCTCGGCTCAGCCGGCCCGGGACGTCTTAGCCTGCGGTCGGCTCGGCTGGGGTTTCGGCCGGCCCGACTACGGGGGCGCAGCCGTCGGCGGTGCCGCGGGCTGGGCCGGAGTCGAACGGGGCGTCGTGTTCGCGCGGCGGGGCGCCCGAGCGCGGGTCGTTTTCTTGGGGGTCGTGGCGGGCACTTCTTCGGCCGATGCCGGTGGCGCCGGCGTGACCGGGGCGGCGGGAGTCGCGGTGACGGGCTTCGACGGGGCCCTCTTCTTTCGCACGGGTGCCTTGCGGGCCGCCTTGGCCCTCGCAGCCTTCTTCGCTTCGGCTTCCGCCTTCTTCGCCAAGCGACTCGGACATTCCGGATTGATGCAGAGCGTCCACGGCGGGCGCCCGGCCTCGATCGCCGTCACAATCGGAGCGTGGCAGACCGGACAGGGAGGCTGGTCCTTCTCGAGCTTCCCGCGTTGGGGGAGCGGGTACGTGGTCCGGCACTCGGGATAGCCGGAGCAACCCACGAACCGGTTCCCGCGGAACGAGTAACGGATCTGCAGGGGCTTCGCACAGTTGGGGCAGGTGCCGATCCCGAACGCCTTCTGATGTTCCGCGCATTCGGGGTTGATGCAGTACAGATCCGGCCGCTGCCCCCGGAAGACGATCTTCACGCGCGGGGTCTTGCAGGTCGCGCAGAGGAATTCGGGCGCGGGTTCGATGAACCCCGCGGCCGGCAAGGCATACGTCGCGGGACAGGTCGCCGGGTTGTTGGAGCACTGCACCCACCGAGAGCCCCGAGGGCTCCGCGCCATCCGGAGGGCCCCGCCGCACTTGGGGCACGGCCCGACGAAATGCTGGCGGTCCAGGGCCCCGGTCAACGTCTCCTTGACGCCAGCCGCATTGGCGAGAAGCAGCGCGTAGGCCTCCCGCAGCATCTCGCGCGATTCGTCCAGCACTTCGGACTTCGGCTTCTTGGACTGGGCGACGAACTCCATGTCCTCCTCGAGCCGATGTGTCATCTCGGGTCGAGTGATGACCGGGGCGTGAGCCTGCAGGGCCTCCGCGACCGCGATGCCGGTCGACGTCGGTTCGAGCTGGCGTTGGGTCACGTAGTGACGGTCGAATAGTTTCTGCACGACGTCGTGCCGGGTACTCTTCGTCCCGAGCCCGAGCCGTTCCATCTCCTGGATCAGGGAACCCTGCGTGTAGCGCCGGGGCGGACGGGTCTGGTCCTCGAGCAGGTCGACCTTGGCGATGGCGACCGTTTCGCCCACCGCGAGTTCGGGAAGCAGGATCTCCTCCGGATGAGAGTAGGGGTATACCCGATACCAGCCGGGGTCGGTGAGCCGCTGCCCCTTTCCTTCGAACGCCTCCCCGCGGATCTCGACCTTGGTCGTCCGCGCCCGACCGATCGCGTCAGGAGCGACCGTGGCCAGGAAGCGTCGAACGACCAGTTCGTAGACCTTGGCGGGGTCCGGGCGGAGCTTCTTCGGGTCGACCACTCCCGTGGGATAGATCGGGGGGTGGTCGGTCGTCTCGGACCGCCCGCGCGTGGGACGGAACGAGGGCTGGGTCAGGACGAACTCGGCCGCCTCCGCGAACGGTCCGTCCTTGAACTTCTCGACGAGGGGGCGGAGGCCGAGCCCGCGCGGATAGACCGTGTTGTCCGTTCGCGGGTAGCTGATGAGACCCTGAGTGTAGAGGTCCTCCGCGATCCGCATCGCGTTCGCGGCCCCGAGACCCAGGCGCGTGGCTTCGGCGACGAACAGAGTGGTGGAGAACGGGATCGGGGGGCGCCGACGGGTTTCCTCTTCGGTGAACTCTCGGACGGTGCCTTCGTTCGCACCTTCGACCTTCCGGAACGCGGCATCCGCCTCGTGCTTGTCGGTCCAGGTCCCGTGTTGGTGATGGAGAGAGAACTCGTCCGTTCCCTTCGTGCCAGTGGCCCGCACCTCCCAGTACGGTGTAGGGACGAACTCCTTGATCGCCTGGTCGCGCTCGACCAG
>JAKIVW010000143.1:0-1289 GCA_022750355.1 Thermoplasmata archaeon
CGAAGAGAATGGCGTCCTCGGTGGCATCGAGAAGTAGGGGCCCCGGATCGGTGAGCTCCTCCGGACGATACGGTATCAACTGCACAGCGTGGTACTCACCGCTCTGAACCCACTGCCGGAAAGCAATCGCTTCGGATACCGCCCGAACGGAACCAAGCTCCTCGATCCACCGAGCCGGGCCGCCCGATGAAAAATCCGCTACCACGATGAGATCCAAGTCGCTCTCGGGTCGTTCCTCACCTCGCGCTGCCGATCCGAAGAGTGCCACCGAGTAGAGGCGATCTCCCAGCAGCTCCAGAAGCTGACCTACAGCCGTAGCCAGGGAAGGAAAGTAAGCACGATCCATTAGGGGGAGATCCCACCGGTTTACAAGTGCCGACTGGATGGCAGCCGGCGGAATCGCCACATACACCCCCTGGGAAACATGGCCGAGCCAACCCGCGCGAGCAAGTCTGGATAGAACCAGATTTGTTGAGGACGCCGACCCCGCCAGGAGGTCTCTTGCATCTCGGGCAGTGAAAGTCCGATGCCCAAACGACCGCGAAAGGTGGGCGTGGCGAATTCCGAGCCAGTCGGGGACCCAACGCATTGTCGAGTTAGTGTCCTATTGGTACATAATGGGTAGGTAGAAACCTACGCCTTCCGGGTGATTAGTCAGAGGTCCGAGTGCCTGAACCCAGGAGGGCGCTAACTATCGGGGCGAAGCCATGATGGACATTCTGGCCGTCGGAGTATGGCTCGAAACTGGCCCTCATCGATGTAGCGAGTGGCAACCTGGCCCGACCAAATCATGGCACTTGGGGACCACTGAACCAGGAACCACCATCCTAAGTTTAGTGGATAATCGATGGCTATTCCCCAGGCCGATGGAC
Source organism: Thermoplasmata archaeon (assembly GCA_022750355.1). GTDB lineage: Archaea > Thermoplasmatota > Thermoplasmata > Lutacidiplasmatales > UBA184 > Lutacidiplasma. Next base: position 873 of record JAKIVW010000143.1, read on the forward strand.
GGACGCGGATCAGCTGGTTCCACTCTACGGCCTCGCCCCCGATCCGGCCGAAGACCACTCCCCGATCTGAGACCCCCACAAGCAAGGGCTGGGCAATCCTTGCGACGAGGACGAGCCCTCCGCCCACTACGATCCCGCCGATTAGGAGAGAGGGCCACAGGGCAGAGAGCGACGCTGACCAGGATCGAATGAGCGCCGAAATGGCAACGTAAATCGCTGCGAGAAAGACCGCGGCGAGGGCGAGGCCCACCCATGGTAGATATCGGGGCCCAGTTCTCTTCACCCATTCGATTTGGAGCGGGTCGATTCGAGTCCAGCGATCTCCGTCCTGCCATCGTGGGAGGTAGAAGCTCATAGTCCGCGGAACCCCTCAGGCGCGCGCAGGGTTTCAGAGCAGATTACGATTCAAACTCATTT
>JAKIVW010000143.1:1299-4670 GCA_022750355.1 Thermoplasmata archaeon
CGTAGACGGGGACCATCGGGTTTTCACAGGGCGAGGGCACGCATTCCGCTAGGGTTCCGTGGGTTCAATGGATACTGAACCCAGGACGGCCGCACGCATCCGCGGGGTCCTTGGACAAAGCCCTCACGACAAAATGGTGCGATCGGCCGATTTGGCGGGCTTGAGGAGCGTAAACGCTCGTTACAGGACAAACCTAAGACGATTGTACGCTCCCCATCCGAGCAACGCAGCGCCTCCAAAGCTTAGGACGCCGGCGACGGGTGAATCATACCCGACGACGGCGACCAGACCTCCGACCAATAGGAGCATTCTTAACGCGGCAAGCAGTAGCCCGACGAGCAGGTAAGATCACCGGGGCCGGCCACAAGTTGAACCAGCTCCCGCTCGTCTCGGGAGGCTTCTCCTGTGCGCGCACAGGATCGGAGAGAGGCCGCTGAACGAAACAGAATCTGGCCCTTGCGTAGCCACTCTTTGAAGAGCTCCCCCCACGTCGTCTGGCAATCATCGAGCGGATTGACCGGGCGAACCATGCGGCGGTGATGACTTCCCCCAGTCCTAGGTCACGAAAGTCGATGCCTGTATTGCCGGCTCCCCGCAGAGCGTTAGACCGCGCCTCAAGGGGGTCCGTTCCGTGATCCGAGGGATTGCACCGGATCCTACGGAAGAGACCGGCTGTCGGATGCCGGGGCATGGCTACGAAGGATCCGAGCACAAGGGGATGATCACGTGGCTTCGCCTCCAGAGCCGGCACGTCGATTTGTACTTCCGGCCCCCGACCATCGCGGACCACCGGAAGGAGCTCAAGGGCTACACGACGACGAAGTCAGCGGTCCAGCTGCCGCTAGAACGCCCGTCGCCGGGAGTCCTTATCCGGAATCTTGTTCGAGCCAGCCTTCGCAACATGTATGCGAGGGGAAGAAGGAAGGCGCGCACGAAGTGGCTAGCTGACGCCCTGACGGAGACAACCCACCCCATTGGAGCGGGAGTCGATTCCCTAAATGGGACGGTCCGCGGGAAAACCCTGGGAGGTTCACCTCAGGGTTCGGGGAGGAGAGGAGTCCCGAAACGCGAGAGAAGGGATCAGCTGTTCTTGCGGAAATCTGCCAGCAAGTCTTCGACCTCTTCGCGGCGAGCCCGAATCGTGAGGTACTCCTCATCTAGGCTCCCGCCGTACTCACCGAGGAGAACCGTCACCTGCTCCCCGATACGACGGCGCCACGCGGGGGTCGTCGGCCAGTGCTTTAGTTCCGCGAGTCGCTTCACGATCATGTCCTCCGGGCAAGCGACCCGGACCGCCCCGTGTGGCGTCTCAACAAGCAGCGACCGCTTCCGACTCCCACGGAACTCGCGGAGCAGGTCGATGTCGAGCCGGAGGTCCTCCCGGCGCCACACTCTGCCGTTCCGTCGGACGAAACCCCACGACTCGACCACATTCGGTGCCGAAGAGCGGTCCGTAATGATGTCGACGTCGAGCGACGGTTCCAGGCTAGGGGCGAGAAGGTAGATTGCCGACCCACCGACGATGATCGGCTCGGAATTTGTTGCTTTCCCGAGGAGGGCGCCGACGTACTGTATCCGCTCGACCTCGCTCGGCGCGGAGGCCATCGCGCGGTCGAACGTCGCACGGGAGATCCGCATTTACGAGTTCTTTCGGGAACGGCGGTCCTCCGGCATCCCGGGGAACTCCCCCTTCCCGACCGGCCGGGTCACTTCCTTTGCGATTCGAGCGGCGATCTTCGGGTTTGGCTGGTACTTCGATCGGTTGAACCATGCGAAACTTGGACGCGACCGAGACCGCTCCCGTCGGGCCATCTCCTCGGATGACCGGCCGATGTCCCCCGACCAGAGCACCCGCATCTTCTTCCGGAGGTAGGCCGCCGCATCCTCATCTAGCAGGATCCACGTCGAAGCGCCTTTCGGGTCCTCGCGTTCGGCTACCAAGCCGAGCGACTTGAGGCGGCGGAGCTCGCCGTAGACCTTTGATCGCGGGACTCGGGCGAGCCACGCAATCCGGTACGCCGTGAGCGGCTGCCGGGCGCTGGCGATAGGGGCCAACGTCCGAGCTCGATTGGCGCTTCCGATGAACCCCTCGACCTTTGGGTCAACGTCCAGGGGGGGGCGGGCTCGCATCGTCGGAGTACCCTCACCTGGAGTATTAGTCCCTTTCTAAGGGACTATCATACGGCCAGGGGTGGAAAGCCAAACACCCGGCGCCAGACGCCAACGCGGCGCAGTGGATCCAGGTTTGCGGTCGGAAGCGCTTCGGTCACACGGCCTGCCCCCGGGAGGAAGCCGAGAGGGGAGTCGTCGGGGAGTTTAGTTCCGATTCAGTCAAAATACTCCGGGAATCGAGCTGCCGCGACCCGGTTCAGAGGACGCAGCCCCCCCGTTACGCTACCTACCCCTTACCTACCCACTCCCGCATACACCGGTGGCGTAACTTGCACCCCGATGAAGAACCCTTGGTTCAAGTAAAGCGGAAATGATCCTGATTCGCCGAAGGGCCGAGATCTGGCCTAGAATGCTCAATGGACATTGAACCCGCGACACCGTCACGCTCAGGAGGGGTCCTTAGACAAATCCCTCGTTACAAAAGGATCTGATCTGCCAACTGAATGGCCTCTGAGTACACAACGGGCATTTTGCGTAAGGCCATTGCCGTGCTGGAAGGCTCACCCGGAACCTTCGCATTCACCGAGATCGGTTGGCACTCCTAGGGGCCGCCCTCGTACTCCTCGCGGAAGCCGGGGCCGGCAAGCCGTAGCAGCTCGCGGTATGCGGCGTCGGCCCTCTCCCACCCAATCTCGCCCTCGAGGTACGGGACGTCGATCTCCTCTCGGTTCTCGACGTACAGCGCGACGGCCTGGTCCATGAGTTCAGGTTTTCCATCCCGGCTCCAGAGGACCAGGCGGCGGACGATCAGGTCCTCGACTGCCGACACACTGACGGGGCCATAGTCCGTGACGATTTTCCGAAGGCGTCCTGATCGACCCGAACCAGTACTAGGAGATCGGTGGATTATGTCGATGACCAGCCCGAGATCTTCTCTTGTCCAGTAGACTCGTCCATCGGGGTCTTCTGCAGACGCGAAGCCCCACCGCCTCAGGATAGGCGCGATTCGCGCCTTATCGCCTACAACATCAATGTCTCCTGACGTGTACCGACCGTGGGAGTAGACCGAAATCGCGGAACCACCGACGATAACGAGCCGAGAGCCCATGCCTGAGTTCTTCGCCAGCAACGCTCCGAGCGTCTGGATCTTGGCAGTCGGGTCCGCGATCGGGCCGAGTATCCCGTCGAACTCCGATTTAGACAGCATGGTCTGACGACCTCAGACCCATCCCGCGTAGCAACTCGTCCTTGAACGCCGA
>JAKIVW010000019.1:0-18243 GCA_022750355.1 Thermoplasmata archaeon
GGCGCCCCCGACCTGGATACGGGTTACTACCTCGCGTTCGTACCCGTATTGCCACTCGTGTGGCCCTACCCGTATCTGTGGGGGTTCGCGGACCGACCCGTGGCCGTCCTTTCCACGGACCCGACCGTCCTGGAAACGGGTGCCTCCGTGCAGTTCGACGGTCAGGCTCTGGGCGGGAACGGTTCGATCTCGTTCGAGTACTCTCACCTTCCCCCCGGATGCGCCGGTCCGACTCAATTGGTGTTCTCCTGCCGTCCGACCGGGGCGGGGACGTTCAGCGTGGCGCTGAACGTGACGGACGCAGCCGGGCTTTCGGGGAATACGACCGCCGTGCTCCACGTCCTCCCCTTGCTCTCGGTCTCCGTCACTCAGTCGCCCTCGATCCTCGACGTCGGTCAACCCTGGAACGTCAGCGTCACGCCCACCAACGGACTTCCCTCGTACGCGGTTCATTACTCGAACCTTCCGACTGGCTGCGCGGGCACGACGGCCACCCTGAGTTGCCGACCCGAAGCGGGCGGAGTCTACCTGTTCGAAGTGACGGTCACCGACTCGCTCGGGGTGAAGGCGTTCTGGAACGGGACCGTCACAGTACACGCCGCCCCCGTGGGCGTACTGGCATTCTCTTTGGCCGAGGTCGAGGTCGGAGAGGAGGAGTCTGTGAGCTGGAACATCTCGGGCGGGACCGGCCCGTACTCCGTCTCGCTCACCGGTCTTCCGCCCGGGTGTCCCGTCCCCTTGGCCTCCCCGATCGGCTGTCGACCGTCCGCGACCGGTAGCTTCTCGATCACGCTCAACGCGACCGACGCGCTCGGTGAGTCCACGAACGTGGTGACGACGCTCACGGTCGTCCCGGGACTCGCGGTGGCTCACTTCTCGGCGGCCCCCTCCTCGGTCTCGCTCGGAGCCAGCCTCCTCCTGGTCGCGAACCTGAGTGGAGGGATCGGCGCAGCGACGTTCGCGTACTCCGACCTCCCGCCCGGTTGCACGAGTGAGAACACCTCCTCCCTCGCCTGCACGCCCACCGGCACCGGGAACTGGGGCGTCCGGGTCCTCGCGACGGACGGCCGGGGGTCGACGGCAAGTGCCGAGCTGAACGTGACCGTCACGCCGGCGACCGCCACCCCGCTCCTCTGGGTCGAGGGCGGGATCGTCCTCGTGGGGGCGGCCGCGGTCGTGGTCGCGGTGCTCCTGCTCGTGCGGCGGCGGCGGGCCGCGGACGGGCGCTCGACCGGTCCCTAGATGTGGATGACCGAGTGCGCCACGATGAGCGCGATGAACAGGATCGAGATCGTGTTGACCACCTTGATGAGCGGGTTGATCGCGGGGCCGGCGGTATCCTTCGTAGCGTCGCCGACGGTGTCACCGACGATCGCCGCCTTGTGGGCGTCCGAACCTTTGCCCCCAAAGTTGCCGGTCTCGATGTACTTCTTCCCGTTGTCCCAGGCCGCTCCCCCGGTCGTCATCGTCAGGGCGAGCGGGAACCCCGAAACGATCGTCCCGAGCAGAAGGCCCGCCAGCGCCACCGGTCCGAGCAAGAACCCGACCGCGAGCGGAGTCACGACCGCGATGAGGGCCGGCACGGCCAGCTGGCGGAGCGCGGTGACCGTGACGATGTCGACGCACTTTCCGTAGTCCGCCTTCGCCGTCCCCTGCAGCAAGCCGGGGATCTCCCGGAACTGCCGGCGGATCTCGAAGACCATCTTCTCGGCGGCGATCCCCACGGCGTTCATGAGGTAGGACGTGAAGAAGAACGGCAGGATCGCGCCGATGACCAGGCCCGCGACGACGAGCGGCGTCGACAGGGTCAGCAGGCTCGTGAAGGTCGCCCAGGGCACGCCCCATTGGGCGGCGGCGGCGAACGTGTAGGCGGCGAAGAGGGCGAGCGCCGCGAGCACCGCCGAGCCGATCGCATACCCCTTCGTGATCGCCTTGGTCGTGTTGCCGACCGCGTCGAGCGGGTCGGTGATCGCGCGCGCCTGCTCGGGGAGTTTCGCCATCTCGGCGATCCCGCCGGCGTTGTCCGTGATCGGACCAAAGGCGTCGATGGAGATGATCATCCCAGTGACCGACAGCATGCTCGCGGCGGCCAGGCCGATCCCGTAGAGACCGACGTAGGAGTTCGGGGTCGGGGAATAGCCGTTGAACCAACCCGCCGAGGCATACGCGACGAGCGTGCCGGCGACAATGACCAGCCCCGGCAACCAGGTCGACTCGAGCCCGACCGAAATGCCGCTGATGACGGTGGGACCGGCCCCCGCCTTCGCGGCCTCCGCGATCTGGCGGACGGGCGCGTACTTGGTGCTCGTGTAGTAGTCCGTGATCACGACGATCAGGATCATCACGATCAAGCCCACGGCGGTCGCGACAAAGATCCCGAGATTCCCTCCCATGAAGTAGTAGTCGAGGAGGTAGAGTCCGACGATCCCGACCAAGGTCGTGGCCGCGAGGCCCTGGTACAGGGCCCCCATGATCGACCCGCCGGGTCGCATTCGGACGAAGAACGTCCCGATGATCGTCGCGACGATCGCCCAGGCGCACACCAGGAGCGGGAAGAGGATCGCGTTGGGGAACAGCGTGAGGAGCGTGGGGTAGACGCCGGCGGCTCCGATGAGGTACGCCAGCAACATCGCGGCGACCGCCGTCACGACATAGGTTTCGAACAGGTCCGCGGCCATCCCGGCGCAATCCCCGACGTTGTCGCCGACGTTGTCCGCGATGACCCCGGGGTTCCGGGGGTCGTCCTCAGGGATGCCGGCTTCGACCTTGCCGACGAGATCCGCGCCGACATCCGCGCCCTTGGTGTAGATCCCTCCGCCGACCCGCGCGAAGAGGCTCATGAGCGAGGCGCCGAACAGGACCCCGACCATCTGCAGGACGTTTCCGTTAAAGGCCCAGTAGAAACCCACGAGTTCCAGGAGGGCGAGGCCGGCGACGGAGAGACCCGTCACGCTGCCCCCCCGGAACGCGAACGCCATGGTGTCCCCGAGGTTGCCCTTTCGGGCGTGAGCAGCGGTCCGGACGTTCGCCCGGACGCTGACGAGCATCCCGACCGCGCCCGCGAGCGCACTGCCCGCGACGCCGAAGATGAAGCCGACGGCGAGCCGCCAGCCATCCCCGGTGATGCCGAAGGCGAAGGCGATGATGACGGTCAGGACGGCGGCGACGGAGAAGACGACGAGATACTCCCGCTTGAGGAAGGCGACCGCTCCTTCCCGGATCGCGCCGGCGATCTCCCGCATGCGCTCGTCCCCCTCGTCCTCTCGGAGTACGAGGGCGGTCTGGATCCCGGCGTAGGCCAGGCCCAGCAGGGCGGCGAGCAGGACCAGCAGCTCCATTTGTCCGGATGAAAGGCTCATCGTGTACCCTCGAAGGATTGGGTCGGTTCACAAGGATTCGCAATTAAAGGTTGCCGACATCCAACCAGGGGCCGGGGTGCCGGTCGAGCGAGGGGAATAATAGGGGAAGGAAACATCGAATCCCCACTGTGCAGGGGGCCGGCATCCGGGACACCGCCTCCCGTCGAACTCGCGTGAACTGTCACGTCTGCGGCCAGCCGATCGACCTGACGCACATGAAAGAGCACTTGCGGAGCGAGCATCAGAGCGTCAGTGCGGAGGTCGAGACCCTTTACCTGACGGCTCGGATCGAAGCGCGTCGGCGACGCCACTCACAGCCCTGACGGCGGCTCGGACGCTAGCCCGTCCTCCCGGGCCAGTGACGTCGCGCGAGGAGCATCGTGCACGTCGCGATGAGGACGACCATCCCTCCCGCGATGAGCAACAGGCCGACCGTGCCGAGCGAGAGGACGATCGTTCCGGTCGGATTCTGCACCGTGACCGAGATCGTGAGGGAACTTCGGAAGCCGGTCCCGTCGACCAGGGTGACGATCACGGCGAAGTGGCCCGTCGTCTCCGGGGTGCAGTTGAGCGCGGTCGAGTTCACCGACGCACATCCGCGGGGAAGCCCCTGCCAGATGACGGCGAACGGCGAGATGCCCCCGGTCTGAGATACCTCGAGGGATAGGAGATTGGAGACGGTCAATGTGACCGTGCCCGAGTCGGAGGAGAGGACCGGGTCCGGTACGACGGTGAGCGTGATCTCGCGCGCGAGCCCATAGTTCAGCGTGTCCACCACGGCCGCGAGTAGTCGATAGGTGCCCGGGCTCACAAATCGGCACGTCGCCAGTCCGCTCGGCGCTTGGGCGCAGCCCACGGGGAGGGTCGGCCAGGAGTACGTATACGCAGGGCGTCCCCCGGTGCTGTTCGGTGAGAACGTGGCGGTCTCGTTCGCATCGATCTCCCCGCTGGACGGGTGGGAGCTAACGGTGAATACCAGTCCGGGGAGGACCGTGATCACGAGCGCGATCCGATTGGAGAACCCCGCAATGTCCGAGGCCTCGATTTCGACGACGTACATCCCCGGCACAAGCGCCGCCGGGACGTCGACGCTCACCACGGAAAGGAACGATGTGTTTCCCGAAGAGGGGGTGGCGGAGAACTTCCACGCGGCGGCGGCCGTATCCGCGGAAAGCCCCACTTCAATCCCAGTCCCTCCCATTTCGAGATTCACTCTCGTTTCGAGCTCCTGGGGCGAGGAGCCCGACTCGATGGTCTGCACATCCCGAGAGGAACTGAACCCGAGGGTGAACGGTTCGTTCCCGATCGTGGCGTTCGACTCGTTGTGTTCGACGACGGTCGTATTGCTGGAACCGAGCAGGCCGAACCAACTTTTCTCCGGATGCCCGTTGACGGTGGAATTGGTGAAGACGAAATTGTAGGGTGGGTTTCCGAGACCCGCGGCCAAGACTTCCTCGGTCTCGGTAAAGCCCGGGACCGCCGTCGGCCCGCAGGTCTGCGTCGATTCGACCTCGAGGTACGTGGCCCCTGTGTGGACGGTTTCCTCCCAGAGGGCCACGGCGGAACCCTGGTAGGCTCCGAACAGCACGACCCCGCCTGCTTCGACGGATATTTCGAAAGTGTAGGTTTCATTCCGGGGCAAGGGATAGGCATTCCAGTGAGGATTGGGCTGGGTGCCGCACGCAGGCGCGGTGGAGTAGTAGATCTGCCAGGATCCGTTGTCGTTCGCGAACCCGAGCTGGTCGTACGATTCCGCCCCATCGAACACCGATACCGCGACGTAGTACCGGTCGGTCGATGGCGGTAGGTCGTCGGGAACGGCCATCGCGACCGTGAGATTGGAGGCCAGTCCGGCGGACCCGGAGTATTCGACACCGCTGTCCCACGGGAACGGTGCCACCGCTCGGCGGGAGTGGCCGCCGGGGATGGTTATCGCCGAGCGATCCGATAGGACAAACGGAACCGTCGACCGACCCGGGAAGCCGGAGAGAAACGACCCGTGAGGAACCTCCGGGTGGGTGATGGCCCCCATCGCGGACGGCGGGGGGGCTCCGGACGTTGAGGGCATTGTGAGGCCGGAGACGACGAGGGACGACGTCAGGAGGAAGGCGATGAGGGCGACGCGACCGACCTCCACGAGAGGTTACGAGCCCGGGGCTCCTTAAACGGGCTCCGGTTCCACCGTCACATTCCGGGTCGGGAAGTGACCTCTCCGATCTCGTGGTCCCTTCGAGGATACGGTCCGTCGACCCCCCGATGGTCCCCCACTCGGACCGTACGTATTTATTGCAGAGTCAGGATGCCCGTGCGATGGCTCAGACGGGATACTCGACCCCCCCGCCCCGGAGACCGTTCGGCGTTTCGCTCATCGCCTTCCTGCTCGGGCTCTATGGATTCTTCACGCTCCTCGCCGGCATCCTCGTAGCCGTACTCGCCAACTACTCGCTCGCGTTTTCCGGGACCACCCTGTTCGGAGTAACCGGGATCTACGTCGGAGTGGTCCTCGTGATCTTCGGTCTGATCGAAATGGGGGTCGCCGTGGGACTCTGGCACCTGAGCATGTGGGCGCTGGTGGTCGCCGTGCTCGTCCTCCTCTACGAAGTCCTGACCCCGTTGATCGGTATCGGACTCTACCACGCCGGGTATGGCGGGATTGTCGGGATTATCATCCCGCTCATCCTCCTCGTCTACCTGGTGGCGGTTCGGCGCCACTTCCGCTAGGGCACGAACCCGGCCCGTACGGGTCGACCCGCGTATCAGGTGCCCGGTCGCTTCGCCAGGAACAACGCATGGGCCGACGCCCCTTCGGGAATCGTCCGTCGGTCGAGGATCTCGAATCCGATCTCCCGCAGCCACTGCTCGTAGCTCCCCGCGTCCCCGTGACTCCAGTACATGGGTGCGCCGGAGCCGAGCCAGTTCTCCTCGGTGCCCGTCCATGCCGTTTCCCCGGTCGTAAGGAGGACCAGCCCCCCCGGCACCAGCCAGTCGAACACGCGCCCGAGCAGGCTTCGCTGCTCGGCGAGAGGTACGTGGATGAGCGCATACAAGCAGGTGATGCCAGCAAAAACCTGGGAGGGAAATTGGATCCGTGTCATATCGGCCGGTAGGAATCGGGCGTTCGGAACCAGCAGTCGGGCGCGGTTGATCTGGACATCCGAGATGTCGACCCCCGTCACCTGAAAGTGCTGGGAGAGCTCGCGCGCGACCGGAACGCCGCATCCGCAGCCCAGGTCGAGCACCGCCGAATTCCGGGGGAGGTGCTGGATCAACGGCTGAAGCCAGTCGTCGTAATCGAGGAAACTGTGCCCGAAGGCGTCCAGGGTGCTCGCCGGCGGGCGGTAGATGGTCGAGACCTGGTCCCAACCCCTTCGAACGACTTCCTTGGTCACGTCCGCGGACGAGGCGCTCGGTGAGGCGACCATGGGAGCAGGGGGAGGGGAGGAGGAACTACGGTTTGGGAGCGGGCGGGTGCCCGGTCGAGATCACGAACTCGTTGCCGTCGGGGTCCGCGATCGCCGCCCGGACGATCACCCCGCCGGGCCCCGGCACTTCCATCGGCTCGACGGTGATGGTTCCGCCTCGACGCCGGATCTCTTCGACCGCGGCCCGCGGGTCGTGGTGTTGCAAGATGATGCCGCTCACCGTGCCGGGTTCGCGGCCCCCTTCGCCGGGCCGCTGGACGTGCATCGCGAGGACGGTCGGGGTCCCCGGAAACGTGTAGACCGCGCGACCGGTCTGCTCCGTAAAGCCCGCCTCGTGCAGGCCCAAGACCTCGCGGTAGAACTTGCGGGCTACCTGGATATCGCTCACGTGCACTGTCACTGCGCTCAGCCCTTCGACGGGTTGGACCATATCCTACAGAGTCGGGGGGGTGGGTTGAAGGTTTCGATAGGGGCCGACTTCGCGCGGACCGGGCCGGCCCGGCTCGCAGAATCGCGACTACGGGTCGAACTCTCGAGAGCGGATCCGCTGGCTCAGGTGGTCGCGCAGTTCGGGCCGAGACAGGGTCCGCGTCTCCTTCGTGCCACGGATCCGGAGGGCCACGGAATCGGCCGTGACCTCCTTTTCACCGAGCACGATCACGTAGGGTACGCGTTCGACTTCGGCGGTGCGGACCCGTTTGGAGAGGGATTCCTCCGTGGAGGCGACCTCCACTCGGATGTGGTCCTTCCGCAATTCGGCGGCGAGGCCCTCGGCCGCCTCGGTCTGACGCTCGGTGACCGGCAGGATCCGAGCTTGCACCGGAGCGAGCCACGGCGGAAGCCGACCGCCGGTATGTTCGAGCAGGACGCCGAGGAACCGCTCGAACGATCCCAGGATCGTTCGGTGGACGACGACCGGGGTGTGGAGTTGGCCGTCGGAGCCCTGGTACTGAAGGCCGAATCGCAGGGGCATCTGATAGTCCAGCTGGATCGTTCCCGTCTGCCAGGGGCGGCCCAGGCTGTCGCGCAGATGGATGTCGATCTTGGGGCCGTAGAATGCCCCTTCTCCGGGAGAGACCTTGTAGTCGATCCCGGAGTCGCGCAGGATCCGCTCCAGGATCGCCTCGGCCCGGTCCCACACCGCCGCCTCTCCGAGGAATTGGGCGGGTCGCTTGGAGAGCTCGTAGCTCCACCGGAGTCGGAAGGTCGAGAATGCCCGCGCGATCCAGTCGAGGAGCTTCCGGACCTCCGCCTCGATCTGGTCCTCGGTGACGAACAAGTGCGCGTCGTCCTGAACGAACTCCCGCACCCGGGTCAGCCCGTGCAGGGTCCCGCTCGCTTCCAGGCGGTGGATCGGCGCGAACTCGGCCAGCCGAAGGGGGAGCTCCCGGTAGCTGCGAGCCCGGGACCGGAAGATGAGCATGGACCCGGGGCAGTTCATCGGTTTCCACCCGAAGACCCGGTCCTCCGCGGTCGTCAGGAACATATTCTCCCGATACAGGCTCCAGTGGCCGCTGGTCTCGTAGACCGACTGCGCGAACAGGAGCGGCGTCCGAACCTCGCGGTACCCCGCTTCGTCCAGGTGTTCGCGGACGAACCGCTCCAGTTCACGGATGACAACGATCCCGTTCGGCAGGATGGCGGGAAATCCCGGGCTCTCGTCGAAGAATGTGAACAACTCCAGCTTCTGACCGAGGGTCCGATGGTCCCGCGCCTCGGCCTCGGAGCGGAGCTTGAGGTATTCTTTGAGTGCCTCCTTCGTGGGGAAACCCACGCCCCGGATCCTTTGGAGCGTGCGATCCGGTGCGGCTTTCTCCGACGTAATCGCCGAGAAGCCCAGAATGTGGACGCCTTCGAGCCAGCTCGCATCGGGAACATGCGGTCCTCGACAGAGGTCCACGAAGGTGCCGGTGTCGTACAGCGAGATCGTCTCTCCCGCTGGGGTATCGGCGATGTAGCGCATCTTGTACGGATTGGCCGCGAACAGCTTCTGAGCGTCTTCTCGGCTGACTTCGCGGCGGTGAAAGATCGCTCGGGCCCTGACCGTCGCGTCGATCGCGCCGCGGATCGCGTCGAGGTCGGCCGGAATGAGCGGTCGGACGTCAAAGTCGTAGTAGAATCCGTCGTCCGTCGGAGGGCCGACCGTCGGGCGGGCGTCGGGGACCGACTCCACGACCGCCTTCGCGACCAGATGGGCCGCCGAATGTTGCAGGATTTCCCGGCCCGCCCGGTCCTCAAAGGTGATCGGCGCGAGGTGACCCTCCGTCCCTAAGGGACGCGAAAGGTCGACCGGCAGACCGTCCACGAGGGCCGCGAGAAATGTTGCGGCGCGTTCCGGAGCCCACTGTCGGAGAGCGTCACCGGCCGTCGTGCCCACCGGTAACGTACGGGAGGTCCCGTCGGGGAACGTGAGTCGAATCGGGTCGCTCACGGTCGATCACACCCTTCGGCCTCGACCCCGACCACCCTCAAAACCCCTTGGCTGCGTCGCGTCGTGCGCTCAGCTCGCCCATTCATTCATCACGTTTCAGCTGGTTCTATTCTTCATCATCGCGCGGCGACGCGGCAACGGCAACTTCGGGGGAGGGGGCGGGGGCTGGCGAGGACAATAACTGATCCAAGTGAAAGATCCCGCCGACGGCGCCACTGGGCGGTAGCTGCGGCGCGGCCGCCAGAGTGAAGGACCCATCCACCCAGGTCGGTCCTCCCGAGGCGATCGTCTTGATGAGCGCCCAATCCGGGTCCTGTTCCCGAGGGGAGACGATGACGTCGGTGATGCCGACCTCCCGGACCGAACTCACGAGTGCCAGCGGGTCACGGGTCGGCCATGCCGTGCTCGCGACCATCGCACCGCCGGGGTTGATCTCGACCTCGAACACCCAGTCGGTCGAGAGCTTCCACGCTCGACGGATCTCCACTGGGCCCCGAAGATAGGCGGTCGAAAGGATCGCACGGTCCGCGCCGGCCACCAGGATATCGATCGCGGCATCCGCGGTCGGCACTCCGGCATCGACCCAGAGGGTGATGTCCCGGGACAACTCCTGGAGGTAGGCAAGCTGCGGATCGCCTCGCTCGACGCCGTCCAGGTCCACCAGGTACATTCGTTGGTGGGCCCCTCGTAGGCGATCGACGACATCGAACGGGTCGAACGGAGCTCCGCCGTCGTCCCGCGCGACGACGGGGCCGTCGGGCCCTGGGAGGCACACCTGTCCCTTTCGAAGCATCATGCACGGAACGAGCATCGGTTGCCCGTCGCGATCGGAGGCGGAGGAGGTTCGAGCGCGGCTACTGCGGGACACGTCGATTGCAACCCCGCAGGGGGTTATCGGGTTTGGGCCCCCGCCATCCGAGAGCTTTTCCCCGTCTCCCCGATGACGAACCGCCAGGAGGTGGAGGGCAGCTGACGGTGGTCCGCGCCGGTAACGGCCGGCCGCTGAGGAAAGTCCCCTCTCCGGGAGACATGGGGTCGGGTGGGAGCCCGACGGGCGGGAGTCCGAGCTACGGAGCAGAAACGACACAGCCCGACGGTACGGTGAAGGTGTTGCACCGGAGGTTCCGTCGGGATATGCTGAAACGGCCGCCTCCCCGGAAGCAAGCCCTGATCGGTGGGGTGAGGAGTCTCCCTGACCACCGAGGAGAGCGCGGAGTCGAATGTTGCCTGAAACGGAATGGGGCTTACTACCACGACCTGGCCGGCCCGTCGGGAAACTGACGGACCGGTTGCCCGGAGAAGCAATTTTCCGGGCAACGAATCTCAGCGAAACGGTTCGCCCGAGGGCTTCGCGCTGGGGCGTTACTGGCGCTGCCAGCAAATCAATCGGGGTCCCCGGACCCCCCCGAGGGAAGCCAGCCGTCGTATTCGGTGGGACTCAGCGCGGTGGGCGGCGTCCGAGTATACCCACATTTCTTCGAATCCCCCCACACGGTTCACGAGAGAGCGGAGCGTGTCCCCGCTGATCGCGAGGTGGGGCTTAGTCTCCCAAAATACCTGACTCCGTTGGCCCGGTACGTTCACGTCGACCCGCCCGACTTCCCACCGGCGGCGGGGGGAGCCCCACGGTCTTCCCACGCTTCGCCATCGGACTCGGGCCGAACCTACGGGACGGAGAGTGACTTTCCATTCATTCCGAATAGGTAGCGGGGGGCCCCGGATAGGGTGGAGCGTCACGTCCACGGCCAGAATGCCCCCGGCGGCGAGAGACTTCCACGCATCGTGGAAGAATTCCACTAGGCTGTCCGTCGTAACGAGGTAGCCCAGGGAGTCCAGGGGTACGACCGCGAGCTCGACGCGCCGAGGCAATCGAAACTTCCTGAGATCTCCCTGCAGCCAGTGGTCCGCTGGGACCGTGCCGTGGCTGAGGTCGCGCGCCCGCCGGATCGCAGAGGCGGAACGGTCGAGCCCGTAGGATTCGATTCCCCAGGATGCCCAGAGGCGTGCCAATGGCCCGCTTCCGCAGCCGAGCTCCACCGCGGATCGGGGGCTCCGTCCCAATCGGACGGAGGCCACGCGCAGAAAGGTCCGAGCCTCCTGCGTCCGGTCCCAAGAGAACGCAGCGTCGTAGACATTGGGATACCGGGAGAGGTCCCGCGCTCCGTTCGGCGGAACCGGGCGAGGCGAGAACGTCATGGGCGCACCGTAGACCCTGGGGCTCTAGGGAGGAGGTCCATCCGAGAGCGACCGACGCCGAAAATGGCGAGGAGGACGAGACCGACGCCCACCAGTTGGATCCATACCAGTCGTTCATCCAAGAGGAGTGCGGACGCGACGAGGGCGACGACCGGTACGAGGAATAGGTAGGCGCTGACGCGAGCGGCCGAGGTCTGGCCCAGCAGGGTGTACCATATCGAATAGGCCACTGCAGTGCCCACGATCCCGAGCCAGAGCGTCGCGGCCAATAGGTCGGGGGTGGGTCGCGGGAGTGGTTCCCCCCCGAGCGCGAGCGTCGCCAGGAGCAGGACCAAGAACCCCCCGGCCAGCTGGTAGGTGTTGGCGGCGAGAACTTGGGTCGCGTGAAACCGCCGTTGAAAAAGTACCGTGCCCACGGCCCAGCTCAGCGCCCCGAGGAGCAACTCGACGACCGGGACAAGGGCGACCCCCGAGCCGGTCAACGACCAGACCTGCGAGATCAGTGCGACCCCGATGAATCCGATGGTGATCGCCGCCCACGCCGTTCGACGGAGGGGGCGGCCGAGCACCGGTGCCGAAAGGAGGGCGATCCAGAGCGGGAAGGAGTAGACCAAGATCGAGGCGATACCCGGAGGAACGGAGCGGGCCGCGACGAACCAGAGCCCAAAGAAGAGCGCGGTGTTCGGGATCCCCAGCAGCGCGGCGTCGCGTCGGTCCTTGACCTCCAGGGTCCCCCAACCCCCCGCTATCGTGACCAGAACCAGCGTGCCGGCGAGCCCGACTCCTGAGCGTAGCGTGGCCAGCCAGAGCGGACCGGCCGAGGTGAGCCCGACCTCGACCCAGAGGTAGTTCAACCCCCAGCTCACCACGAGCACCGCGAAGAGGACCCACGTGAGGTACGACCACCGCCGGTCCATCCCCCGAGCAGCGTCCCCGGAGACCCTTAGCGGTTGCCGGGCGCCGGAAGGGAACCCATGGCCGGTAGCAGGGGCCCCGCGCGAAGTCGTTATGCCGCCCTCCCCCTCTTCGGGGCCGATGTCGCTGCGCGGACGCGACGTGATCTCGATCCGGGACCTCTCGAAAGAGGAGATCGCGGAGATCCTGGTCGCCGCGCGCAAGATGATCCCCTTTGCGGAAGGAAAGAAGGTCACCCACCCGCTCGAGGATCGGATCGTCGCCATGGCGTTCTTCGAACCGTCCACCCGCACCCGGCTCTCGTTCGAGTCGGCCGTCCAGCGGCTGGGGGGTCGGTGCATCACGATCGCCGATGCGGCGGCGACCTCGATGCGGAAGGGGGAGAGCCTCTCCGACACCGTGCAGATGCTGACGAGCTACTCGGACGCGATCGTCATCCGCCACCCCAACGAGGGTTCCGCGCAGCTCGCGGCCCGGGTATCTCCCAAGCCCATCATCAACGCCGGTGACGGGGCGGGCCAGCATCCGACCCAGACGCTCGCCGACCTCGCCACCATGCAGGAGGCGTTCGGCACGCTCACCGGGCTCAAGGTCGTCCTCCTCGGCGACCTCCGGTACGGCCGGACGGTGCACTCCCTCGCGTACGCGCTCGCCGTGTTCGGCGCCGAGATCGTCCTGACGTCGCCGCCCGAGCTCCGATTGCCCCGGGAACTTCGCGCCGAGTTGGAGGGGATGGGAGCCAAGGTGTCGGAAGAGAGCGATGTCCGAAAGGCGGTGCGGGATGCCGACGTACTCTACGTCACCCGGATCCAGAAGGAGCGGTTCGGGGACGAGGGCGAATATCGAAAAGTCGCGGGCTCGTACCGGATCGACCCCCACATCCTTTCCGAAGCGAAACCTCGCCTCGTTGTCCTCCATCCGCTTCCTCGAGCCGGCGAGATCGTGCCCGAGGTCGACTCGATGTCGCACGCCTCCTACTTCCGTCAGGCGTTTCTTGCGGTGCCGGTTCGGATGGCGCTGCTATCGTCGGTCCTGGCGCACGGTCGGGGCGAGTGATGACCGAAGTCCGGGAACTCCGCATCACGCCCATCCGCAACGGCACCGTCATCGACCATATCGGGAATGGGCTCGCGCTCGATGTCCTGCGGATCATCGGCGCCCGGGGGCTGGACAAGGATTCCACCGTCAGCGTGGCGCTCCATGTTCGTTCCGGAAAGCTCGGCTGGAAGGACATCGTCAAGGTCGAGAACATGGAACTCTCTCCCCGCAAGGTCAATGCGATCGCGCTCATCGCGCCGACCGCGACCATCTCGATCATCCGGGACTTCAAGGTGCAGTCCAAGCACCCGGTCGACCTGCCCGAGACCATCGTCGGGGTCGTCAGCTGCCCCAACCCGAACTGCATCTCGAACCAGGGCGAACCGATCGAGAGCGAGTTCCGGCTGTCCCGGAAACGCCCCGTCCAACTGACTTGCGTCTTCTGCGAGCGAACGCTCGACGACTTCCTGAGCCACTTGGTCTGATAGGGCGCGCGGCGTGGTCGACTTCAGCTGGGTCGCCGGATTCGTCCTCGTTTTCGCGGTCGTCGGCGGTTTCGAGCTGTTCGACCGGACGAGCTTCGCCCTGATCGTCCTCTCCTCGCGCGCACGACCGCTGGCGACGTGGGTCGGAGGGTCGGCCGCGTTCGTCGCGTCGACCATCGTCGCCGTGACGGCCGGGGCCGCGCTCGCGGCCGCCCTCGGACCGTCCCGCGTCGGTTGGCTCCGCGTGGCCGGCGGCTCGTTCCTCATCGCCTATGCGATTTGGAGCTACCTGCACCCCGAAGCCGAGGAGAAATTGGAGGCGGAGACGCGCGCCCGCTCCGCGTTCTTCGCCGCGTTCCTCACCATCTTCCTGCTCGAGCTGGGAGACACGACGCAGATCTTCGAGATCGTTTTCGTCACCGATTGGGGATGGCTCATCGTGCTCGTGGCGGGATCCCTCGCTCTGGTCACCGTCGCGGCGTGGGACGTGTTCCTGGGCCAACGGCTCGGGGCCCGAGTGGAGCCCGCCCTGATGCGGCGGATCGTGGTCGTCGTGCTGCTGGTGGTCGGAGCGGCGACGATCCTGTACGGCCTAGCGCCGGGCGCGTTCCCGACGCTCTCCCTCGCGGCGCCGGGTTAGGGTTTCCGGCGGCGGGAGGCGGGCGCCGCCGTGTTCGCTGCGGGAGGCCACCCCCGCCAGGTCGGGTACGAGAACCTGCCAGCTCATGGGGAGCGCCGCAAGCGTGGCCGGTTCGGCGAGACGCTCCGAGAACACTGCGGCCTCCTCCGGCCTTTTGCGGGAGTATTCCAAGAGCGTAAGTCGAACGAGCGCCTCGGCCTTCAGCCGGGGGAGGGAGAGTCCCGCCGGCTCGTCGATGACGGCCAGCCATCGGTCCCGGGCCGCCTCCATCGAGCCCTCGATGGCCAGGAAGCGCCCTTCGATGACCCAGAATCGGAGGAGGGCCGGTGACGGCGGAAGCAGGTGGAGCGTCTCTTCGATCGTCCGTGCCCGGTCCAAGGAATCGCTGACGCCCTTGGTGACTCCCTCATCCAGGAGTCCCTCGACGATCGCGAGCCGATGCGAGAGTTCGATCGGGAGCAGTTTTTGGCGCTGGAGTGCGTTCAGGCTTCGTTCCCGGATCTGACGGCCTTTCCGGACGTCCCCCCGGACCTCCCACAGGTGGGCCTCCAGGTCTTCCGCGACAAAGTCGAGTTCCCAACGTCGGTCGCGACCGAGGGTGACCCGGGAGGCTCGAAGGAACCGAGCGGCCATCTCTTGCTCCTGGGGGTCGCCTTCGATGCGGGCGAGGCCCGCGGCCAGAAGGGCGACTGCCTGGAGGTGCCCCTCGGGCAGGCGACGACCGAGGAGGGCGGCCCGGTGCGACTCCTGCCGGGCTTGCTCGAACTCGCGTCGCTCGGCGTGGAACTCCGCGAGGACAGCCTGGAGGAGCACCTCGACGTCCACCGCTCGGGCGTCGTGCGCCCGTTCGGCCAGCTCGGAAAGGAGCGTCATGAGGGAAGGTCGGGGTCCGATCGCCCGCAGGGCGACGATCAACGGTTCGAGCCACTCGCCCAGCGTATCGGCGGGGACCCCCGCCGGTAGGGCGCCGGCGACCCCGTCTCGAAACTCGTTCTCCCCTTCCGCCAAGCGACCGGAGAAGAACAGGGAGCGCGCGTGGAGGAGACGCAGCTCCGACTGGAGGGCTTCCCGCTCGTTGGGCGGAACCGCGCCGACACACTCGAGCGCTTCCCGGAGAAGGTCCTCCGCCTCGTCGAAGGCGAGGAGCTGAAGGCTCAGCTCCGCCGCCTCGAGCAAGTTGCGCAGGGCCATCGGTCCGGGAAACCAGGCGAGGTAGTGGTGTGCTACCTCGATCCGCCGGGCCAGCCTCGGCTCCGGGGAGAGCGCCGAAAGCGCGTTGGCGATCTCGAGGTGCATCTCCTTGCGACTGTTCTCGGGGACAAGGTCGCCGGTGAGCGAGACCCAGGGGAGGTGGGGGATGGTGACCTTCCCTTCACTGATCTTGATGAGGCCGACCCCGGTCGCCGGCAATAGGGCCTCGGCTAGTTGAGGGAAACCAAGGCGGGTCACCCGAGAGAGCACGACCTCGCCGACGGCGCCCCCCAAGAGGGCCACGAAACCGGCGACCAGTTGGGTGACCGAAGGGAGGTCGTCCCAAACCGCCTTGAGCCGGTGCGCCTCGCGAGGGTCCGGAAGGGGTTCGGATTTCCGCACCCAGTCGACATCCCCGCGACTGAGGAACGCCTCCTCCCAAGGGACGTACCCCGGGTTGGAAGTGTCGAGAGCCATGACCACCAGGAACGGACGGTATCGAGCCCTCCGGGAGAGCCAAACGATGAACTCTCGACTGTCCGGGTCGAACAGGGTCGCATCGTCAATGAGAATGGCGACCGGGTGAGCCTCCGGTCCTAGGAATTCGGGCAGGAGCTGATTCCAGAACCCCTCGGGGTCTCCCTCGTTCGCCGAGCGGGGCCGGACCGGTTGGCCGAGGAGGCGACCCCCGCGTCCGCGTCCCGAACGAGACCCGCGGGCGCTGGGGACATGGTCGGGAAGGAACGGGACCGACCCGATCGCGGGGACGGCGATCCCCATCGAATCGATGTCTCCGGGTTCGATCGTCGAACCCCCCACATCGGGAACCGGACCGGTGGGCTCGCGCAGGCCGTCGAGGGCCCCGAAAGGGACGGACCGGGTTCGGAAGCTCCCTTTCAATTGGATCACCCGAGCGTGGCGTTCGGTCAGTCGGACGCGGACCTCGTCCAGGAGTCGGGATTTGCCGCTCAGCGGTGGGCCCGTCACGACGACAGTGCGGCCGGAATTCTCCCCGAGCCCTTCCAGAGCCCGGAGGACCGGCGACGGCAAGGAGGGCACCCGGAACCTCAGCGTTCTATTCGTCGATGGGGGTTAATAATTGGCTCGGGACCGGGAGGCCTCGCGGGCGAGAGCGTTTATTATAGCAGGGGGGTGGCACGAACGTGCCTCGCTCGATCGCTGCTCGCCGGCGTGCCCTTCTCAAACGATCGGTCGTCCCCGTCGACGTCACCCGGGAAAAGGGGATCGGCGACCTGCTGGACCAGTTCAGGTCCACGTCCATCCAGGCTCGAAATCTCGGCAAGGCGCTCGAGGTTTGGGAGAATGCGCTCACCGACCGTAAACGTCCAACGATCCTCGTGGGTCTTTCCGGGCCCTTGATCGCGGCGGGCCTCCGCAAGGTGCTCCGCGACCTCGTCGATTGGGGCGTCGTCGACGTGGTCGTTTCGACGGGCGCGGTGATGTACCAGGACCTCTACCAAACGATCGGCGGACGGCACTGGATCGGTACTCCCACCGCCGACGACGTGGCCCTCCGCGAGCTGTATCTCGACCGGATCTACGACACGTACGTCGACGAGCTCAAGTTCGAGGACACCGACCGGGAGATCGGGCGGGTCACGGAGTCGTTCCCCCGCCGGCCCGCCTCCTCCCGCGAGTACTTTGAATTCCTCGGGAAGCGGTTTCGAGACCCGGATTCGATCCTCGCCACGGCCGCTCGCCGGGGGGTCCCGGTCTTCTCCCCGGCCCTCATCGACAGTTCGATCGGGATCGGGCTTACGCTCTACTACCAACGGAATCGCAAGCGGGCCGACCGGTTCATCCTGGATGCGATCCGGGACAACTACGAGCTCGTCCAGATCCTCTCCCAGTCCCCCCGGACCGCCGTCATCTACATCGGCGGTGGAACCCCCAAGAATTGGATTAACGATGGGATCGTGATGGCCAACTACGCCTTCGGTCGGGAGGGCGAGGGCCACCACTACGCCCTCCAGATCACGACCGACGTCCCCCACTGGGGGGGCCTCTCGGGGAGCACGCTGGACGAGGCCCAATCGTGGGGGAAGATCTCCAAGACCGCCACCCGGGCGATGGCCCATCTGGACGCTTCAATCGGCCTCCCGCTGCTCGCGGGTGCCCTTTGGGACCGTCGGAAGAAGTGGAAACCGCGAACTCGACTCTCGTTCGACTGGACCGGGGACGAGGTCAAGATCCGCCGGAACCGCCGCTCGCGATAGGAGAGCCTTCGTGGCGGCCCCGAACCCCTCGCACGAACGCGTCCCGCCCGGCCAGATCGTTACCCCCCGCTGGCCGGTCCTGCATGCGGGTAGTGTCCCCACCGAACTCACCCCGGCGACGTGGTCGCTGACGCTCGGAGGGGAGGTCGATGCGCCCCAAACCCTGTCGTTCGCCCAGCTCCTTTCGTTACCCCAGGTCGATATCACCACGGACATCCACTGCGTAACCTCCTGGACGAAGCTGGGGATGCGGTGGCGGGGAGTCCCGTTCCGTGCGATCGAGTCCCTGGCCAAACCCCGTCCGAATGTCCGTTTCGTGATCATGGAAT
>JAKIVW010000019.1:18253-18518 GCA_022750355.1 Thermoplasmata archaeon
CCTCCCTGCCGATCGACGCCCTCCGGGAGGACGACGTCCTCGTCGCCCACACGGCCGAGGAAGCCCCGCTCACGGCCGAGCACGGGGGCCCGGTCCGGATGTTGGTTCCCAAACGATACTTCTACAAGTCGGCAAAATGGCTCCGCGGGCTCAAGTTCGTCGCCACCGACGAACCAGGCTTCTGGGAGGTCCGGGGGTACTCGAATATCGCAGACCCTTGGCGACAGACCCGGTACGATGTGGATGACGTTAAGGTGATTCACCG
>JAKIVW010000144.1 GCA_022750355.1 Thermoplasmata archaeon
TCGCGAACAGGTCGATGACGGTCGCCTGGTCGACGCCGAAGAGGAAGATGTTCGTGAGCAGGAAGTACATCAACAGGACCGCGATCGTCCAGAACAGTTTGGTCCGGAAGTGGACGTGGCCCTTCGGTTGGGCGACCGCGGGCATCCGCGTCGTGAGCGGTTTCAATCCGTAGAGCTTCGAGCCGGAGCCGGTGTAGGAAAGGCCGAGGTAAAAGACGCCGAGGACGATGAAGATCACCGTGGTGATGAGGCCGAAGGCGATGAGGGTCGGTTGTTCCCAATACCAGACGATCGCCAGCAGGGTGGCGCCCAAGACCGCGAGGGGGATCGCCCACCGCGGGTCGCGGGGGCTCTCGTCGTCCGCCATGAAGTGGAATTGCACCCGGTGGCCGATTAATATAGTCTACGGGAGAGCGGAGCCGCGCCCGTCGGGGCGGGGTCTACGTCGCCCCCGGAGGCCCCGCGGGGGGTTCCTTCAGTAGCGTGACCTTCTCGCCGGCGTGTTTGGTCGCGTGCGCGACATAGACGCTCCACTTCCCCGTCGGGGTTCCGCCGCCGAGGAGTCGGTCGATCCCAGCCTTGGCGAGGTTCGCGACGTACTCGGTACCCTTCAGCTCCACCGCACCGGCCGCCCGCAAATAGGGGACATAGTCGAGGAGCTGGCCGACGTTCAGCGAGATCGGCTGGGCCACGATCTTCGGTGGGCGCTGGAAACCGTGGCGGCCGAAATGGTCGGGTGCGTAGATCAGCATCGACTTGAACTTGTACTTGTGAAGCCCGGCGTTGCCCCGGCCCCCCTGCTTCCCCGCGCCGCGGCCGGCCTTGATCCCACGACCGTGCGTACGGCTGCCCCGGAACTTTCTCGTGCGGCTCGGCATCGACCTTACACCATCCGTTGGACGAGCTCGTTGATCTTCGCGCCGCGGTAGCCGAGGGCCCCGCCGCGTGCGAACGGCTTCTTGGTCGAGCGCCATCCGCCCCGAGGGGGGGTCAGCCGGAACAGGGGCCGCAGGCCCTCAATGGGAGGCAGGCCCTCCTTGGTGATCCGGGCCGCGAGTTCGCCCAGGTCCTTCGCCCCGCCCACCGTTTCAACGGTCTCGGGTGTGAGCGAACCGCCCGCATCGGTCACGCCGCGGTGCTCGAGCAGCATACCGACCGTCTTCGGGTCGGCCTCGCCCCAGGTGACGTACCCCTGCACCCGCATGATCATGCCGCGGAACTCCGGACGCTCCGGGACGACGGTCGCGTGGTTGGCTCGGGTGAGATGGAGGACCCGGAGGGTGTCGACGATGTCGTGCCGGGCATGGATCGACCCGCGGACCCGAACGATCATCCACCCCATGCCTAGGCACCTCCCGAGGGCGGCGTACGGCGAGGACCGCCGGCTCCGCCCGGAGGCGGGCCACGGCCCGGAGGGCCGCTCCGGCCGGGGGGTCCACGACCCGGACCTCCGCGGCCCGGACCTCCGCGACCGCGTCCGCGGCCCCGGCCACCCCGCATGGGGCGGGCTCCTTCCTCCTTCGGCGGCAGGATCGAGGTCCCGGTGGGGCCCCGAACGATCCGGAGATGCTCCGCGTCCGCCGGTTGCACCTTGAGTTGGGCGAGAGCGACCAGCGCGCCATACGCGGCCTGCGCGTAGTTGACGGTCGTCTTCGTGTGACCGTCGGTGTAGCCCCACGCGTCCGTGATCCCCGCGAACCGGAGGACCGGTTTCGCGACATCGCCGACGGCGAGACCGACCCCGCGCGGCGCAGGACGGAACGAGACGACGACGGAGCCGGCGCGTCCCTTTACCTGGAACGGAAGCGAGTGGGCGCGGCCGCAACCGCACTCCCAACTTCCGCACCCGCGGAGGATCTCGACCACCTCGAGCTTCGCGCGGTCGATCGCCCGGCGGATGGTGGGGCCGACCTCGCGTCCCTTGGCCCGGCCGAGCCCGACGAAGCCGTCGCCGTTCCCGACGACGACCGTGACCGCGAACTTGAACCGGCGACCGGAATCGGTCATCCGTTGGACCATGTTGACGTCCAGCACCTCGTCGTGCAGTCCCGGGAGGAGTTTGTCGACGATCTGGGACTCGCGCAGCGGAAGACCGGTGGCGAGCGCTTCGCTCATCGTCTTGATCTCGTCGGCCGCGACCTTCTTGCCGAGCTCCGTGCGCGGAACCCAGGGAGGAGGGGCCGGCGGGCCACCGCCGCCGTAGCCGCCCCGCTCGCGGGGAGGCCCCGAGACGGCGCCGCTCACGTCGCCTCCGGTCGTTGAACGATGGTAGAGAGCTTCGCCCGGTAGGTCTCGAGCGGGTGCGGGAGCTTCTTGGGCAGGTGGGCGCCCTCGAGACGGTCGGCGGAGGGGAACCCTTCCTCCCCGTGCGGAATTTCGAGACCGGAATCGAGCAGCCCCTTCAGGGCAGCGGACAGGCGGCCCCCCGAGGTCGGGCGGCGGATCCCGACGTCCAACACGGCCTCCTCGCGTCCGCTCGCCTTGGCCCGGAGGCCGGCGAGATAGGCGGTGAGGTAGGCGGCCGGGGTCGACGCAAAGCTTCCGGACGGGAACTCGATCCCGCCGAGTTCGGCGGAGTCGGCCGTGGCGAGCACCCGATCGCCCGTCGGGTCGTATTCGACGAGCGAAACGCGGACCCTACGTTCCGAGAGTCGGACGACCGCCCGAGGGCGGCCGGACTTCAGCAGCTTCAGTCGAACCCGGTAGTCGGTCCGCCCCTCGCGGCGCCGGCGGAAGTGGACGCGGAAGCGGGGACCGGTGCTCATGGAGACTCCGGAGGGAGATGACCGGCGAGCTTCAAGTTCTGCGACAGGTGCGCGCGGCTGCGGAACATGCCTCCTTTGGCCCGGCGGTAGAACTCTCGGTAGACCGAGGGCGGGATCTTCTTCGACGTCCGCAGTTCCACGAGGAGCGCGCGCTGGGCGCGGATCCGTCGGATCCACCGGGTCTTGCGGGGGAGGCGCGAGGAGGGGGTGCCCTTGCGGGAGCCCGGTCCCTGGTGACGGCCCTTGGCGACCTCGGCGGCGTACCGTCGGGCGCGGGCGCGCGAGGTACCGATGATCGCCTTGCGCCGGATGACCCCGGCCTTGATCGCCCCGCGGATGTCCGCCCTCGTCACCGCGTCCGCGAGGTCTTCCTGGCTCGCCGGGTCGAGGAACACGCGCCCCTCGCCGCACTTCAAGAGCGCGGCCGCGAGACGCCGCTGGTTCGAAAGATCGGGCATGATTCTTCACTCCTCCCCGGGGGTGGCGATCGGGTTCAGGACCCGGATCCCGAGCTTGCGCGCCGCGTCCTCGAGTCCGAGGCGGCGACGGGTGCCGACCCTTCGGGAGATGATGGCCGCCTCGAGCTTCGGGTCGATCGCCTTCAGCTCGTCGACGTGGTGGATGATGATCGGTCGGTAGCCGCTGGGCGTCAGGCCCCGGACGTCCGCGGGGGAACGGTAGCCGACCCGCACGATCTTGGCGCGGTAGCCGTAGTGGCGACGCTGCTTCGATTGCAATCCCCGGGGTCGGCGCCAGGAAAGGTCGCGCCCGATCCGCCAATACCGGTTCGCCGCCTGGCGACCGAAGATCGGACGGCGCCCGTCGATGACCTTCCGAAGCCGCAGGTGGCGGGCGCGAGCGGGAGGCAGGGTCGCCCGCTTCGGGATGCGCACCTCGGGCTCTGCCTTTCCCTTCGCCTTCGAGGCCGGAGCGTCTCCGGAGGTCGAGGGTGCGGCCGAGCTGTCCTTGGGTTCGGTGGGGGTGACGCCCTTGCGGGGCGCCGACTTCGAGCGACGGGAGGCGGCGGGCTTGGCGGGGGTCTCGTCGTCCACCATCAGCTGGCCTCCTTGAAGTGGGAGCGTTCGGTGAGGTAGATCCCGTCCTGGAAGACGCGCGGGTCGTAGTCACGGATCCGCGTCGCCCGCTCGATATTCGCCCCGCTCTGACCGACCTGCTCGATGTCGGTGCCGGTGAGAATGACGAACTCGCCGTCGACCTGTGCGGCGGTCCCGGGGACGAGGTGGGCCGCTCGCGGGAACTTTTCCCCGAGGAAATTCTCGATCACGAGGTCGGTGCCCCGGACCGAGACCTTCATCGGGAAGTGGGCGGCGACGACCTTGAGTCGGGCCTCGACCCCGCGAGTGAGCCCGGCGACCAGGTTCCGGACGTGGGCGGCCCAGGTGCCCAGCAACGCCTGGGAGGCGCGCCGACCCGGCGGCAGGAGGAGCGTAAGGGTGGCGACGCCGTCCTTGACCTCGAGAGCCAGCACGTCCGAGGGGAACGGACGTTCGGCGCTCCCCAGCGGGCCTTTCACCTTCAGATGACGACCGTCGACCGTGAGAGTGACCCCGGCGGGGACGTCGACCGTGGCGTGGCTGCGGTCCGGTTCAGTAGACATAGGCGAGCAGCCGACCCCCGATCTTCTTTTCGCGCGCCTCGCGGTGCGAGACGACGCCCTGGTTGGAGGAGAGGACGAGGAGCCCGAAGTCCTGCGCGGGCAGGAAACGGGCCTCGTACCGTTCGAGCCGGTCGTGTCCGACCGCGATACGGGGCTTGATGACGCCGCAGGAGTTGATCTTGCGCGACAGCTTGACGTCGTACTCGCCGCCCCGCCCGTTGGAGACGAACGTGAACTCCTCGATGAACTGGTGCTCGCGGAAGATCCGGAGCACC
>JAKIVW010000020.1 GCA_022750355.1 Thermoplasmata archaeon
CTCCTCGTCCTGGGTCTCATGGTCGGGACGACCATCATCTCCGGCAGCCTGATCGTCGGCTCGACCGTCCAGGCGTTGGACGTCCACTACACCTACCTCGGCGGTGGGTTCGTCCATGAGTCCGTCTCCGCGACCGCTCCGTCCGGCGGCCTCGCCCCTTTTTCCTATTCGGTCTTCACCGCCCTCTCCACGGCGGTCCAGGGCCACCCGAACATCGCCGGCATCACTCCGATGGTCATCGGGATCACCCAGGTCTACGACCGGACGACCGGCGTCCCCGAAACCAACCTGAACCTCATCGCATCCAACGCGAACCAGAGCTCCAATCTTGGCGCGTTCGTCTCGATGGCCGGGACCACTCTCGCCGGACCGTCGGGGTCGCAAGTCTACATCGACGTGCAAACCGCCGAGGCGCTGAACGCGTCGGTCGGTGACTCCGTCGTGCTGTATGGCACCCAGGCGATCCCCGCCACCGTCACCGCGGTGGTTCAGGACGACCTCCGCGGAGGCTACCTGACGGCCGGCCTCGCACCGGGCAACGTCTTCGTCGACCTCGCGACCGGGCAGGCGCTCGAGAATCTGTCGGGGAATATCAACTTCATCGCCGTCACGAACACCGGAACTCAAGCGGGGGGTATCGCGGCCTCCGACTCGGTGAGCCAATTCCTCAACACGACCCTCGCGACCATCCCCGCGGCCGCCGGGCTGACGGTCCAGGAACCCCTCCAAAACGCCGTGGCATCGGCCGAAGTCTCCGGGTCCAGCATTCAGACGATCTTCCTCGTGCTCGGCCTGTTCTCGATCGTGGCGGGGGCGATGCTCATCGTCGGGATCTTCGTCATGCTCGCGGAGGAGCGCAAGGGGGAGATGGGCATGCTCCGCGCCATCGGGATGCGACGGCGAGAACTGGTCTTCGTCTACTATTTCGAGGGCCTCGTGTACGCGGTCGGCAGCGCCCTCGCCGGTACACTGCTCGGGGTCCTCGTCGGCTACTTTCTGACCTACACCTTCAGCCAGCTCTTCGCGTCGGGGGCCCTCACGTCGACCGCGATCCTGCAATCGTTCACGGTCACCTCCGACGACCTCGTGATCAGCTACGTCGCCGGCTTCCTCCTCACGATCATCACGGTCGCGGTAGCGAGTTCCCGCGTCAGTCGCCTGAATATCGTTCAGGCGATCCGGGACCTTCCGTCCCCCCGACCGCCGGTCCGACTCTACACCATCCTCGGGTATCTCGGAGGCGTGCTCGCGGTCCTCGGGCTCCTCCTGCTGGTCCCGAACGCCCA
The DNA here is from genome assembly GCA_022750355.1 of Thermoplasmata archaeon. Classification (GTDB taxonomy): domain Archaea; phylum Thermoplasmatota; class Thermoplasmata; order Lutacidiplasmatales; family UBA184; genus Lutacidiplasma. The sequence continues at coordinate 1,287 of JAKIVW010000020.1, forward strand.
GGGGACGTCGGACATCTCCCTCCCGATCCTCGGGGGAGGCCTCGTCATCGTGGGGTTAGGACTGATCGCCTCGCGGTTCGTTCGGAACCGTCTCGCCTTCAGCTCGGTCGGGGCGGCCCTGCTCGTCTGGGCGGGGGCCGAACCCGTCCATCGCCTCCTCCTAGGAACCTCCCACACCGGGGGGATTTTCATCGTGTTCGTCGAGGGGATTCTGATGGTAGCGGGAGCGCTGCTCCTGTACATCTTCAACTCGATGACGATCATCCGGGCCATCCTCCGCCTGGCGGGGCAAGGCTCGCGAGGGGCTCCGGTCGCCCGGGTGGGGCTGTCGTACCCGGCGGGCCGGCCGGGCCGAACCGCGATCAACCTCACGATCTTTGCGCTGGTCACCTTCACGATGGTCGCGATCGCCTGTTTCGGAGCGACGATCCAGGCGAACCTGAACAACACGATCCAGACGGAGACGGGAGGGTACAGCTTTTTCGGGTTCTCTTCCCAACCGATCGCGAACTTGCCGAACGCCGTCGCCACCAACACGACGTTGGCCGCCCAGTTCGGAGTCACCGTTCCGCTGATCTCGGGAGCTATCGTGGTGAATGTGACCGGGTCGACCCCCAACCCGTTCACGGACAGCCTGTACGCCGCGCCGAACAATCAGAGCTCGACCTCGAGCTTCTACGCGACCAGTCGGTTCCCGTTCACCGCGACGTGGGACGGGTTGACCTCGGCGCAGGTGCTGGACGAACTGGCGACCAACCGTTCGGTGGCGCTGGTCGATCAGAACTACGCTCCGTCCACCTCGTCCGTCAGCGGCGGCCCCTCCGCGCCTCACCCGACCCTCAGTGTCGGAGACATGGTCGGGCTCCACCCTCCCGGGGTCTCGAAAGGGCGGACCGTCCGCGTCATCGGCATCTTCTCCCAGAGCGTCATTCCGGGAGTCTGGGTCAATCCGGGCGCCGCGGCCTCGCTCGGGTACACGAACGAGACGGCGTTCTTCCTGACCGTCCGGGACGGGGTCTCCACCACCCTCGCGGCCCAGGACGCGAAGCGGGCCTTCTTCCCCGAGGGCTTGGTGCTGTTCGAGATCGCCCAGATCCTCGAGACCTCGATCGCGGGAACCGAAGGGATCATCGGCCTCCTCGAGATCTTCGTCGGGCTCGGCCTCGGGGTCGGGATCGCGGCGATGGGGATCCTCGCCCTGCGCGCCGTCGTGGAGCGGCGCCGGGAGATTGGAATGCTCCGGTCGATGGGATTTACGCAGCGAGCCGTCCTTTCCTCCTTCGTGATCGAATACTCATTCATCACCCTCCTCGGGTTGGGGATCGGGACCGCGCTGGGGATCTGGATCGTGTACGACCTGTCGGTCAGTCCGAGCGCGGCGGCGTCGGGGGTCTCCTTCTTCGCGGTACCGGTCCTGAATATTGCCCTCATCCTCGTCGCCGCCTACGGTCTGGCCATGCTTGCGATCGCCGTCCCCTCCGTCCGCGCGTCCCGCATCCCCCCCGCGGACGCTGTCCGAGCCACCGAGTAGGACCTCGACCGAACGCTCGGCTCGGACCCCAAGGGGCCGCCCGGGTACGGGGTCGACCGTCCGTTCGCGGCCCCTTCAAGTACTGGCCCGCTCTCCTCGAGTGTGATTCAAGCTTCGGCGGACGCCGGCACCGGCGGCGTAACGATTCGAGAACTGCGCCGCTCCGACGGCGTGAGCTTCTCCGAGGTGATGTTGGGGAGCTACGGGCCGTTCGAAGCGATGCTCGGGCTCGGCACGCGGGGAATCTCTGAATTCGCTCCGTTGTTCCGCCGGAGGACCTGGTTCCTGTTGAAATTCTTCAAGACGATCGGTCTGCTGCCCTTGCGGTTCTTTGTCGCCGCGGAAGGCGGGATCGTCGTCGGCACCACGATGGTCATTCAATGGCCCAAGTCGGGGTACATCCTCGGCGTCGGGGTGCGACCTTCGCACCGTCGGCGGGGCCTCGCGGGTCAGATGCTCTCCCGGGCGGAACAGCTCACGGCCCAGCGGAGCCGGTCCTGGGCCCTCTTGGATGTCGAAGAGGAGAACCACCCTGCGGTGACGCTCTACCGGGCGCGTCGGTATGAGCAGATCCAGAGCACGGTATGGTATCGATGTTCGGATCCCACGACGATGGGGGCGGCCCTTCGGCCCTCCTCGTCCGTCCGGGTGATCGGGAAGTCCGGTCGGAAAGCCGCGGCGGCCTGGTGTGCCCGTCGGGTTCCCGGTTCGGTGACCGCGGTTCTCCCCCCCGATGCGGCGCGTCTGACCCATCTCGAATCGTTGGGCCAGTTCCCCGGAACGGCGCGGGAGACCTGGTCGGTCGGACCGGTGGACGCGCCGGTCGGGTTCGTGTCCGCGTGCTCGCGGGGAAACGGCTTGCCCGGGATGCTCTTCCTTCCCGCCGTCGATCCGGGGGCGTCCCGCGATGACCTCGGTCGGCTCGTCCAGGAGGCGAGCGCCTGGCTCACCGCGCGCGGATGTACGGTCGTTCTGGCCGCGGTCCCGGAGCCGGCCCGACCCGCGATCCCGGTCCTTGAGGAACTCGGGTTCTCGGCCCAACTATCCACTCTGACGATGGCCCGACCTCTGACGGTGGCATGAACTCGTTCGGCCCTACTCGACCCTCCTCGGGGCGGTGCCGCTCACGGCGCTCGCGTACTACCTTCCGACCCGGGGCACTCCGACGACCTGGGACCCAGGTCTCGTGGAACGGTTGATCGTCGCTTCGATCCTGATCTGGGGGGCGGGAGTGTCGGTCCACCTCGGTCGGCTCACCATTCGCCGACGATTCTCTCCCGGGGCGCCCGCAAAGCCCGGCAGCAAAGGGAAAATCGACCCTGGGGTATCCGGACACCGGTGGAACGGAGGGAGGGGATGAATTCGATCGAGGAATGGGTGGAGCAGGCCCGACGTTCCGGCGAGCGGTACCACGAGTTCCTCCGGATTCCCTCGATGTCCGCGGGCGTCTACCTACTTCCGAAGGGTGCGGTGGATGGTCAATCGCCCCACGGGGAGGACGAGATCTACCACGTAGTGCGCGGCCGCGCGCACTTCACGCACCGCGACGTTGAGCGGGCGGTCGGCCCCGGAAGCGTCCTGATCGTTCCGGCGCGGGAGCCGCACCGATTCCACACGATCGAGGAGGACCTGGTGGTCCTGGTGGTGTTCGCTCCGGCCGAGTCCCCGCCACTACCGCCCTGAGCGGGGATTCCGCTTCGGCGATGCTCGCCCTCGCCGAACTTTCAGCGCTCGGAGTCGAGCCGGGGGACCGGCGTAGATCCGAGGAAGGTGGGGAATCGGGTCATGTGCAGCCCCCAGCGTTTCTCCAAGGCCTCGATCTCGCGCTCGATCCTTCGGCGCTCCTCCTCGGGGTCCGGGGCGGTCGGAACGGCACCGAACCGTTCCTTGGCCCTCGGGTCAGCTTCTTCCTGGAAATGGACGGATCGTCCGATCCAGGAGCCGAGCATCCGGGCAATCTCGACGAACGTGCGGGCGTCTCCGGTCAGGTCGATCGTTTCCCCAAATCCGACCGAACCGAGCTCGAACACCGAGGCGGCCGCCTCTCCGATGTCGCTCACCGCGACCAGCTCGACGCGGGTCTCCGCAGGCGCGGGGAAGGAGAGCACCCCGGCCCGCAGGGACTCCAGCCCCCACGCGGACGTGAAATTGTCCATGAAGGTCGCCGGCCGCAGGATCGTGCCCGGGAGCTCGAGTTCCTTCATGCGGCGCTCGTTGGCGGCCTTTGACTCGAAGAGGGAAACACCGCTGTCCCCGAACGCGCCGGTCGCCGAACTGAGGATCACGTGGGGGGTTCCCGCCGATTTCGCGGCGCCCAGGGCCGTACGACCCTGACGGCGCTCGCTGTCGTAGTCGGGCGTGTCGAACCCCTTGTCGAACGGCGTCGTCAGGATGAAGAATCCGTCGGCGTGGTAAAGCGCCTCGGGCAACCCCTTGCCGGTTCGAAGGTCACCCTCGACCACCTCCGCGCCCAACGTGCGAAGGTTCGAGGCTTTCGCGGGATCGCGCGTCAGGGCCCGGACCGAATGGCCTCGCTTGAGAAGGCTCCGGGTCACCGCGCCTCCTTGTTTTCCCGTGGCGCCCGAGACCACGAATATCCGCCGCGCCATCGTCCCCGTCTCCCCCTCGACCGGGCACGGGGTTAGGAGTTCTTCGGCCCCGGAAGCGCGCCCCGGGCGGACCCAAAACCTCGATAACCCCCCCGTATTCGGGTGAACCGATGACCGCCCTCCGCGAGATCGACGCCCGCATCGAACGCCGACACCTGCTGAAGCACCCGTTCTACACCGCGTGGTCCAAGGGGGAGCTTCCGATGGAGACGCTGCGTCAGTACGCCGGCCAGTACTATCACTTTGAAGCGAACTTTCCCCGCTACGTGGCGGGAACGTACGCTCGGCTGACCCGCCCCCAGGACCGCCGTGTCCTCCTCGAAAACATGATGGACGAGGAAGGGCGGTCTCCGACGCACCCCGAACTCTGGGTGAATTTCGCCCAAGCGATCGGCGCCCGGTGGAACGCCCGGCGCCCTCCCCCACCCCGGCCCGGGGCCCTCGGCCTGTGTCGAACCTATGAGGCGTTGACGCTCGGTCGCGGCTCTCCGGCGCAGGCCCTCGGCGCGCTGTACGCCTACGAACGCCAATTTCCCGCCGTCGCCGCCGAGAAATCGCGCGGACTGAAGGCGAGCTATGGGATCCAATCACCGGAGGCCCACGAGTTCTTCCGCGTCCACACCGAAGCGGACGTGGCGCACTCCGCCGCCGAACGCCAGATCCTGGCGCACGAACTGCGTGAGGAAGCCCCCGGGGACGGGGGCGCCGCCGCGTCGGTCGAACGCACGCTCGGCGCGTGGTGGTCGTTCCTCGATTCGTTCGGCGTGGGTCAGAGCTAGGGTTCGCACTCACCCGAGAGGCGGGGCCGCCGAAAAGGCGGCCAACAAACGGGTCCCGTCCGGACTCCCCCACCCAGTACACGCATCCCAGCCGACTCCGGCAGAGTAGCCTCCGTTGTTCCCAGAGATGATGTCCCGACAGGCTGCGTTCGCCGGGGCGTGATACAGCGCCGGATTCACGAAGCCGAGGGAGGATCCCCGGGATTGATTGAGACGGGCCACGAGGCCCGCCCAAAGGGGGGCGACCGCGCTCGTACCCCCGTAGACCGCGCTCGTTCCGTCGACCGTGACCGAATACCCGGTCGCGGGATCTGCGTTCCCGGCGACATCGGGGACTCCTCGCCCCCCGAAGCCGTTCGGAGCCGCCGGAACGGGTGGGGAACTCTGATAGGCCGGACGAGGGAACGACTCGCTCACGCCGCCCCCAGTGGCGCCGTCGCCGGCCGCGAGGTCGTTCCAGACGACCTCGGAGGAGATCGTGCTCCCGTCCAATTTCAGGGAGGTCCCGCCGCACGCGAGGACGAACGGACTGGACGCGGGAAAATCGACAACGAACGGACCACCCCCGACGCCGTCGGTGGCTCCCCCGTCTCCCGCAGCGACCAGGACCGTGATCCCCATCGACGCGGCGTCCTCGCAGACCGCATTGAGGGCGGATCGTCCTTGCGCGGTCCAGGAGTCCTCGGGGCCTCCCCAACTGATGGAGATGACCGACGGTCGACGAACGGAGTCGTGGACCGCGGCGGAGAGTCCGTCCAGAAATCCCGAGTCGGTATTGGGGGCGAAGTAGGCGACCAGAGAAGCCCCCGGGGCGATCGATCCGGCGACCTCCAGGTCGAGTTGGACCTCCCCGTCGGGGCCTTTGGGGTCTCCGCTCGGGGCGTTGGTCACCCCGTCGACCGACACGGCGACGACGGTGGGTGGGGCCACGCCCTGGGACCGAAAGTACTCCTCCAAACCGGTCGAAGAGTAGCCTCCGCCCAGTTCCAGGAATCCAATCGTCACGCCGGTCCCGTCGGTTCCCGGGGGGAATGAGTATGCCTCCCCGACCTGCGCGGGCGAGTAGACGTGGTCGCCGACGGCTGGGGTCCTCCGGATCCGGAAGTGGGTGTGCGCTTGGGGTCGGTCGTCAAGCCCGAACACTCCGAGGACGATCCCATCGAGCTCCGGCGGGAGTTGGATCGGTCCCACTCGCCCCCGGTAGGTCCCCCCGGAGAAGACCCATCGCTCGAGGGCCACGCCAAAGGCTTGTTCGAACGCCTCGACCGTACCGCCCAATCGCACCAGCCGAGGTCCGATGGACTCGGCCCTCACCTCGAGCTTTCTCGCGGTCGCGAACTCGCGGACCCGAGTCAGGTCGTCCGGATGGGCGCCGTGCGTCCGGGCGAAATCCTCCCGCGACAACGGAAGAGCCTCCGACGTGGCGCCCGGAGCGGGCCCCGCGCCGTCCGCGGAAGGGGCCACTTCACTCCGTCGTCGTAGGAAGAGCGTCACTTCGAGTCGACCCTCGGCGCGGGGTTGTCCGATCGCCCGAGCGCCCGGGATGGGGGTGCGCGCGCTGCCCGGCAACTCCATGGTCGCCGATGAGCGGGTCGGTTCTTCTAGGTAGCGGTGTCCTCGGGCCGCGTCGCCAGGGCCCCACCCAGGACGCGGGAGATGAGGTAGATCGTCACGAACGAAAGAGCGAACACCGCGGCGATCACGGCCAAGATGCCGAGCACCTCGATCCCGAGTTGGTGCGCGGCGTTCATCCCACCGCCGAACAGGAGTCCGTTCGGCAACGACGGCGCTCCCGACCCGGTCGCGAAAGACGTCTGGGCGAAGAATGCGATCATCACAACGCCGAACAGACCGCCGGTGAGGTGGCCCGGCAGCAGGCCCACGGGGTCGGCGAACCAGCTGCGTCCGCTGAAATACGACTCCGCCGCGATGAAGAGCGGCCCGCCCAGCAAGCCAAGAACAATCGCGCTGCCCGGGCTGACGAACCCGGCCAAGGGCGTGATGATGATGAGACCCATCAGGATGCCGTTGACGGACGTGAGGAGGGGCGAACCTCGACGGCTGGGCGGAAGGAGGTAGGAGGCCCCGAGCGTGCTCATGCCGGCCGCAGCGGCCGCGAGGAACGTGGTCAGCACCACGACGATCGTTTCGTCATTGAACTGGAGGACGCTGCCGGGGTTGAAGCCGAACCAGCCGACCCAGAGGAGGAGGATGGCGAGGGTCAGCCAGCCGGGACTGATCCGGATCGGCGTCTGGGGGCTCGAGACATCCCCGCGGGCTTTCTCTTCGCGCCATACCTGGACGAGCACCGCCAACCCGGCCGCTCCCGCGGCCCCGTGGACCACGAGGCCCCCCGCGAAATCGACCATCCCCATCTGGGCCAGCCAGCCGGAGGGATTCCAGATCCACGCGGCGGGAAGATTCCAAATGAGCACGAAGTAGACGAAGGAGAACGCCATGACGGCGGAGAGTTTCAACTTGCAGAGGAACACCACGCCGACGAGGGCCAGGGTGACGGCCGCGAACGCGGTCTCGAACAGGAAGTAGGTCCCGGTCGTCAGTCCCGTCGTGGACTGGGACCACCAGGTATCGGCCATCGGGTTGGCCGAGGAGCTCGAGAACCCGCCCAGGAAGAAGCCGGGTTGGTAGAACGGGTTGCCGATCAATCCGTGCCAGGTGGGGGCGAAGGCGACGTTGAATCCGATCGCGGCCATGACGACCAGCGACATTCCGGTCATGAGGACGGTCTTGAGCAGACTGAACGTCAGGGCCTCGCCAAGTTCCCCGACCTCCAGCAGCCCGACCGCGATAGTCATCGTAAAGACCAACAGGGCGGCCAGCAGTACCCACAGGTTGTTGTCGACGAACGTGGGGGTGATCACGCTGGTTCGTTCCTTCCGGTGCGATCGGTCGGGGACTCCGGCGCCCGAACCACCACGGAGAACAGGTTCCGGAGGGGGTACTTAGGCGTTCACTTGGAACCGCATTTTGGGGGGGACCTCGTGCCCCTTCCGGCGGGGCGCCGGTACCCCCGCCGACCCCCCCCAACCTCTTTCCATGTCGGTGGGGTTCCCCCGAACCACCCATGCCCTCGAATCCGGGTCTGCCGGTCGTGGTACTCGGGGCCGGCTATGCTGGGCTGACGGTGGCGCGGGAAGTGCGCCGTCGTTCTCGGGGTCAACTCCGGGTGGTCCTGGTGGACCGAAATCCCGTCCACGTCCTTCGCACGGAACTGTACGAGATCGGAAAGATCGCGGAAGCGGCGGGGGATCCGCGGCCCTGGACCGTGCCTCTGGCCAAGATCCTCGAACGCACCGGCGTTTCGCTCCGCCAGGGGGTGGTGGCGTCGATCGACCTCCTGCCGGGAGTGGTCCGGTTGGAAGGGGGAGAGGAGATCCCGTTCGGGTACCTCGTCATCTGCCTGGGGAGCGTCGCAGCGTACTACGGGGTCCCGGGCGCGGCCGAGAACACGTTCAGCGTGTATCGACTCTCCGGTGCGCAACGGCTTGCGGCGGCGGTCCGCGAAGCGGAGCGGATCTCCCCGAACCTCCCGGGGGAGCGCCGCCCCCGTTTCGTCATCGTGGGCGGAGGCTCGACCGGCACCGAACTCGCCGCCGAGATCGCTACGACCGACTGGGCTCGGGTGGCGGGTCCGGGGGCCCGTCCGCCGGACGTACTCCTGCTCACGGGCGCGCTTCCCTTCCTGGCCGGGCTTCCCCCGAAGCTCATCGGGCACGCCCGGGAGATCCTGCGGCGAGCGGGGGTGTCGCTCCTGCACGGCGTCAACGTCGTCCGAGTGGAACCGGGGAAGGTCCACCTCGAGGACGGCTCGGTTCTCACCTGTGATGCCGCCGTATGGTGCGCCGGCCTCGAGGCACCGCCGGTCGTCAAGGTCCTCCCGATACCGCATGGGAAGGGCGGGCGGATCGCGGTCGGACCGACCCTCGACCTTCCCGGTTACCCGACCGTGTTTGCTGTGGGCGATGTCGCCGAGATCCGGGACAACGCGACCGGAATGCTGGTCCCGGCCACCGCGCAGGCGGCTCTGGCCGAGGCGCGTGCGGCGGCCGCGAACTTGGTCGAGCATGCCGAGGGACGGCCGGGTGAACCGTTCCGTTATCGCGAGAAGGGAGTGATCGTCGCGCTGGGACTCGGGAAGGCGGCCGGGGCCTTGGGCCGGGTGACGGTGTGGGGAAGCCCCGCCGCCCTCGTCAAGCGATTGGTCGAGAAGGACTACTCGAGAGCCGCCGAAAAGGGGCGAGGGTCGCGGCTGCTGTGAACTCCCGGAGGTTCGACCGGGCGACACCGATATGGTGCCGGTCGAACTGGCCGGGACCGTGAAGGCGCTCGTGCTCATCGGTGGGTTCGGTACCCGCCTTCGACCGATCACCTACACGGTGCCGAAGCAGCTCATTCCCCTCGCCGGAAAGCCCCTGCTTTACCATGTGTTCGACCTCATCCCGCGCGACGTGGAAGAGGTCGTCCTCGCGACCGGTTACAAGGCCGAGGTCATCGATGCGTACGTCCGATCTCATCCGACCCCGTGGCCCGTCCGAACGGTGGCGGAGTCCGAGCCGCTCGGGACGGGCGGTGGAATGAAGAATGCCGGGGCGGGGATGTCCGACCCGTTCTACCTCCTGAATTCGGACGTCGTCACGTCCGGCGACTTGACCGAGCTCCTCGCCCTCCACCGACGGAGATCGGGGGTCGGCACGATGGCGCTCGCCGAAGTCGAGGATACGCGCCCGTACGGGGTCGCGGCGCTGGGGACGGACGACCGGATCGACGCGTTCGTCGAAAAGCCGGAGCCAAAGGACGCCCCCTCCCACTGGATCAATGCCGGGTTCGCCGTCTGGGCCGGCTCCGTATTGGACCGGATCCCCCCCGGTCGCGCGGTCAGCTTCGAGCGGGAGGTCATTCCCGAGCTGTTGCCGCTCGGGATGTACGCCTTCCGCCTGCACAAGTATTGGGAGGATGCGGGCACCCCGGAACGCATGCTCCGTTCCCAACAGCTCCTGTTCGGGGACGGACGGGGCGGCCCCGGTGGAGTCCCCGCCGGAGCGCTCGGCACGGGACCGGTCGCAGCGGCGCCCGGCGTGCGGGCCGAAGGGGCATCGTTCGGGCCGTTCGTCACCCTGGGCGAGGACGTGACGGTCGAACGGGGCGCCCATGTGGAGAACTCGATCTTGATGGCGGGAACCCACGTGGAAAAGGAAGCGATGGTCGTGTCGAGCCTCCTCGGTCCGAAAGTCCGAGTCCGCGCCGGGCATCGGGTCTCCGGTCAGACCCTGGGCGAAGGCGTAGAAGCCTGAGCCCTAGATCGACGGACCGGTCACGGTCACTTTCACCGCTTCTTCCGGTCGACCGGCGAGTCGGAAAGCTTCCTCGATACGGTCGAGTGGGATCCGGTGGGAAACCAGGTCGGAGACCTTCAGGTCCCCCGACGCAAGGCGACGGTGGACCTCCAACAGGTCGGGCTCGGTCGTGGCGTAGGAGGGAACAAAACGGATCCCCCGCAAGTACAGGTCCTGGAGGTCGGCGTCGATACGGCTGCCCGCCTCGGGCAGCCCGAACAGATTGACGGTCCCTCCCCTACGAACGAGGGTCGTTGCTTCCCGAACGACCGCGGGGTGGCCGACCGCCACCACCGCGAGGTCCACCCCTCGTCCTCCGGTAGCCCGTTCCACCGCGGACTTCGTAGCGCTCGGCTCGCGAGGGTCGACCGTGACATCGATGCCGCCCCGCTCCGCGACCTGCCGCCGCAGCGGGCTCACCTCGCTGCCGCCGACCCAGGCCGCCCCCATGGACTTCAGTAGGCGGGCATAGAGAAGACCGACAGGGCCAAGGCCGAGCACGAAGGCCGTAGGGCGGTCCGGCATTCCCACCCGACGGATCGCGGTCAGGGCGCATCCGGCCGGTTCGAGCAGTGCGCCCGCGTCCCAGTCTACGGTATCCGCCAACCGGACGATCGCCTTCCTCGAGACGTTCTCGGCGGGGACTCGGAACGATTCGGCAAATCCCCCGGGGTCGATGTTGGTCTTCGAGTAGGTCGGACAGAACGTGTAGTCCCCCCGAGCGCAGACCTCGCACGAATAGCACGGAACGTGGTGGTGGACGAACACGCGATCGCCGAGGGCGAGGCCCTCGACGCCGGACCCCAGCTCCGCGACCCGCCCGACCGGCTCGTGGCCGATCAGTCCGGCGCTCTGATAATTCCCTCGGAGTTTCTCGAGGTCCGTGCCGCAGACCCCGCACGCCGCGAGCGAGACGACGACCTCTCCCGGACCCGCCGTCGGTGCGGGGCGCTCCGATAGGACGATCCGCCCGGGTCCGGCTAGGTGGCCGTATTTCATGCGCCCGCGCGGGCGGCGGAGATCGCGGCGTCGACGATCTCGACCGCCTCATCGATCTCCTCCCGCTGGACGATGAGCGGGGGGATGTAGCGGATGGCGGACTTCCCGCAGCCGAGCAGGATCAGGCCCCGGCGGTAGGCCTCGACCAGGACCCGGTCCCGGAACTGGACCGCCGGCTCCTTCGTGCGGCGATCTTTCACGAAATCGGTCGCGACCATCAGGCCGATCCCGCGCACGTCCCCGATCTCGTCCGTGCGGGATTGGAGCTCGTGCAGCCGTTGCATGAGGTAGTCGCCTTGGGTCGTCGCATTGTGCAAGAGACCCTCTCGTTCGATCACACCGATCGTCGCGATCGAAGCCGCCGAGGCGATCAAGTTTCCGCCGAAGGTGTTCGAGTGGGCACCGGTCCCGAGGTCGAGGTCGGCCCGCATCGCCACCGCGCCCATCGGAATGCCGCCACCGACCGCTTTGGCCATCGTCAGAATGTCGGGTGTGACGCCGGTGTGTTCGATGGCGAACCAGCGACCCGTTCGTCCCATGCCGGACTGGACCTCGTCGTCGATGAACAGGATGCCGTGTTCGTCCAGGGTGGATTTGATCACCTGATGCCAGCCCTTCGGTGGGACGAAATAGCCTCCCTCGCCCATCACGCCCTCGGCGATGAACGCGGCGACGTCGTCCGGCGGGATCGAGGTCTCGAAGTAAAGCTCCTTCAGGATCTTGGCGCAGTAGAGATCGCAGCTCGGATACTCGAGCTTGTAGGGACACCGATAGCAGGTGGGCGCCGGAATGTGGTGGCCCCCGTTCACGAACGGGGCGTACCGAGCCCGCTGGACGGGTTTGGAGGCGGTCATCGAAAGCGAACCCATCGAGCGACCGTGGAACGCCCCCAGCAGTCCGATCGTGATCGGCCGCCGTCGGTTCCATCGGGCGATCTTGAGCGCCGCTTCCGCGCTCTCCGTCCCGCTGTTGCTGAAGAAGATCTTTTTGGCGAACGTCCCCGGCGTGATCTGGGTGAGCTTCTCGGCGAGTCGGACCTGCAGGTCGTAGTAAAAGTCGGTCCCGGCGAAGTGTTGGAGGATTCCCGCCTGGTCCCGGATCGCACGGACGACGTCGGGGTGGCTGTGGCCGACGTTCAGAACGCTAATCCCGGCCGCAAAGTCGAGCAAGCGATTGCCGTCGACGTCCGTGATCCATACCCCCTGACCCGAGGCCGCGACGATCGGCTCGGTCTTGGTGACGGTCATGAGATACTTCTGGTCGCGAGCGATGACCTTCTGAGCCTCCGGGCCGGGAATGGCGGTGCGGAGGAGAACCCCCCGAGCAGGCTTTGAACCGGCCGGCGGCGAGGAGGCACGCGGAGGTGACGCCAGTGGAGTTTCGCTCATGGACGCTCCACCAAGAACGAGGAAGCGGCATTATAACTTCGGGGCCCCCCGCGCCCGACCGCGTCCCGTGGACCGCCTTCCTTTAAGGCCGTCCCGTCGGCTCCGCCCCCGACGGATGGACGAACTCCCGGTCCGAAAGATCCCACGCGAGGCGGATGAGCGGTCGCTCACGGAGGTCGTCCCGACCCGGGCGGTTCTCACCGAGCTCGCCCGGGGATTCCTGTTGGTCCACGAATCGAATCCGGACCGGGCGCGCGCGTTCGCGAAGACGTTCCTCCTGGAGCGGGAGGGAACCACCTCCGAGGTACGGATCGAACCGGTCCGTCAGGTCACGTTGGCCCGCCTCGCCCTGGGGCGAAATCCCCAGGGGGCCGTCGAACCGTCCCCCTCGCGGATGCCCCGTTAGGCCATCGGGTCAGAATTCGCGGGACCGGACCCGCAGGTAGGCGGCCAGGTCTCGAGGGAACGAACGGCGCGTGAGTGAGATCCGGACCCCGGCCCGAGTTCCGAACAACGAACCCGGACAGACGAGGACGGAGGCGCGCAGGCATCGTCGCGCCAGTCGGTCCCCGTCCGGGACGCGGTCGAAGTGGACCGGCGCACACGGGGTCCTTGGGAGGGGGAGAGCCCGCGCGAGCGCCGAACGGTTCATTTCGAAACGCCGACGGACGCGCGCCACGAGCGAGGGGCCCTCCCGAAGGATACGCAAGGCCGCGGCCACGGAGTACGGGGCGAGCTCATCGGTCACGAGGCCGTGGAATCGGGCGAACGGGGTACGTTCCTCGGGCGGGGTCACGACGTACCCGACGCGAACATCGTCCGCCGCATAGAATTTGGTGAACGACCCCGTGACCCAGACCCCGGGCCGACCCGCGCGGGCGTGGCTCGGTGCGCCCGCGAACGGACGAAACGTCTCATCGATGAGGACCGACCGCGCCCCTTCGGTCCACGCTTCGAGCTCCGGGTCCGACCAAAGAATACCCTCGGGGTTCCGGGGGAGGGAGACCACCGCCAGCTCCGCCGGAACGGTGGGTCCCGATACCCGGAACCCGGCCCACCGGGCGACGTCCACGAGCGGAGGGTATTCGGGAAAATGGACCCGGACCCGGGGGACCTTGCCGCGCCGGGCCCGAGATCGAAAGAGCGTCACCCAGGCGTTGGCCTCGGTCGCGCCGACGGTGAGGAAGACTCGACGGGGGTCCACGCCCACGCCGTCGGCGAGTTGCTCGACGAGATCGCTGGCCGAGGCCCTCCGTATCTCTCGAAGGGTCGGGTGGGGATGTTGGATCGTTCCGATCATTCCGCTCTTGCCAAGGTTGTAGCGACAATCGGCGTGATCGTCGATCCAATCGGCCAGGGGAAATCGCACGGCCGGACAATCGGCAGGGAATTAAGCCGTGACGGGCCGGAGCGGGGGCCGCCCTCCGTTGGAGGACAACCCTCATACGAGGTATCGGGGACATCGGGTCGTGACCCGCCGGGCGACGACCGCTCCGTCCGTCCGAGTGGGGCCGAACGGTCGCATCCTCGCCCTATCGGTCGCTTGGTTCTCGGACGGGGCCGATCGCCGTCGACGGGCACGAGCCGCCGCGCAATGCGTGGAGTGCGAGCGGGCGCTCCCCACTCACCGAACGCCCTATTGTTCCCGGACGTGCCAATGGAAATTTCACGGACACTACTTCTGGGATTCCGCGCGGACGTATGTGATGCTGAGAGATCGGTATCGGTGTCAGGTCTGTGGGCTCCGGCGTCGCGCTCGGGAACTCGACGTCGACCACATCGTCGAAATCGCCCGAGGCGGCGCGGCCCTCGAATATTCCAACCTTCAGACGATCTGCCGACAGTGCCACCGGGCGAAAACCCGGGCGTTCATGTCCGGAAGCCACCGCCGACCGGACGACGACTCGGGTACGTCCGCCCCGTCGACGTTGACGGACGGAACGGACCTCGTCCGTACTGGCCCGAACCTCGCCCAGCCCCACGAACTCGGATCCCCCTGACCGCCACAACCCACATGTACCCGGATGCCTCGGTCTCGCCGGGGAGATCGATACGAGCGTCCGTGTAGTCATCGGGGCGCAGTTCGGCGACGAGGCCAAGGGCAAGATCTCCGATTTCCTCTCGGCCCAGGCCCGGTATGTGGTCCGTTCCGCCGGCGGGCCGAACACCGGTCACACCATTCATCTCCCCGAAGGGACCGTCGTACTTCACCAGCTCGCGTGCGGCGTACTCCGCCGCAATGTGATCGGGGTCAGCGGCCCCGGCATGGTGCTCCACCCGATGAAGCTCGAGGAAGAGATCCAGGACCTCGAGCGTCGGGGCCTCCTGCGCGGGGAGGTGGTCATCTCCGACCGGGCCCACGTCCTGCTCCCGATCCACGAGATCGAGGATGCCTGGCAAGACGACCTGCGCGCCGCCAAGAACCCGTCGGCCCAACTCGGCACTACCCGTCGGGGGATCGGACCCGCGTACGAAGATCGGTACGGCCGCTGGGGGATCCGGATGGGGGACCTATCCCGTCCCGCCGTGGTCCGGGAGCGACTCGAACTCCTGTATGCCGTCAAAGCGCACGTTCCCAATCTCCCCCCGATCGACCAACTGGCCTCCCAGTTGGCCGAAACCGGGGCTCACCTCGCCCCCTACGTTCGGGGGACCGAGACCATGCTTTGGGACGCGATCGCCCGGGGAGAGGCCATCCTCCTCGAGGGCGCCCAGAGTACGCTGCTCGACATCGACTTCGGAACGTATCCGTACGTGACCAGCTCCCATCCGACCAGCGCCGGGGCGATGGTCGGAAGTGGGATACCCCCCACCGAACTCGATTCGGTCGTCGGCGTGGCGAAGGCCTACTGCACTCGAGTCGGCGCAGGCCCCTTCCCCACGGAGGATACCGGCGAGAAGGGCGAGTTCCTCCGACGCGTGGGAGGGGAACGGGGCGCCACGACCGGCCGGGCCCGAAGGACGGGTTGGCTCGACCTGGTCCTCCTTCGCTACGCCGCCCGACTGAACGGGTTCACTTCCCTCGCGATCACCAAGGTAGATGTCCTCGGTGGGGAGGCCACCGTACCGGTCTGTGTCCAGTACGTGCTCCCCGACGGCACGACCGTCCACGACGGGCTGCCGCTGCAGGCGACCGACCTGTTGAAGGTGCAACCCGTGTATCAACAGCTCGAGGGGTGGCCACCGTTCCATGAGAAGCTGAAGGAACGCCTCCGCCGAGAGGGAGCGTCGGCCCTCCCGTCGCCCGTGCGTCGTTTCCTGGACTTCATCACCCAGGAGACCGGGGTCCCGGTCGAGTACGTGGGATATGGACCGGGCCGCGACGAAACGGTTTGGCTGGGTCCTCCGACCCCACCCGGTCGCGCCCGACCCCTGACCGCCTGGTCGGGGTAGCGACGCCGTGGAGTTCGATCCGTTCCTTTACGTCGCATTCCTGGTCGGCCTGGTCCTGGGCCGACTCGTTCGACCGAACACTCCGTGGGTCGGCCGGGCGACCCTCCTGACGGTCGGGGTCCTGGTCGGACTCCTCGGAGCGAGCCTGGCTGCCGTGCCCGTCCCGCAGTTGATCGCGACCATCCCCCTCTCGCTGGGGTTCGTGGCTCTGATCCTGGGGTTCACGATCGCCGCACATCTACTGGTCACCCGAGCCTCCCCTCCGCCCCAAGCTCCGACCGCCCCCACGGCTCCCGGAGGGGGAGGCCAACTCCCCATCAGTCTCCTCCTGCTCGCCGCCTTGTTGGGGGGCTACGCACTCGGCCGACTGGTCAGCGTCCCGACGGGCACCGCACTTCCCTGGGCACTCTACGTCCTCCTGGCGCTGGTCGCCTTCGACCTTAAACTCCGGGTGGACGGGCTCCGTCGCCTGTGGGTCCCTCTGACCGCCGCGGTCACCGGTTCGGTGGCGGCCGCCGAGATGTTCATCGTCCTCACAGGGACCTCGGCCCCCGCGGCGTTGGCCACGGCCTTTGCCTTCGGCTGGTACACGCTTGCCGGTCCGCTCGTCGGCGCGCGGGCGGGCGCCCTCCTCGGTCTCCTCGCGTTCTCCACCAACTTCCTGCGCGAAGACCTGACGATGCTGCTCTCCCCGATCCTCGGTCGACGGCTTCGGGGGGAGGGGCTGGCGGCCATGGGTGGGGCCACCTCCATGGACACCACGCTCTACTTCGTCACGCGCTACGGGGCGACCGAAGCCGCGAGTCTCTCGCTCGCCAGTGGGCTCGTGCTCACGGTCGCGGCGAGTCTCCTGCTTCCCCTCTTGCTCTCGTTGCCGTGAAAGAAAACTTAAGGCGTACGGGCGCTCGGTGCCGAATGGCGGGCTCGTGGTCCAGTGGTTACGACGTCGCTCTCACACAGCGAAGACCGCCGGTTCGAATCCGGCCGAGCCCATCCCTAATCGCATTCTCGAGTTCGTGGACGACGCTAGGGTCACACCTTCGG
>JAKIVW010000145.1 GCA_022750355.1 Thermoplasmata archaeon
GCTCCGCAGGCCTCTAGGATAATCCATTGCAGCGGGCCGGGGGGTATTCCCCGCTCCCGTAGCTACCCCACACGGGCATTCGGTTTGGGCTAATTTCCCGTCAGCGCGGAGCGAGGTTCTCTATAAAAGCCGCGGGGTGCGCTCTCGGCGGTCGGCACCACAGTTTATAGTGCGGCGCGCTCCCACGCGCCCGGGGACAAGGACTCGTGCCATGAGCGACCCGGTCACGGAGGATCCCTGGCCCTTGCTCTCCGCGCTCTCGATGGGTCGACGCGTCGAAGTGAGGGACCCCGCCGGCTCGACGTGGCGAGGGACCGTCGTTCCCCGACACGGCTTCAGTGGCGACCGGATCCTTCAGCTGAAACTGGCCAGCGGGTACAACGTGGGACTACGGATCGGACCGGACTTCTCGTTTCGCCCCTTGGAGGACCCTGCGCCCTCGCCCGCGGGTGCGCCGAAGGTCCCATCTTCCGCGATGCCACCGCCGTCAGGACCGTGGGTCGGGCTCCTGACGACCGGAGGGACCATCGCCTCCCGGGTCGACTACGAGACCGGGGGGGTCCGACCGGTCAGCGGTGAATCCGAAATCCTCGCCTTCTACCCCGAGCTCCAGCGGACGGGGGCCGTCCATATCCTGCCGGTGTTCGACCGCCTGAGCGAAG
Organism: Thermoplasmata archaeon; assembly: GCA_022750355.1. Classification (GTDB taxonomy): domain Archaea; phylum Thermoplasmatota; class Thermoplasmata; order Lutacidiplasmatales; family UBA184; genus Lutacidiplasma. Next base: position 663 of record JAKIVW010000145.1, read on the forward strand.
AGTTTCGACCCGAAGACTGGGCCGAGCTCGGCACCCACGTGGTCGAGACCTTCCGGTCCGGGGCCTGTGGCGTGGTCATCGCCCACGGGACGGACACGTTGAGTTTCACCGCCGCCGCGCTCAGCTTCCTTTTGGTCAATCTCCCCGGACCGGTGGTGTTGGTCGGAGCGCAACGCTCCCCCGACCGGCCCTCGTCCGACGGCCCGTCCAACCTGGACGCGGCGGTCCAGGTGGCCCGGGATGGCCGCATCGGGGAGGTCGTGGTCGTGATGCACGCCGGCCCGTCCGATACCCGGTTCGCCATCCATCGGGGCAATTGGGTCCGCAAGATGCACTCGAGCCGACGGGATGCTTTCGAGAGCCGGAACGGACCGGTTCTGGGGTGGGTCGAGGAGGGCCAGGTGTCGCTCGCCGGGGCGGTGAAGCCTCCCGCCGTCGGGCCGGCCGTCTGCGACCTCCCCATCGACACCCATGCCGGATTGCTGTGGTTCTACCCCGGTCTGGCGCCAGAAGGAGCGGCGGCCTTCGCACGTGGCCTTCGGGGGATTATCTTGGCCGGGACCGGACTCGGGCACGTGAGTTCGGCCCACTTCGACTGGATCCGTGAGGCGGTCCGCCACGGCGTGGTGGTGGCGATGACGACCCAGTGCTTGGGGGGAGTGGCCGACCCGTATGTGTACGCGACCGGACGCGAGTTGCTCGGCGCCGGCGTCCTGTATCTGGACGACCTGCTCCCCGAGACGGCCTACGCCAAGCTCGTTTGGGCGCTCGGGCACTCGCCGACCCCCGACGGGGTGCGCGCCCTCCTGCGGGCGCCCCGGGCGGGAGAGTTCTTGGAACGTCACCTCGGAGGCGCCCCCCCGTGAAGGTGGGCCTCGAGGTCCACCAACAGCTCTCAACGGGGAAGCTGTTCTGTGCCTGTCCCTCCGAATTCTCGGAGGTGGTGACCCACTCGTTCTCCCGGCGCCTCCGGGCCTCGGGAGGCGAGAACCGCGCCGTCGATGCGGCCGCGGCGCTGCAAGCCGAACGGGGATTGCTGTACTCCTACGAGTCGACCCCGTGCGACTGCCTGGTAGAGATGGACGAGGAGCCTCCTCATCCCCTGAACGCCTCGGCCCTCGACACGGCGCTTCAACTCGCCCTCCTTCTCGGCGCTCGACCGGTGGACGAAGTCGAGGTGATGCGCAAGATCGTGGTGGACGGGTCCAATACATCCGGATTTCAACGCACGGCCCTCATCGCGACCAACGGCCATCTCGAGGTGGGGGGACGCCGGCATGCGATCGACACGATCTGTTTGGAGGAGGACGCGGCCCGGAAGATCGCCGACTCGAAGGAGGGGGTCACCTACCGACTCGACCGGCTCGGGATACCGCTCATCGAGATCGCGACCGGCCCGGACATCTCGGACGGTCGAGAGGCCCGGGAAGTGGCGGAGGAGATCGGGGCCCTCCTCCGGGCGACGGGCCGGGTCCGTCGGGGGATCGGCACGATCCGTGAGGACCTCAACGTCTCGATCGAGGGGGGGCGCCGGATCGAGATCAAAGGGGTCCAGGAACTTCGGAAGATCCAAGAATACGCCGACCGCGAGGTCGGCCGGCAACTCACCCTCCTCTCGGTTCGCGACCAACTTCAGGCGCGGGGCGCTACCCCCCCTTCGGGAACCGTCCATGACGTCACTCCCCTGCTGACGGAGGTCGCGTCGGGCCCCCTGGCTGGGGCCCGACGCAAGGGCCGCGTCGTCCTCGCTATCAGCCTACCCGGTTTTGCCGACCTCCTCCGGTCGGCGGGGGACTCCGAAGAGCGTCTCGGCCGGGAACTGGCCGATCAAGCTCGGTCCGCCGGTCTCGGCGGTTTGCTGCACTCCGACGAACTGCCGGGGCACGGGCTGAGTTCGGACGACGTAACCCGCGTGCGCGAAGCGCTGACCCTCGAGGAGAAGGACGCATTCGTTCTCGTCGTAGACCCGTCCCGCGACCGCGCGGAGGCCGCACTCCGAAGGATCGCCACCCGCGCGGTGGCCGCCTTGGAAGGAATCCCGGGGGAGACCCGAGACCCGTTACCGGACGGGCGAACCCGGTACTCGCGACCGCTCCCCGGTCGGGACCGAATGTATCCGGAAACGGATGTCCCTCCCATCCCGATCACCGCCGAGCGGCTGGCGCTGCTCCGGGCTCGCCTGCCGGAGCGCCCGGCAGCCCAGCGCGACCGCCTCGTCGCCGAGTACCAACTTCCGGCCGAGATCGCCCGACAGTTGGTCGCCTCCGGGGAGGCCGAGTGGCTCGAGGAGTTGGTCCATCGAGGTCGGGCGCCCGGGATCGTGGCGCGGGTCCTGACCCAGGATCTACCGGCCGCAACGCCCGAAGGCGCCACCGACTCCGGAGCGACCCTGACCGTGGACCGACTGGACGAACTGCTCGGGGCGGCGGAGTCCGGTCGATTTTCGAAGGAAGGGATCCCGGCGGTCCTGGCGGCCTGGCTGGCCGGAGCGCCCACCCTGGACGTCGCGGTGGAACGCGCAGGCTTGACCGGACCCAAGGTCGACGACCTCGATGCGATCGCCGATCGGATCGTCCGCGCGAATGCCCCGATGGTGCGGGAGCGAGGGGACGCGGCGTTCTCCCCCCTGATGGGGGATGTCATGCGCGAAGTGAGAGGTCGGCGGGACGGCAAGGATATCGCGGATGCGGTTCGGCGCTCGATCGCTCGACTCCGAGCGGAGACGAACGGATAGTCGGGCCGGGACGCGAATGCGAGCGAAATCCACCCCGACCGGAACCCCGGCACCGACCCGGCAAGAATTCCGATTGGTCGTGACCGATATCGACGGCACGCTCACCGACCGGACCCGCCGCCTCGACCCCGACGCCATCCGCGCGCTCCGCACGCTCGAGGACCGAGGGATCCCGGTGGTGCTCGCCACCGGCAACGTCCTTCCGATCGCCCTCGCGCTCCACCGCTCGCTCGGACTATCGGGACCGATCGTGGCCGAGAACGGAGGGTTGCTCTGGTGGAAGGACGGGGCCGGCCGGGATCGCGTGGAGGCGTTGGCGGACCGGAAGGTCGCCCTCGCGGCGTATCGCTCGCTGGTCCGGGCGGGGCTCCCGGTACGGAGGCTGTTCACGGACCGTTGGCGCGAGTGCGAGGTCGCGATCGAACCGACCGTTTCGGTCGCGTCGATCCGCCGCGTGCTGGGGAACCGTCCCGTCACGGTCGAGTCCACGGGATTTGCAATCCATCTTATGGAGGCCGGAGCGGGAAAGAAGGCGGCCCTCGACCGCGTTCTCGGGCCGCTCGACCGGACGCTCGCGGACGCGGTGGTCCTGGGCGACGGTGACAACGACGTCCAAATGCTCCGGGCCGCGGGGTTTGGCGTGAGCTTCCCGTCCGGCAGTCCGCGCGCCCGCGCGGCGGCCGATTACGTCACGCGCCGACCGTTCTCCGGCGGGTTCGTCGAAGGCCTTAAGGCGAGCCGGGTCCTCTCATAGATACCTGTCTCGGCGGGAGGAACTCACCGTGTTCGTAGGACAGTGTGCGAAGTGCGGGATCCCCGCCACGCTGGGATGCACCGTGTGCGGCCGGACGTTCTGCCGGGGCTGCCTGGACGCGGACGAGCGGGTCTGTTCGGACTGCGCACAGACCCTCAAACAGACCAAGAATCCCGTGGAAGCCCGGAGCCCTCCCTCTCGGCGCATGACGCGCCCGACCTCGGTGACGGGCCGAATTCAGTAGTCGGCGCCCGGCAGGACCAACGCCCCCCGAGGGGTACTCCGCGCGACGACCAGGAACGAAGCGCCCACCGCACCGGCCGCGAGTCCGAGGGCGAAGACGGACCAGGCGTACGCGCCCATGGTCGGTCCGAAGTGCACGGTCCCGATCTCGAACGGACCCATCGCGGCCTCCCAGTGGAGGAGGAGGTTCACGACGACCCCGAGTCCCCATCCGAGGCCGAGGAGGATCC
>JAKIVW010000021.1 GCA_022750355.1 Thermoplasmata archaeon
AGCCCGCCGAGCCCTCCCCCGGGGGCGATCTAGGTCGCCCCGGCGCCGCCCCCCCGGACGGCCCCGTCGAACCCTTTCCAGACTTCTTTTCTCCGTCCCACCAGGTCGAACCACCGTCCGTTCGCCCACAGGAGTGTCGCCCCATTCACCGCCGCCAGGTCGAATGGGATGAGCGCGACGGGGTCCGTCGGGGAGTTCCACCCCTCCTCGACCTAGGGGACGGCCAACCGGCTGAGCGTCCCAAAATCCTCGTCGTTGAGCGGGATCTCGGCGGCCCCCAGGTTTTCCTCGAGATGGACCACCGAGAGCGTGCCCGGGATCAGGAGTACGGCCGGAGACCGCTGGATGAGCCAACGTAGCGCAAGCTGGTGCGGAGTCGCGCCGTACCGGCCCGCTACCTCGGAGAGGGTCTTCTCGGCCGCGAGGTTCCCGCGGTGCAACGGGGTCCAGGGGATGAACGCGATCGAATGCTGGGCGCAGTAGTCCAGGACGGACTCCTGTTCGCGCTGAAGGATGTTGAATCGATTTTGGACCGAAACGATCGTCGCCACCCGGCGCGCCCGCTCGAGTTCCCCGACCGAGACGTTGGAGAGCCCGATCTGGCGGACCTTTCCCAACTCCTGCAGTTCCTTGAGCGCCGCCACACTCTCCTCGATCGGAACGTGGGGATCGACCCGGTGCAATTGGTAGAGTTCGATGCAGTCGACCCTCAACCGCTCCAGGCTCCCTTCCACCGCCTGACGGAGGTATTCGGGATGGCCGTCGACACTTCCGCCGTCCGACGTTCGAGCGACCCCGCCCTTCGTGGCCACCACGACCCCGGGATGGTGACTCCCCAGCACCTTCCCGATCGTGCTCTCGCTCTCGTTGAACTGGTAGACGTCCGCGGTATCGATGAAATTCACCCCGAGCTCGACGGCTCTCTCGAGGAGCGCGCGCGCGGATTCGGTGTCGGTGATCCGATTGGCCCCGAGGCCGAGCCGGTTTACCGTTCGGTCCCCGACCCGTACCGTTCCCGCGTGAGAGGCCGGGCTGTCCTGTGCCATCACCTTCGAGTTCGCGGGTGAGTATATTATCGTTCGGAACTCGAACGACGGACGGGCGTCCCCAACCTATCCGAGGCAATTCGGGTCGCGGGACTATCTCCGACCCAGGTTCTTGGCCCAGGGGCAGCCCCCTCGAGTCCTCGTGCACCGACGGGGTCGCGAGGTCAGATCGAATCCCCAATCCTCCACCGCGAGCTGGAGAGATGGGGGATGGACTGGTCGGCGTCCACACCGCCCGGGGGTTCGAATCCCGTCCTCTGCTTGACCCCGCGGTTGCCGGCAGTGACTTGGTTCGGTGGGACCTTGTCCATCGTCCACCAACCGGCCGGCGGGGGTGTAGGGATTAAGCCCACCCAGGGAGTCCGGAGACTAATGGCCACCGATAATCGGGTTCAGGTCATGCTCCGTCGGTCGACGGTTGAGATGATCCAGGGGTTCGACCCGAACGCGCCTACCTTGGACGACGCGATCGAGGAGATGATCCTCGCCAAACCACCTCGCTCTCTGTTGAAGGAACTGAACCGTCGGGAAAAGGGACGGTTCGTCACCCGCGAAGGGTCCCGTCGCCGTCACGGGCATTGAGCCGTGCCTCGGATTGTCTACGCGGCTCGAGCAGAGTCAGAGCTCTACCGACTACCCCGAAACGTCTAGAACAAGTTTCAGCAGGCATTCGACGCGCTCGAACGCGATCCGTTCGACCCGGGACCGGGCTATCGGGTCAAACCCTTGCGTGAGCCGGGTGGCCGTTGGGTAATTCGCTTCGGCATCTGGGGAGCCATCTTCCGAGTGGAGGGCGGTACCGTCCGCATCCTGAAGGTCGGACCGAGATCAACCCTGTATCGCGGTTGATCGCTGCGTTCGGGTCGAACCTGAATTGCCGAGGCAACACCAAGCTCCGCTCCGCGGCAGTCCGACTGATTTCCCACGTCCGCTGTTCTTCGACGGTCTCCGCGAGGGATTGTCAGTGACGGATCGATGAATCATACGAGCAGGGGGGGCCTTCCTGGGCTGTCCTCAGTTGGGACGAGGTGCCCCAATTCCAACCGCGTCGCGAACCGGCCGACTCGGACCGATGGACGGATGGAGCTCCAGTCCCCCGGGGGGTTCAAATCCAGGCGCGGTACGGCAGGGGGATAATGGACTGGTCGGGATTTGAACCCGAGACCTCCGGTTTGCAAAACCGGCGATCTTCCGAACTGATCTACCAGCCCGCGGTCGTCTGAGGACCCTGACGGGGCCTTAGGGTTTCGGTGCGGCGGAACCTCGTTGCCCGTGAGGCCCGACACAAGCCGGCGGGAGCGTCGCGTTCGGAAGTGCCCCCGGGCCAAAGGACTTCTACCCGGCCCGGGTCCTCGGCGTCGTGCGGCTCTCGGCATTCACGGTCGTGGACCAATTCCCATTGCCCGAGGGGCAAGGGCGGGACCGGTACGCCGAGGTGGTGCGGTTGGCCGAGAGCGCGGAAGCGGGCGGTCTTTCCGGGATCTGGGTGGCCGAACACCACTTTCAACCGGGCGGGATCTGTCCCTCACCACCGGTCCTTCTCGCGGCGTGCGGCGCCCGGACCCGACGTCTCCGCTTGGGAGCGATGGTCAGCGTCCTTCCCTTTCACCGTCCGGTGGATCTCGCCGAAGAGTACGCCCTCCTCGACCAGTTGACCCACGGTCGCGTCAATCTGGGGGTCGGGAGTGGCTACATTCCGACCGAATTGGAGGCGTTCGGGGTCGATCCGGCGACCAAACGCGAGCCATTCGACCGCTCGCTGGCCACGATCCTGGATGCGTTCGCCGGCCGCGAGGTACGGGCATCAGAGACGGCCGCCCGTTTGGTCACTCTCAACGTTCGGCCGGTGCAAACCCCTCACCCTCCGCTCTGGATCGCCGTGCAGCGACGGGAAGCGATTCCCTACGTCGCCCGGCGAAACGTCTCCATGGCCACCATACCCTACGCGACCGTCTCCGGAATTACGGAACTCGCGGAGGAGATCCGGGAGTACCGGAACGCCCTGCCGGCGGGGAGCCGTGCGGAGGTGGCGGTCGGATTGCATCTCTACGCCGGCGAACATCCGGACCGGGCGCGCGCGGCACTCGACCGGTATCTGGATAGCCGCCTCAAGACCCAGAGCACTTTCTACCAGGCCAAGGCCGCCCACGACCCCCACCACGCCAGCCGAGCGGGGTTGGAGGAAAGCGGGCTCGTTCTCATCGGAACCGCCCGCGATGTCGCGGCGCGGCTGGACGAGTTCCGTACGATCGGGGTCGACGAGGTCCTCGGCATCTTCGATTTCGGAGCGTTGCCCGCCGACGACGTCTCCGCCTCGGTGCGCGCTCTCGGGGCGGCATTCCCCGGGTAGGAACGGTCGGCCCGATCCCAGGACGGACCGGGCGTCCGAGTTCTAGAAAAAAGGGAAAGGAAAGGGTTCGACGAGAACGGCGCTCGCGTTCTACTGCGCACCGGGGGGCGGAGACGGCATCGGGGGCTGGCCGTCGGTCGCCGGGGGTGGTGAACTAGGTTCCTGCCAGGCGGCCGCTCCGGGTCCCGTGGGGGCCGGCGCCGGTGGGTTCATCGGAGTCGTGACCGACGTGCCGCCCGAGGGCGGGGACGCCTTCTTCCGGCGGATGAGCAGGACGAGCACGACCAGGACCACGATGATGATGATCAGGAGGATCAACCATCCGACCGTGAGGCCGCTGCCCGCACCGATCTCCATGCTGAGCGCGGAGGGGTGCGCGTTGATGGTGATGCCCGTCTCGCCGTAGCAGAATCCGTTTCCGCACGAGTTGCCCGCCAGATAGGTACCTTCCAGCTCCACCTCGAGCAGCGCGAGTCCCGTCTGCCAGCCCGAGGGGATCGTCACTTGGACGGTACCCGAGGTGCTGGGAGTCGAGATCAGGCTCGAGATCTGGGTCCCGTAGAGGTAGATGGCGAACTGGTAGAACGTGGGCAGCGGCGCGTTCCCGTAGGGAACGATCGAGTAGGAGACCGTCACCGTCTGTCCGGGTTGGTAGCTCCCGTCCGAGTAGCTCGAGGCCGTGGTGACCCCGACGAAGACGTTGTACCCCCAGGACTGGTAGACGTTCAGGGTCGCCGTGGCCGCGGTGCCCGCCGCCGAGCTCAGGTACGCGTAGACGTAGTAGCGGTCGGGCGCGCCCGTGGACGGGACGTTGATGGTGAACGAACTTCCGTTCGTCACGGTGCCGGACGCGACCATGCCGCCGCCGCCATAGCCGGTGTAACCGAGTCCGTACTCCGCGTAGACCTCGTAGGTGATCACCGGCGCGGTGAGTCCCGAATCCCCCCAGGCCTGCGCCATGATGGTCTCGGTTGCACCGGGGGTGAACGTGGTCGAGCTGGGAGTGAGGAACAGGGACGGCAGGACGATGATCGCGGAGACCTGGCCCTCGAACGACTCCGTCGCGTTGGACGCGAAGATCTCGAGGGTGAACGGTCCTGTGTATCCCGCGGGGAGCGTGACCGTCAGCGTGCCGGTGTTGGCCGTGCTCGAGATCGGTCCCTGGCCGAGGAAGTCGCCGGCCAGTCCGTAGATGTACCACGCGACCGCGTCGACCGTTCCGGCGCTCGGGTTGGTCGGGTTGATCGCCCAGGTCGCCGTGATCGTCTGGCCGGGATAGTAGGTCAACTGGTTGAGGCCGACCGTAATTCCGACCGAGCCCGATCCCGGTGTGACGTAGAACGTCTGGTTGTACCACGCGATGTCGTGGTTCGAGGCGGGCACGGGCATCGCGGCCGGGTCGGTGACCGTCAGGTTCACCGAGTTGTAGAAGGGGTACTGGTACCACGCACTGAACTGGGGGCTGTTCGCCCAGAATGCGAAGGGGACCGTGCCCGTCGCGTTGCTCACCATCGAGGTCGGGGTGTTCCCCGGTGGGGTGACGACATTCGTCCCATTCCAGAAGTTGATCGCCACCGCGAGGTTCGGAACGGGGGTGAACTGGTCCTCCCCACCGAAGGCACCTACCACGGCGCACGCCTGGACGAGCGAGCCCGAGCTGTAGTAGTCGTAGCTCCCGTCGGTGGGGCAGACGGCTCCGCTCTCCGACTCGATGTAGAACTGGTAGATGTAGACCGCGCCGACGGTGTACGCGACTGAGTAGGATTCGTTCTCCGCCATCTGGGTGCCGACGTAGATCGAAACCCATACGTTCAGCACGATCGCCGTGTCAAACGTCGCATTCGCCGGGACGGTCCACGTGTAGCTGCCGAGCGAGGCGGCCGGCTGAGAGACACTCCCGCCGGCGAACAGGTTGGTCACGTTGCTGTTCGCTCCGTGATAGTATCCGTTGTACGAAACGTTCGTGATGGAGGAATCCGGGGCACCGTTGGCGTCGCTGATCGCCTGGTAGGCGGTGGTGATAGACTCGCCGGGGAGGACGATCGCGTACGGTTCGGGAGAGCCCGCGATGTTCTCGTAGTAGGTTCCGACGTAGATGGGGTAGGTGACGTTGCCCGCGAGCGTTCCCGAGACGGTGACGTTCCAGCCGCCCCCGATCTTGAGATCGGCGGGGAAAGTGAACGAGACGCCGGTGTTCGCGGAGAAGTATTCGAAGGTGGTGTTGTTGATGGGGACCGTCGCCGAAAAGACGGGGTTGACGAGGCCGTCGCGGGAGGCGTTGGGGTCGGTGACGGTGAACTTGACGGAACTGTCGCCCCACGAGTCATAGGCTGCGAAGTAGAGGATGTTGGAGCCTTCGGCGTACCAGGTTCCGGTAGTGTAGTAGGTTATGTTGCTGTACGGATACTCTCCGCTCGAGGTATACATCTCCAGCAGGCCCACGGCGGGGTGCACAGGGACGACCTTGGGCTCGCTCGAAGCCGACGCGCCCCGGACCGCGGACGGCCCAAGGACGATCATCGACGAGGCGATCAGCAATACGACGACAGCCAGAATCAACGCACGGCGCGACATCGTCCTCCCGTCGATGTCCGCCTATAAGAGCGCTCTGCTCGAACCGTGACGGCGGCTGTGCCGTCCTGTCACGGGCCTTGCCGGGGTCGCTGGGGGCGGGCCGGGCCCCTCCGAATGGAATTTATGGGCCCCCCGAGTGGGTGCCGGGAGGCACCATGTCGGAGATACTTCCTGGCGTCCATCTGATCGACGGAATCGACCCGAGCCCTGACTTTTCGACTCACGTCTATTTGGTCAAAGACCCGGGAGCCAGCTGGACCTTGATCGATACCGGTCTTCCGGGCGCCCATGAGAAGGTCGAAGCCTATCTCGCCAAGATCCACGTCGAACCCCACTCGGTGAAAAAGATCCTCATCACCCACCTCCACCGAGACCATACCGGTTCGCTCCGCCATATGGCGAAGGTCACCGGCGCCCGCACGTTCGCCCACTGGATCGAGGCCGCCTACATCGCCGAGAAGCCCAAATACGACGGTCCCGGCAGCCCGCCGGCGGAACCGTTCCGGGTCGACGAGGTCCTCAAGGACGGGGACACTCTCGACGCGGCGGGAGGTCTGGTCGCTTACCATACACCCGGGCACACGCCCGGTCATACGGCCTACTACCAAACCGAGCGGAAGCTCCTTTTTTCCGGCGACCTATTCTTCGGGGATGGCGCCGGGGTGACTCTCACCCCTCCGGAGTATTCGCACCACACTCCCACCGCCCAGATCTCGGCCCGAAGGATGGGGCAGCTGTCGGTCGATTCGCTCATGACGTACCACGGCGGGCCGGTCCTCAAGGGCGGCGGCGCCGCAATGCGGAAGCTGGTCGAATCTCTCTAGCGTAGCGGCGAGCGCGCCCGACCGGCCGATCTGGCCGGGCCGCGCGTGGCAGTGGGACTGGCCAGATTTGAACTGGCGTCTCGGAGTCCCGAACCCCGAAGGATGGACCAAGCTACCCCACAGTCCCAGACGATGGCCGACCACGCTTCTCGCTATATGAGAGTGCGGGCGGTGGTGCGAACGAGCGCCCCCCTCTCCTTTCTGGTCGAAGTATAGTTCGCCGCCACCCGGGGAGGGATGGCGTCCCGACCCAGGGTCGGTCCGCGGGCGCCTCTCGTCGGGCCGGGGAGGCGAAACGGCCATCGGACCCTCCACTCCTCCCCGGGCGTTCACCGGTTCGTAGGCACCGACGGTGGGCCGGGAGGTCCCCGTGTCCGCATCCGTTCTCCCGGTGGAGAAACTTCAGCTCGCTCGGGGACCCTGGAAGTGAGCTCTCTGCCGGGGGCGGAGTACGTCGTGTCGCTCGCAACACCGAAAACCTTTAGGTGGCGGCACGGGAGCGGGGGCCGTGGACGAGGAGCTCGACCCGATCCTGATCCAGGTGTGCATCCCGCTCCCCATGCCGATGATCTTCTCGGCGTTCACCGACCCCGTCCACGTCAAGGGTTGGCTCGCCGACTCCGCGACGATCGAACCAAAGAAAGGCGGCACCTACCGGCTGGGATGGACCGCTCCCGTCGAATTCGAAAGCGACGGCGCGATCCTGCAGTTGACTCCCGACCTGGATATCGACTTCTCCTGGCAGGGCCCCCCCGAGTTCGCGTCGCTCATGAACGAACCGCTCCCAAAGACGCACGTGTACGTCCGGTTGCAGGAATCTCCGGAAGGGATCGACGTCACGCTCGAGCACGTAGGTTGGGTGAGCGGGGACGCATGGCAGGATGCGCGCTCCTGGCACTTCCACCTCTGGGACGACCGGCTCCACCGGCTGAAGGACTACCTGATCAAGGTGGCGTACGGGTAGGGGCGGTGGAGGTTCCCTCTTCGCCGGGGGAGAACTTACGGCAGGTCCCGTCACCGCAGAGGCTGCACGGTCCGGACGGTTCCAGGCGGAAATTCCCCGAGGTGCCGACCGGAACGACGACCATGTGGTGGGTGGGCAAATGCCCGCAGCGACACCGCGCCCGTAGAGGGAGCGCGGAACTCTCCACGGTGACCCGGGTTCGCATCAATGCCCTCCGGGAGCCGATGCGCCAAAAGGCTTTGCGGAGCCGGACCGAGCTCGAAATCAGGCGAGCGACTTCGCCATGAGCGGACCCGCCCGCTCGTACCCTCGCGCCCGGTAATACTCCCGGGTCCCGACCGCTGCCGTGACGTAGATCCGGGAATGGCCGGCGGAGCGCGCCCGATCCTCCGCCGATTCGAGCAAGGATCTCCCGAACCCCCGATGCTGGTACTGACCCACGTCCCCGCCGGCACCCCCAACGGGGACCTCGGGTCCGAGGACTTTCAGTTCCCGGATCACGGGCGCGTCGAGGCCGCCCTCGGTCGAGGATGAGGGGAACCTCAGCCGGAGGAATCCCGCCACGGTGTCGGTCTCCGGTTCCTCCCACGACAAGAACACCTCGCGGCCCCCCGAGGCGTCGTAGCTCTGCTCGAACGGCCGGAAGGCATCGGGGGGCGGAGAGGCCCGTCGACCGACCTCGCGACACCGGAGGCAGCGGCAGTGGCCGCCCTCCTCCCGAACGCGCGCCATCGCGAGCTCCCGGACATTGCTGGTACGGACCCCGTCCGCGATCAATCGGGAGGGGATGTCCCTCTGGATTCGCTGGATCCGCACCCAGGGTGGGAGCCGGCGCTTCATCGCGGCGAGCACCGAAACGGCGGTTTCGGTGTCGTACGGGGCGTACCGACCCGCGCGCCAGTCGTCGTACAGAGGTGTCCCCGGCAGGACCAGGGTCGGGTAGATCTTCAGGAAGTCAGGGCGGAAGTCGGGGCTTTCGAACATCCGGTCGAAGTCCTCCAGGTCGCGCGCGGGGTCCATCCCCGGCAGTCCGAGCATCAGGTGGTAGCCGACCTTCAAACCGCGGTCGCGGGTCTCGCGGCTGGCCCGCGTCACATCATCCACGCCGTGGGCGCGCCCGACCGCCTCGAGTACCTCCTCGCGGAGGCATTCCACGCCCACCTCGACCCGGGTGACACCGGCGTCGAGCAAGAACGGCAGCACCCGACCGTCGCACCAATCGGGCCGAGTCTCGACCGTGAGTCCCACCATCCGATGGGGGGCCGTCTCGTTCCGACGAACGGCCTCCGCGAGCGAGTCGGAGCGGGACTCGTTGAGCCCGTCGTAGATCCCCCGCAGCACATCCTCCTGGAACGGTCGGGGTCGCGCGGGGAAGGTGCCGCCCATGACGATGACCTCGACCTTGCTCGTAGAGTGGCCGGTCTCCTCGAGGGTGGTCAGGCGATTCGTCGTGATCGCTTCCGAATCGTAATGGAACTGGGCTCCCCGAAGGGCGCTCGGCTCCTCACCCGTGTAGCTCTGGGGGCTCGAGTTCTCGACGCCGCCCGGGCAGTACGTGCATCGGCCGTGCGGGCACCGGGCCGGCGCCGTCATCACGGCCACGACCGCGACCCCGGAGAGGCTTCGGGAGGGCCGTCGGAGCACCGAACCTTGGAATTCGGACCGCTCCTCCGGGGAGAGGGACCGGACCCAGTCGACGTTCGAAGGGAGACGGCCCCCCGGCCCTTCCCGAACTCGGGCCAGCTTGGCCCGGTGGATCTCCTCGGGCGAGGGGGGACGAGCGCTCAGGGGCGGAGCCATTGGCGGGTCTCCCCCGTGACGACGTACGGCGCGTGCTGAAGCTCCGCGACCGTCCGCGATCCCGTCAGGAACATCGCGACCTTCAGTTCGTGCACGAAGTGGTCGATCTCGCGCCGCGTCTCCGCGTACCCCGTCGACGCGGCGCGGAGGATCCCGCCCGCGGTACCGGCAGCCGTAGCCCCCATCGCGAGCGCCCGGGCGACGTCCAAGCCCGATCGGACCCCTCCACTCGCGATGACCGGGACCCCTAACGGAACCAGCTCGAGCACCGATACTGGGGAGGGGATGCCCCAGTCCCAGAACGTCTTCCCGACCCGGGCCTCCCGTTCCGCGCCTTGCTCCAGCGCGCGATAATGCTCGACCGCCGCGAACGAGGTACCTCCCGTTCCGCTCACGTCGAACGCGCGCACGTGGCGGTCGCGCAGCTGTTCGGCGACGCGTCGGGAGATCCCCGCGCCGGTCTCCTTGACCAACACCGGGAACTCCTGGGCGAGCGCTCCGATCCGGTCGAGGACGCCCTTCGCTTTCCGGTCGCCGCCCGGCTGGACCATCTCCTGGAGGAAGTTGAGATGGATCGCGAGCACGTCCGCGTGAATCAGCTCCATCGCCGCCCGGACCTCCGCGACCCCGACCACGGCCTCGCCGGGATGCTGGGGGATGATTTGGGGCGCGCCGATGTTGGCGAACCGCAGCGGCACCGGATACCGGGCGACGCACGAGTAGCTCTCCGGATACTGGCCCTTCAGGATGGCGGCCCGCTCGCTGCCGACGCCCAGCGCGATCCCGGTCTCCGCAGCGACACGGGCGAGGTTTTCGTTGATCTTCGCGGCATCGGGGAATCCCCCCGTCATTCCCGTGATCACGAGGGGGGCGGCGAGCGCGTGACCGAGCAACGTGGTGGAGGTGTCGATCTCGTCGAAGTCGATGTCCGGAAGGGCGCGGTGGACGAGTTGGATGTCGTCCCAGTACCGGTACCGACCGTCGACCTTCTGGCCGAGGACGACCTTGACGTGCTCGCCCTTCCGGTGGCTGAGGTCAATCCCCGCCACGTCCGGCGGCCCCGCGGGGTCGCGCGTGGGCCCAGCTCCCGTAGACGAATTCCCCCCGCACGGCGCGCGGGAGTTCTCCATCCTTGAGTCCGCTAATAAGACCTGCGTCCACGCCGGCGCCGGCGATCGCGCGCATCGCCTCCGCCTTGCCACGGATCCCGCCGGTCACGTCGGGGCCCCCGCCGGTCCGACGCAAGCCGTCGATGACGTCGTCCGTCACTTCGGCCAGGAGACTCGGTCGGCGCCCGGTGGACGGCGCCAGGATGCCGGGCACATCGCTGACGAAAATCACCCGGCGGGCGCTCAATTCCTTGGCGAGGGCCACCGCGATCGTGTCGGCGCTGAGGATCGACCAACCCCACGTCTCGTCCGGAACGACGTCTCCGAACGAGACCGGGACGAGTCCGCTCGCCAGCGCGGCCCGGAAGGGGGCGGGGTCGAACGCCACGAGACGGCCGTCCCGATTTCGAGCGAGATTGGCCGCCGGTACCGACCACGGGGACGCGCCGCCCCGGATCAACTCGCGGAGGACCTGCAGATGAAGGCGTCGAACCTCGGCCGCGACGATCGCGGCGCCTCGTCCCCGGCGCGCCGCGGGGGCGCCGACCTCCGGGGATTTCGCGAGGCCAAACTTTCGTGCTCCCGGGTGCCCGAACGAACCGGCTCCGTGCAGCAGGACCATCGGGATCTCCGAGACGGAGCCCACCTCCTCGGCGAGCCGTCGAAGGATCTTCGGTCGAACCCGCTCGGCCTCCCGCTTCCGGGTGATGACGCTGCCCCCGAGCTTGACGACGACCGGTCCGGGCGCCGAACCCATCGGACGTACCGCCCGACTACGCCGAGTCGAGACCGGCGCGCCGACTGAACAGCATCAGTCCTCCGGCGACGCACGGTGCGATTCCCAGGAAGAAGAACCAGTTGAACGTCAGTAGCCAGTAGGCGAGCATGAACAGCCCGGTGCCGATGAGAACGGCGGAGACGACGACCCAACCCACGGAGATCGGGCTCGAGACGTGCCCGTGCGGGGCGGTCGAATGCGCGCCGCCGTAGCCGGACATCCCACCTCAGGGTAACGCTGCCCCTTCAAATCGGTTCGGTCGGAGCCGGACGCTGGCGGCTACCGGAAAACGCCGCCGAACTCAGCGCCGGTCGTCGTTTACGGCAGAAGACGTCGAGTTCGGCGAAGGAACGACAAAAGGTAGATATGTGAAGCGGACCTGCAAACTCCGCCCGAGGCCCGGGCAGGCTTCGTCGTGACATCTGTACCGGAAGACCGACCCACGGAAGGCGCGGATCGGCCCACAGCCGCCGCCCCCTCCCTCTCTGCGGCCGTTCCCGTCAACGACCGCGCGATGGGTGGAGGTCCGGCCGTCGCTCCCCAGCTGGGGAGCCCGGCCCCTCCGCCCGTCCCTCCCACTACGGCCGGTGGGTTCCTCGATTCGATCCTCGAAACGAAGAGCGAGCTGTTTCGCGCGAGCCGCGAGGTCCTTCGCGATTCCTACATCCCGAGCCGCCTGCCCCATCGCGAACAGCAGATCCGTGCGGTCGCCGAAGTGCTCGCCCCCGCCCTGCGCGGGGACGTTCCGTCCAACCTGCTCCTCTACGGGAAGATCGGGACCGGCAAGACCGCCGTGGTCTCCCAGGTCGTCCAGGACATCCAGCGGCGGGCGGAGCTCGCGAGCCACATCGCCTTCATCTATGTGAACTGCGGGAACATCGACACGCCCTACAGCCTGCTCCAGAACATCGCCAACACCTTCGCGAAGACCGAGTCCGACCGGATCCCGACCGGCTGGTCGCTCGACCGCGTGCAAGTGGCGATGCGTCGCCTCATGGAGTCGAACGGCGGGACCGTTATCCTCGTGCTGGACGAGATCGACCGGCTCGTCGCCCGGAGCGGGGACGGGGTCCTCTACACGCTCAGCCAGATCAACACCGAACTCGACAACGCCCGCCTCGTCCTGCTGGGTATCTCGAACGACCTCAAATTCACGAACCACCTCGACGCCCGGGTTCGAAGCCGGCTGAACGAGGAGAAGATCCTCTTCCCGCCCTACGACGCCCTCCAGCTCCAGGACATCCTGCGGGACCGGGCCAAGGAAGCATTCCGCGACGGCGTGGTCGACCCCGGAGTCGTCGAGCGTTGTGCCGCGTACGCCGCTCTCGAGAACGGGGACGCCCGCCGGGCCCTCGCGTTGCTCCGACTCTCCGCCGAGATGGCGGAACGAGATCGCGCCAAACGGATCACTCCGGACCACGTCGTCAAGGCAAAGAACCGTCTCGAGCAGGACATCATCCTCGACTGCTGCCGAACCCTTCCGCCGCACTGCAAGGTGCTCCTCTACGCGATCCTCCAGGCGTGCGAGCGCCGCCGGAACGGGGTGCTGACGGGCGAGGTCTACGACGCGTACCGCCGTCTCGCGGAACGGCTGGGGCTCCAGCCCCTGCACGCTCGTTCGATCTCCAACTACGTGAGCGAGCTCGAGTCCCTCGGCCTCATCCGGGCGACGATCGTCTCCCGGGGCCGCGGCGGCCGCACGCGGGAGATCCTGGTCGACGTACCGATCTCCGACACGATGCCGGCGCTCGAGGAGGATCCGCTCATCGCCCCCGTCGGCCGACCGCACTCGCGCGGTCAGTTGCTCCTCACGAACTTCGACAATCCCGGACGCACCGGTCCGTTCTAGGCGCGGGGGGCCCCGGGACCGGGGCGGGTTCGCCTCAGTGAACCCGTACTTCGACGGGTTGTGCCGTCTCCGACGCGATCATGGAGGAGGCCCGTCGCCGCGCCCGTTCGCGCTTCAGCTCGCGCAGGTCACGGTCGAGGTCCTTGAGGTCGGCGGCGACCCGGCGGACCCGGACCCGGGCGATCCCCTCGATCGCGGCGATCTCGCGGTCGAGGCTCTCGTCCGACCCGCGGAACCCGGTCATGGCCACTACTCGGTATCGATCTGGGCCTTTTGGAGTTTCGCCGAGAAGTCGACGAAGACCGTCTTGATCTCCGTGAACTCTTCGATGGCCGCGGTGCCGGCTTCGCGCCCGCCGTTGCCGGTGTTCTTCACGCCACCGAACGGAAGTTGCACCTCCGCGCCGATGGTCGGGGCGTTGATGTACGTGATTCCCGCCTCGAGGTCCTCGATCGCCCGGAAGGCCCGGTTCACGTCCCTCGTATAGATGGACGACGAGAGTCCGTACGCCACGTCGTTCGCCACGCGGACGGCTTCGTCGTAGTTCCCGACGCGGATGACCGAGAGGACCGGCCCGAAGATCTCCTCCTTGGAGATGCGGCTTCCGTGCTTGGTTTCGAAGATCGTGGGCGCGAGGAAGTAGCCGCGGTCGTAGACCCCGCCGGTGAGCTTCGTCCCTCCGGTGAGCAGGGTCGCCTCCTTCTTGCCGATCTCGATGTACTCGAGGATCTTCTTCTCCTGGTCGGCCGACGCGACCGGTCCCATGCCGGTCTTCGGGTCGAGCGGGTCCCCGACCGAAAAGTGCGAGAGCCGCTCGGTGAGCATGTGGAGGAACGTGTCGTAGACCTTCTCGTGCACGATCAGGCGGCTGGTCGCCGTGCACCGTTGGCCCGAGGTCCCGAACGCCCCGAACAACACCCCCTCGAGGGCGAGGGGAAGGTCCGCGTCCTCCATCAGGATCACCGGGTTCTTCCCCCCCAGCTCGAGGTGGACCATCTTGAGCCCGCGCGCGCCGCGAACGTAGACCTCCCGTCCGGCGTCGACCCCGCCGGTGAACGAGACCGCCCGGATCCGGGGGTCCTCCACCAGGGCCGTTCCCACGACGCTGCCGCTTCCGGTCACCAGGTTGAGGACCCCCGGCGGAACGCCGGCGGCCTCGTAGACCTTCACGACCTCGGTCGCGCAGAGTGCGGTGTTGGACGCCGGCTTGAGCACCACCGTGTTGCCGGAGATCAACGCCGCGGCGATCTTCCAGTTCGGGATCGCGGTCGGGAAGTTCCAGGGCGTGATGCACGCCACAACCCCCTTGGGCTGACGGACGGTAAGGCAGAACTTGCGGCGGAGTTCGGAGGGAACGGTCTCGCCGAAAAGGCGACGGCCCTCCCCGGCCATGTACTCGATGAAATCGATCGACTCCTGGACGTCCCCCAGCCCTTCCCCGATGACCTTACCCATCTCCTGGGTGACGATCTGGCCGACGGCGGCCTTCCGCTCGGTCAACTTTTGCGCGGCCGCCAGGAGGACCGCGCCCCGCTTGGGGGCGGGGGTCGATTTCCAGGCTGGGAAGGCTTCCGCGGCGGCCCCGATGGCCCGGTCGACGTCCGCGGGGGTCGCCGACACGAACGAGGCGAGGGGCTCTTTCGTGGCGGGGTTGATCGTTTCGAACCGCTTCGCTCCCGGCGGATTCACCCACTTTCCACCGATGAACAGGCCGAACTCCTCCACGTGAGACGACATTTTCCGAAGCGCTCCGGTGGGGCCATCGCCCCAGAAGGTACTTAGGAGTTTGCGGGCGGGGCCTCAGGGCAAAGCCTTTTCGACCGACGGCTTCCGGTTTCCTCGTGATCGACCTCGACCTCCTCCGCAAGGAACCGACGAAGGTCGAGGAGAACCTGGCCCGCCGGAAGAACCCGGTGTACGTCCGCCTGCTCGCCGAGGTGCGGCAGCAGGACGAATTGTGGCGAGCGAGCCTGCGCACTTCGGATGAACTTCGCCGCCGACGGAACGATCTCAGCCGCCGGATCGGCGAATCTCGGGCGGAGGGAACCCCGTCCGCCGAGATCGAGGCCGAAGCGAAGACGATCCCCGACGCGTTGCGCGCGGCCGAGGCCCAGGAAACGGAGCTGCTCCACGCTCGGGACGCCCTGCTCAAGCGGATCCCCAACCTGATGGACGATTCCGTCCCGTTCGGCGCGGACGACTCGGAGAACGTCGTGCTGTCGACCTGGGGCAGACCCAACGCGGACGGTGCGTCGCTCAAGTCCCACGGGGAGGTCCTCGAAGGACTCGGAATGGCCGAGTTCGAGCGAGCTCGACGCGCGAGCGGTGCCGGTTTCTACTACCTCCGCGGCGACGTCGTGCTCCTGGACCTGGCGCTCCAACGGTTCGCTCTCGACCTCCTGACCCAGCGCGGCTTCACCCCGGTCGCCCCGCCGTACATGCTCCGCCGCGCCCCCTACGAGGGAGTCACCGACCTCGCGGACTTCGAGAACGTGATGTACAAGGTGGAGGGGGAGGACCTCTACCTCATCGCCACCAGCGAACACCCGCTCGCGGCCCTCTACCAAGGGGAGATCCTGGACGAGGACCAGCTCCCGTTCCGGCTCGCCGGGGTGAGCCCGTGTTTCCGGAAGGAGATCGGGGGCCACGGCGTGGACCAGAAAGGCATCTTCCGCGTCCACCAGTTCCAGAAGGTGGAGCAGTTCGTCTTCTGCCGACCGGAAGACTCTCCGACCATCCTCGAGGAGCTCCGGGCCAACGCCGAAGAGGTGTTTCGTCAACTCGGCGTTCCTTACCGAGTCGTCAATGTCTGTACGGGCGACCTGGGTACGGTGGCGGCCAAGAAGTACGATATCGAAGCGTGGTTCCCCCGCCAACAAGCGTTCCGGGAGGTCGTGAGCTGCTCCAACTGCACGGACTATCAAGCTCGACGTCTCGGGATCCGCCTCGGGAAGGCGGGGCGGCCCGGGAAACTCGTGCCCCACACCCTCAACTCGACGGCCGTGGCGACCTCCCGGGGCCTGGCCGTGATCCTCGAGCAGTTCCAGCAGCCGGACGGTTCCGTGACGATCCCCGATGTGCTGCGTCCGTACATGGGTGGACGCTCGTCCCTCGCCCGCGCCGTCGCGAAGGCCTGAGCCCGGTCACGCCCTAGCCCGGAGTCCGGCTCGTCCGAGGGAAGCGACTATCCCTCAGTCGACCTAACCCGCCGAGGTCCTGTGGGTGCGCAACGCCGACTCGATGATTTCTCGTCGGCCGGGGAGGCACCGGCCCCGCTCGCCGTTCGGCCCGGCCGGGAGCACCCGCCGCCACTGCCGGGGGTGTGGCAGGTCGTGGAGGGGTTGGTGGAGCATCCTCTGCTCCGCCCGGGTGTGATCCGCGCGCTCCCGTTCCAGATCGAAGCCGCGCGGGTCGGACTGGACGACGATCTGCTGGTCGTCCTCCCGACCGGACTCGGCAAGACCGTGGTCGCCGCCTTGATCGTGGCCGAAGTTCTCCGTCGCCAGGCCGGGAAGGTCCTGGTACTCGCTCCCACCCGCCCTCTCGTCCAGCAACATTCGGACTCGTTCCGCCAATGGCTCGTCCCGCTCCGGACGGCCCGGTTCACCGGCACGGTCCACCGACCGGTTCGTGAAGGGGGCTGGGCCGACTCGGACATCATCTTCGCCACCCCCGAGATCGTGCAGAACGACCTGGTCGCGGGACGGTACGACCTCAAGGAGGTCGCTCTCATCGTCTTCGACGAGGCCCATCACGCCGTGGGCAAGTACGTTTACGTGCCCATCGCCGAGCGCTACCGGACCGAGCGCCCGACCGGAGGTCACATCCTGGCCCTGACCGCGTCGCCCGGGGGACGCGACGAGCACATCGAGGAGGTCGTGGCGGCGCTGGGAGTCACGCGCATCGAGGCCCATAGCCGGGAAGACCCCGGAGTGGCGGAGTACGTCCAACCGATCGACGTCGACTACCTTTGGGTCGACCTGGCCCCGGTCGCGCAAGCGATCCGCACCGACCTCGAGACGGCGGCGCACGCGGCGGGTCGCAAGCTCCAGAAGATGGGCTTCCTCCGAAAGAAGCCGATCGACTCGATCTCGGCCACGGACTTGATCGCGCTCCGGAGCGAGATCTTCGCGCGGCCCGGGCCGATGGTCCGAAAATTCGGCCCGCTGTTCCACCAACTCATCCTGCTGCACCTCCACCACGCCCAGGAGCGGTTGGAGACCCAGGGGGTCGCCCCGTTCCTCCAGTACCTCGAGCGGGTCGGGGCGAAGGAAAAGCCCTCTCGGGGGGACCTCGCCTTCCTCAAACTTCCCGAGGTCGCTTCGGCCCGGACCGTCGCCGCGGAGTTTCTCCGCAACTCCAAGGAAGCCTCCCACCCCAAGCTCGACGCCCTGGTCGGGCTGGTCCGAGAGACCCTCGGGGCCGCGACGGATCGCCCGGTTCGTATCCTGGTGTTCGCCCAGTACCGGGACACCATCCAATCCATTCAGGAGATCCTCGAGGTCAACGGTTGGGCGGTGGCCCGATTCGTGGGCCAGGCGACGCGCGACAAGGACGACAAGGGGATGACACAGAAGGAACAGGCCCGGGTGCTCGCGGGGTTCCGGGCGGGGCAGTTCCCCGTCCTCGTCGCCAGCAGCGTCGCCGAGGAGGGCCTGGACAT
>JAKIVW010000022.1 GCA_022750355.1 Thermoplasmata archaeon
GACGGCGTCTACCTCGTATCTTCAGACGCCGGGCGCTGGAAGTGCCTCTGCCCTGACTTCGTATCGCACAACTTGCCGTGCAAGCACATCCTCGCCGTTCAGTTGAAACTCCGGGGAATTACAGCCCAGACTGCCTCAGAGGTGGAGTCCAAACGGCCTAGACATTCGTATCGACAGAACTGGACTGCCTACAATGCGGCCCAGAAGGCTCAACCCGTATGGTTTGGCCTCGTCCTGGCGGACCTGGTCGCCGACCTGAAGGACCCTGCTCCCCCGAAGACGACTGGTCGACCGCGCCTCCCCTTCCGAGACTTGGTCTACTGCGCGGTTGAACGCATCTACCTTGGGAATCCCCTTCGTGTCGCGGATGGAACCTACGCACGAACGAAGTCGGACGGTCTGATCGAATGCACTCCCCGGCGGACGTCCATTTCAGTCCTGCTCGGACGCGACGACGTCACCCCAATACTGACCGAACTTATCGAGAAGTCTTCGCTCGCTCTCGCTTCCGTTGAGACGACATTCGCCGTCGATTCCTCCGGATTCCGGACGACGGCCTTTGGCGACTATTGCCGGGAGAAGTACGGTGCGCCGTCCCACAACGTCTGGAAGAAACTACACATCATTATCGGGACGAAGACCCACATCATCCCCCGAGTTATTGTGACCGACGGCCACTCTGCAGACAGTCCTCAATTCCCGGGGCTTGTCAATGGCGCGGTCGAAGCTGGGTTCGTCCTCAAGGAGGTCTACGCGGACAAGGGCTACCTCGCAAGTGAGAATTTCAACGCTGTCGGAGAGGCCGGGGGCGGGCGAAACACCGACGGAATCACTCGCCGTGGTGGAAGGCAATGTGGCACCGGTTCCAGTCGGAACCGACCCAGTTCCTCGACCACTACCACAAGCGCGAGAACGTCGAAGCGACGTTCGCCGCTATGAAAAAGAAGTTGGGGGAAACCCTCGGCTCAAAGGACCCCACCGCCCAGGTGAACGAGCTCCTCTGCAAAGTCTTGGCCCACAACATCACGGTCCTAATCCACGAGTCCTTCGAGCGGGGAATTCCGCTGCCGGGCAATCCCGGCCGAGATGGAGAACAGGTCGAGGCTGAGCTCGCCCTTTCGAGCCCGACCAAGGTCGGCCCAACTAGCGCCCCAATCTCTCAAGTGTGGGAAGGGGAGGATAACTGACGATGACGAAGGAGCGGTCTGATCGCGAGCAGTCACGCTCCAACCTAGAATGCCAGACAGGGGGTGGGGTATGAGGAGGGTGTAGGCAGGCCGCGTCGGACCTTTGGGACAAAATCCCACGCAAAGGGACGCGGCCAGCGAACTCGGATGGTCCCGGGCCAATCCGACTGCTTGATGCGCCCTCGATCATTCCCAAAACCGGATGTCGCATCGCCGGAAGCGGAAGAACATTCAACCTGCTCCGGCGGGCCCAAAGCCCGAGGAGGTACGAATCGGGCTCCCTGACGGGCAACTGTTGTCCATAGAGCTGAAACCTTTCCCTACCGGGGTCGACTCGCAGAACGTAACCCTCAGGGCCGTACTCTCAGAAGACAAGGATCACACGGGAGCAGTCCTCCGAGAGCTGCGTGCGGCCCAGGGGAAAGACCCGAAGGCGGGCCTCGGTCCCCAGGACTGCCGAGTGGTAGCGAGGACGGCAGTGGCGCCTGTGACATTCCGAGTGGTCGGCGGCTTCGTTCGGACAGCGAAGGGTACTGAGCAATTGTCACCTGAAGGGCAGCCAGTTGTGAAGCTCACACCCCCAAACGATGAGGTAGAAGTCCGCTTTTCGGAATCCGATCCCGAACTTCAGATTGCCCGCCTCTTCAAGACCGCCGAGCGAATTCGCAACTTCCTCGCATTCTGCGTCGGTCAACCCGTCCCACTAGCCGTCTTGCTCGCCAGCGGAAGATTTCTCAATTATGTCCGTTTGGACGCCTCGCCGATCCTATCAGCACCTCAAGACGCCGTTCAGGGGGATGCCCCCGCCGCTGAGCGCTGGTATGCTAGCTTTCGGGTGCAGTACCAAACGGCAAGGCAGCTCCTAACGGAGGCCAGGCCCCCCGAACCGATTGGGCGCGCTCTTTCGTTGGTTGGAGAGGGCCTGTCTGCCACCGACCCTGAGGAGCGGTTCTTCTACTGTTGGCGAGCGCTGGAAGTCATCGGTCACTGGGATCTTTCGATGGCTCGGACTCAATTCAAGGACAAGGGCAGCTCGGTGGCGAGTGAGTATTTCGAGGCAGTGTCAGAGCCTCTACTGAACAGTCAATACGCTCGGCTCGACGCGCCGCGCCTGGTGGAGATATCGGTTCGTCAGAGGGGACTCGCACCGAGCCCTCTCACGATCGCCCACCTCTATCAGCTCAGGTCCGCCATCGCTCATGGCGACGTGACGCCTGAGGAGACCCTGGAGATCATGAGGGGATCCCAGGAAATCTTCGACTTGGCCCACGCCTCGGTTGCCCTAACTCTTGATTCACTCAAGTCCTCTTGAACTGCCGGAACTGGTCGTGTCCGAAAAGGCACCCGCCTGTCCGCAAACTCCCGTCCGAAAACGGGTATACGGACAAAGCCGGCCCTTGAGCAAAGCGTAAATAGGGTGCCCAGAGTCCCCGAGCCCTTGACGGCAGCCGTACCCGCTGCGGCGCCGCGAGAATCTATGGTCTCCACCCGCGCTTCGACGCCTCCCCCCGATGTGGAGAAGTATACTCGGTTCGAGCGCGCTCGCATTTTGGGTGCGCGGGCGTTGCAGATCTCCCTCGGCGCTCCGATCCTGATCGAAGTCCTCTCTACCCTCGTCGACCCCGTGGACATCGCGGAATTCGAGTTCGCGGCGGGGCGGATCCCGATCACCGTCCGTCGGGCTCCGACCGACTGATGGTCCCCTAGACGCCGGCGTCGTCGAGCGCATTCGCGCACCGACAATCGGGCACGCTCGCGAGTTGCGGCAGTAGTTTCGACAGGAGCCGTCCCATCTTCTCGGAGTTGGCGTGCATGACCTCGAGGATCTGCTTGGTTTCGACCGGGCGGTCCGCCCAGACGTCGTAGTCGGTCACCATCGCGAGGCAGGCGTAGCACAGCGCCCGCTCGCGGGCCAGGGTCACTTCGGGTACCAGGGTCATCCCGATGACGTCGGCGAACCCCCGGAAGAACGCCGACTCCGCGCGGGTGCTGAAACGGGGGCCCTCGACACAAACATACGTCTTCCGTTCGGAGAAGGGAGTGCCCAATTCACGGCCAACACCGGCGGCGCGACGGCTGAGATCCGGACAGAACGGGTCGGCGAGGGAGACATGGTAGACCCGACCCCCGTCAAAGAACGTCGTAGGCCTCCCCTTCGTGAAGTCGACGAACTGGTGGGGGAGTACGAACGTCCCCGGCGGCAGCTCCTCCTTGAGCGAGCCGACCGAACTGACGGTGACGATCGCCTCCGCCCCGAGGGATCGAAGCGCGTCGACGTTCGCCCGGTAGTTGACCCGGTGGGGTGGGATCGTGTGGCCGGGCCCATGGCGGGGAAGGAAGAGCACTTTCACCCCACCGACCTCTCCCTCCTCGACCGGTCCGGAGGGGGGCCCCCACGGGGTGGCGACCTTGTGCGAGCGGGTACCTCGCTCCTCGAGGATCCCCTGGATACCGGATCCGCCGATGACGCCGATGACCTTTCGAGCGGTGTTCGTCACGGCGCCTCCGACCTGTCGCTCGGTTCGAGGTGGGTTCGGACCCTCACCAGATGACGGGCCATCACGACCTCCCCTCGGGTTCGTTCGAGGAGGGCACGGGCCGTGTCCTGCTTGGGCTTCAGCGGCACGATGGCCCGGGTCGTGTCGAACCGAAGGAGCGATTGGGTGAGCCGTTCCATGAGTAGGAGTTCGGCTTCCGCGCCGGGTAGGTCGTCCCTTCCGAGCCGGTCGAGCACCCGACGGCGAACCTCTCCGACCACATCGCCGAGCCCGAGGAGGTACGGCTCCGGGTCGACGCCCAGGTCGGACGGCCCCGGAAACACCGTGTGGGTGGCGGCGCACGCGAGGAGGACGGCCTCGACCGCTTCCTGCAACGCATCCGAGGCCATCGGCTCGTCCCCACGCCCCTCGCGTCGAAGCCAGTCCGAAAGTTCGGCCATGCTGTGACGGATCTCAACCTCCTCTGGAGGGACCGTCCCGGTCGAATGTATCCGAGTCATCGTCCCCTGGGAGAGACGGCGGAGGCGACGGGCCCGCTGATAGAGATCCTCCCGGCGCAACTCCCGCTGGCGCAAGTGCGCCTCGATCGAAGCGAGGACGCTTTCGGGAACCCCCGGCGATACGGGCGCCTCACTTGTAGAGCGTGAATCGTTGGTCATCGTCACCTCCGTCGAGGAGCCCCAGGCGGACACCAGCGTCGAGCCAGCCGTGCGCATAACTCGCCGCCGCCAGGGCCCGTTCGTGGTCCCCTTTCGCCGCGAAGTGCTCGGCGTCCGCGAGGTACGCCCGGGCCATCGAAAGGAAGTCTTCGCTGGCGCCGACGAGGAAGGAGCGGGCCGGCGGCGTGACGCGGACCTTCGCGAGGGCCTCCCGGGTCAGTCGGAGGTACTTCTCTACGAGAGGGGATTCCGCCATCGATCGACCCGGCTTCGAAATTGACATCAACCCTTTGGGACCTTCTCCCAATCCTTCAGGAATCGGGCGAGGCCCAGGTCGGTCAGGGGGTGCTGGACGAGCTTCTCCATCACCGCAAAGGGCATGGTCGCGATGTCGGCCCCCGCCTTGGCCGCGTCGAGGACGTGGATCGGGTGACGGACACTGGCGACCAGCACCTTGGTAGGATAGGAATAGTTTCGGTAGATCTGCACGATGTCCCGGATGAGCCCCATCCCGTCCTGTCCCTGATCGTCCAGTCGCCCGATGAACGGACTGACGTAGGCCGCGCCCACCTTCGCCGCCAGGAGGGCCTGGTTCGCGCTGAAGACGAGCGTCATGTTCACCCGGGTCCCTTCCTGGGCGAGCACCTTGGTGGCCTTCAGTCCCGCGGCGGTCATCGGGACTTTGACGTAGATCGAGCGGTGGATCTCGCGCAGCCGCCGACCCTCGGTCAACATTCCGTCGGTGTCGGTCGCGACGACCTCGGCCGAGACGGAGGGAACGCCGAGACCGCAGACCTCCCGAAGCACGTCGTCGAACTTGCGTCCTTCCTTGGCGACGAGGCTGGGATTGGTCGTGACCCCGTCCAGGATCCCGACCTCCCACATCGTCCGGATCTCGGCCACACTGGCAGTGTCCAGGAACAGCTGCATGGTGTCGCGCCCGAGGGTCACCCGCCTACGTAACTTTGCCTCGGAGCTGGAGCAGCTCCCAAGCCTCGTCTCGGATCCGTTCGATCCCGAGGGCGTATCGCTCCGATGATTCGGGCGTCGGCAGGTACACATCCGCTACTCCGATCCGTCGCACCGGTACGGGGTAGTTCTCCGACGTGGTGGAGGCGACCAACGCGCCGATCCCGGTCAGGACCGTGTGTTCCTCGAGGACGAGGATCGCCCCGGTATCGCGCGCGGCCCGCAGGAGGGCCGGTTCGTCAAAGGGCTTGACGGAAGCGAAGTCGAGCACGCGCGTAGCGACCCCGACCTTGGACAACGCTTCGGCGACGTCGAGGGCCCGAGCGACCAGGGGTCCGACGGCGACGATCGTGAGGTCCCCGCCGGCTCGCAGCTCCGCGGCACGTCCGATCTGGAACGACCCGTCGGTCACCACCGGCTGGTCCCCCCGAGCGAGCCGGAGGTACGCGGGCCCCTCTTGGGCGTGGACGGCAAGGATCGCGCCGCGCGCCGAGGGACCGTCCGCCGGGACGAGTACCGTGAGTCCCGGGAGGCCACGGAGGATCCCGACGTCCTCCGGGAACGAGTGCGCCTCAGGAGGGCCTCCCGCCCTCGGATCGCCGTCACCCGCGACGAGCTTCACGTTCGCGCGTGGAATGCAAAGCGCGGTGCGGACCGCGGTGTACGCCTCTCCGGCCACGTGGGACGCGGTGGAGTGCACGTAGACACTGTGTCCTTCGTGCGTAAGGCCCGCGGCCAGGGAGATCGTGGATGGGTCCCCGAGAGGGCACGAGAAGAATCTTTCCGGGAACCGATCTCGGAACAGAGGCGAGCCGGAAGTTCCAGATTTTTCCGGGCCGAGCACGATCGTGCTCGGGTCTTTCTCCCCCAATTCCACCAGGGCCGTCTGGTAGGCCCTCCAGAGGCTTTCGGAGCGGCGTCCCTCGGTCACGGGGGCGCTCCGCTCGCGGACGGCCGGCGGGCCCGTCGGGGAGGAGAGGCCGGTGATGGTTTCGGACTCACGAGCGACCGAAGGACGGTGAGGTCTTCGACGTACCGTTCGTATCCCCGATCGTCGAGCGGGGTCTCGAGATAACCGGGAACGGCGGACCATCGGGGGTCGGAGACGAGGGACGCGAACCCGTCCCGGCCGATCTCGCCCTTGCCGATGTTCTCGTGTCGGTCGAGATGCGAACCGAGGGGGGCCTTAGCGTCGTTGAGGTGGAAGGCCCGTACGACCGAGGCCCCGATCGTCGCCTCGATCTGATCGACGAGCTGGCCGTAACCTTCGGTGGTTCGGAAATCGTGGCCCGCCGCGAACAGGTGACAGGTGTCGAGGGTGACGCCCACCCGTTCGGGAGCGTCGATCGCTCCCAGCACGGTCTTCAGCTCCTCCAGCGAGGAACAGAGGGCGGTTCCCTGGCCGGCTGCGTTCTCGAGCAGCAAACGAACCGTGCCATCGGGCACCCCCTCGAGGGCCTTCCGCACGCTCTCCGCGATCGTCCGTAGACCCGCCTCCGTCCCCGAACCGAGGTGCGCGCCGGGATGGAAGACCAGCCCATCCACGCCGAGGAGCTCGGCCCGCTGGATCTCGTCGAGGAATGCTTTGCGCGATTTGCGCAACATGAACGCTTTCGGGCTCCCGAGATTGATGAGATACCCGTGGTGCACCGCGGTTCCGAGGAGCCCTTCCTCGCGGACCGCGGCACGGAAGGCGGCCGCCGCCTCGGGGGCCACCGCGGGCCCCTCCCACATTTGCGGGCTCTTGGAAAAAATCTGGATCGCCTCGGCTCCGATCGCCTTTCCCTGTCGCGCCGCCTCGGGGAGGCCGGCCGAGATCCCGATGTGGGCACCGAGTCGCATCACGCGACGGACCGGCGTCGAGAGATTAACCTAACGGCGGGCACCCGAGCCGGGTCCCCGGAGGCTGACAGCTTTCCGCGTCTCCCGTAGGCTCGCGCACTTCAGTACTGCGCGGAACGCCAGTGGGCTTAACTGCCGGGTTCGGAATGGGACCGGGTGTTTCCCCACCGCTTTGGCCGTCAGCCGACTCTCCGACGGAGCCGGCGTATTTAACGTTGATTTCTGCGACGAGGTCCGGGCCCCCCGCGCGACTCCCTTCCGAGACTTCATTTCATCCTCCGACTCGGAACCTGCGACCGGCCGAGGTGAACCGGGCTTTGCGGGGTGTGGGGTTGGTGCGACACGAGCCCCCGCACATTCCCGAATATCGGCTCCGCTTGGACGTCGATTTCGAGGGGGCGACGTGGACCGGCTCGGTCGAGTTCACGGTCGACTTCCCCCCCGGACCCTTGGAGCTCGATTGCGACGAGCTGGAGGTCATCTCGGTCCGGCGGGGCGACCGTGAGCTGCCCTTTGTCGTGGAACCGCGCCCGGGCCTCCTGACGATTCCATCGGCCGGCGATGGGAGCCAACCGCTCCGAATCGAGTTCTCGGGCTCGGTACGCCCCAAGGGACTCGTCGGGCTCTACCGCTGCCGCCACGGGGACGGATTTGTGCTGACGACGCAATGCGAACCGGTCGGTGCCCGGCGCATCTTTCCTTGCCTGGACCGACCGGACCGAAAGTCCCGCGTCCAGCTCAGCGTGCGCACGCGGGCGGACCTCGAGGTGATCGCGAACATGCCCTCGCCGTCTCCGACGCCCGTAGAGGGCGGGCTGGATTGGCGATTCGAACCGACCCCTCCCATGTCCTCCTACCTGTTCTACCTCGGCATCGGGCGATTCGACCGGGCCGAGGACCGCTCCGGTCCGATCACCGTGCGCGTGCTCGGCCCACCGGGCCGGGGAGCCGATTGCGCGTATTCGGTGGAAGTCGCTCGGCGAGTCCTCCACGGGTGCGCCGAGTACTACTCCATCCCCTACCCGCTCTCGAAGCTCGACCTCGTGGCGGTCTCGGAGCACGCCTTCGGAGCGATGGAGAATTGGGGCGCGATGAGCTTCCGGGAGGTGCGTCTGCTCATCGATGCCGGGTCTACGACCTTCCAACGGCGCGACGTATTCGAAACGGTCGCCCACGAGATCGCCCACCAGTGGTTCGGCAATCTGGTCACCATGACGACCTGGGACGACGTGTGGCTGAACGAGAGCTTCGCGTCGTTTCTCGAGACCCGCATCTCCGAGCGTCTCGAGCCGTCGATGGAGGCTCGCACGGACTCCTTCCTGCGGGTCGCGGGGACGACCGCGGCGTTCGATGGGGACAGCCTCCCTTCGACCCACCCGGTGCGCTCCCATGTCGAGCGACCGGAAGAGATCAACCAGATCTTCGATGAGATCAGTTATGGAAAGGGGGCCGCGATCCTCGGAATGGCCGAGGGATTCCTCGGCGAAGACCGGTTCCGG
This sequence comes from Thermoplasmata archaeon, assembly GCA_022750355.1. Classification (GTDB taxonomy): domain Archaea; phylum Thermoplasmatota; class Thermoplasmata; order Lutacidiplasmatales; family UBA184; genus Lutacidiplasma. The sequence goes on from JAKIVW010000022.1 coordinate 8,655, forward strand.
GCTGGGGTCACGGACTACCTCAACCGATTCCGGTACGGGAACGCTCGCACCGAGGATCTCTGGGACTCTCTCGAACGGTTGAGCGGGGAACGGGTGGGCAGGATGCTCCAGCCCTGGATCGACCGACCCGGACACCCGATCGTCCGACTCCGGACCGGCGAGCACGAGATCACCGTGCATCAGGAACGATTCTCGCTGCTCGGATCCTTCGCCGAACCTCCCTGGCCGATCCCGCTGTTCCTTCAGATCGATCGGACCCCGTCGCGGATGATCCTGGATGTCACCGACCGGACCATCCCGATCCCCCCGGGGGCGACCGTCCACCTCAACCCGGGGGCCGTCGGATTCTATCGAGTTCGCTACGACGAAACGATGTACGATCGTCTGTTCGCCGCGCTCCCCCGCCGGAGCCCCGAAGACCGATGGAGCGTGGTCGAAGACCTGGGCGCGTTCCTCTTGAGTGGGGAGGTCGACTGGTCCGTGTTCGAGCGGGCCGTACGGATCCTCGGGGCCACGACCGACCGGCTGGTCATCGAGTCGTTCGCCTCCACGTTGCTCGCGCTGGGTCTCCACTATCCGACGGTCGGCCCGGTCCAGGGAGTGGTCCGCGGTTTCTTCGCCGACCGGCTCGCGTCGGTCGGAGTGCGGGCCGTGTCGGGAGAGCCCCTCACGCACGGGGTGCTGCGCGAGCGACTGAGCTTCTCGCGAGCTCGGGTCGATCTCGGCTTCGCCCGCGACCTCTCCGAGCGGTTCTCGGAATGGAACCGTCTCGACCCGAACCTACGGGCGGGCGTGGCGGTCGCCCACGCCCGCGCCGAGGGGAGTGCCGGCTGGAACGACCTTCGCCGCGTGCTCGACCAGCCCCGGACCGAGGCGGAATCGACCCATCTCGAGCGAGGTTTGGCGTGGTCCGGCGACGCCGGCCGGGTGCGCGCCACCCTGCAGCTCCTCGAATCGGGAGTCATCCTCCGCAGTCACTTTGCGGCGACGTTGGTCCAGGTCGCGGCCAATCCCATCGGACGACCGGTCCTATGGCCGTGGCTGCAAGAGCACCTGCCGATGCTGACCGAGCAGTTCCGGGGGTCGGGAGCCCTCGGGACGATGTTCGAAACGATCACGCCGTACCTGGGAATGGGTCGGTCGGAAGAGGTCCGGGCGTACTTCCAGGACCATCCCCTCCCCGAGGGGAGCCGGGGGCTCGCGAAAGGCCTCGAGCGGTTGGAAGTCTACGAACGACTGGGCGTCCGTTTTCGAACGCTCGCCTGAGGACGCCGCGTCGAGGCCCGCCGAGCGGGAACGGGCGCCGGGAGCGTGACATCCGACGACCAGATGTACCACGTGCCCCGGGCCTGACTCAGCCGCCGTCCGTCCGCCCCGTACAGGTTCCCTTCGACGAACGCGATGTGGCGACCGCGCCGGAGCACGTCACCCCGGGCGGTGAGCGTGTCTCCCTCGCGCGCGGCCCGCAGGAACTCGACGTAGAGCGATGTGGTGGCCGTCGTCTCTCCCTCCCGCAGGAGCGAGACGACCGAGGCGCCCATCGCGGTATCGAGGATCGTGGCGTACACGCCGCCGTGGACGACGCCGTTGATGTTGAGATGGCGGTGTTCCACGCGGCCCGTGACCGTGCAGATACCCCGTCGGCTCGTCGCGGGGTCGATGCGGAACCCCACCTCGTGGTGGAACCCCCCGAGGCGGGCGGCGCGCAGGAGGGACGGCATCGGAGTGATGGGCCGAGGGTCGGGACGGGGGGTGCGTCGTGGCACGAGACCCCGGAGGGGTCGTCGTGGATAAGTACTGCGCGGGACCCTTCACCGACGTGCGTCGGGAGACTTCCGGAGCCCGCGAGGCGACCTACGAAGCGCCTCCGAACATCGCCCTCGTGAAGTACTGGGGGATGCGCGACCGGGAACTCGGGATTCCCTTCAATTCCTCCCTCAGTGTCACGCTCGACCGTTTCCGGTCGCATACCCGGGTCCGGTTCGACCCCGCCTTGTCGAGGGACCAGGTGGAGATCAACGGTGCACCCGCGGTCGGGGGACCGCGCGACGCCGTGGTCCGGTTCCTCGACCGCGTGCGCGCCGAATCGAATCTCCGCGACTCGGCGACCGTCGTCAGCGACAACAACTTTCCGACCGCGAGCGGACTCGCCTCCAGCGCGAGCGGGTTCGCCGCCCTCGCCGGAGCCGCGACCCGGGCCGCGGGCCTCCGATGGTCGGGCCGCCAGCTCTCGCGCCTCGCCCGATTCGGCTCCGGTAGCGCCTCTCGGTCCGTGTTCGGCGGCTTCGTCGAGTGGCACGCCGGGCGGAAATCGGACGGGAGCGACTGCTACGCGCGTCCGCTCTATCCGCACGACCATTGGCCCGAACTGGTGGACGTGGTGGTCCTGGTCGAGGGTGCTCCGGTGAAGGAGGTACGCTCGGCCGTGGCGATGCAAGCCTCGGTCGCGACCAGCCCGCTCTACTCGAAGCGACTCTTCGACGTTCCCCGACGATTGGCCGCCATCCGGGCCGCGATCGGGAAACGCGACGCGGGCCGCCTGTTCCCTCTCATCATGGAGGAGTGCGACGACTTCCGCGCGGTCTGCGAGAGCACCCGCCCGAGCCTCGACTACCTGACGGCGACCTCCCGGGCCACCCTCGGCGAGGTCCGGGCCCTGAACCGAGAGGGCGGAAGTCCGATCGCCGGCTACACCCATGACGCCGGCGCCCACGTCCACGTTTTCACCCTCGAGCGCCACGCCCGACGCGTGCGCGCCCGCTTGGCCCGCCTTTCCGGGGTCCGCTCGACCCTCGTCGTCCGGCCCGGCCCCGGTGGGCATCCGATCCTCCCCCGCCGATCTCCCCGTCGGGACCCGAACCCCCGCCGACGGAGCCGATAGGAGGGGGTCCTGCCGCCGCGCGCCCCGGTCGTGCACCCCGGCCGCGCGACCGACCGGGTGCGGGAGTACCTCGAGCACCATCCGAGCATCCGCCGCGCGCTCGCCCTCGGCCTCGTGAACGACGCCGCCCTCGCCCGGAGGATCCGGACGGAAGCCGGGGATCGCCTCTCCTTTGAGGCGGTCGCCGTCGCCCTCCGGAGAGCGGAGCGGGCGGCCCCCACCTTGGACTCCTCCGGGGTCGCCCTCTCGCTCCTGAGCGGCGGCATCACGCTCGAGCTGCGGACCGGCTATTCGATCCTCCGCGTGCCGGACGACGACCCGGTGCTCTCGACCCTCCTCTCGGGCCCGTGGGGACGCGGTCCCCGGGGACGCCCGGAGCGCACGGTGCTGCACGTCGAGGAAGGGACGCCCAACATCTCGGTCGCCCTCCCCTCCGAGAGCCTGCCCCGGGTCGTGCGCACGCTCCCCCGGGGGATCGGACGCACCACAAACGACGGCCTCGCCCTGGTCGTCCTCGAGACCCGGGGGGCCGCGAGCGACACCCCCGGCGTCATCGCCTTCCTCTCGGACCTCCTCGGCGAGCACGACCTCGTCCCCCACATGCTCGCGGCGGCGGGGGCGCGGGTCGAGTTCCTCGCCGCCGACGCCGACGCGCGACGGATCTTCGACCTCCTCCACCGGCTGCGGCGCTCCCCCCCGCTCGCCGAGCCGGTCGCGGCCGCGCCAAAGGGTTCAAGCGCCGCGGGGCTTCGCCCCGACGCGGAGGGAGCGCGGGTGAGCGAGGCGAACGACCCGCGCACGGGGGCGGAGATCGCCCGGCAGTACGTCGCGGGCCACCCCAGCATCGCGGACTGCCTCGCGTACGGCGTCGTCAACGTGACGGCGCTCGCCCGGCGGATCGGGGACGAGGTCGGGTTCGGGCACCCGGAGGCGATCGAGGCCGCGCTCCGGCGGTGGAAACCGGACCGGGGTCCGGCGTCCAGCGTCGAGGGGCGCGTCCTCGCGGTCATCCGCGACAGCCGCATCGAGGTCCGGACCCGGGTGGCCCTCGTCACCGCCCCGCCCAACTGGGAACTCCTCGCCCGCCTGGTCGAGGTCGGTCCCACGCCCCCCACGAACCGGCGCCGCCTGTTCCAGGTCCTGCAGAGCCCCACCGCGGTCACGGTCCTCTGCGAGGAGGACCTGGTCGACCCGGTCCTGCGCGCGATCGGACCGCGACACACGATCGTCGCGGACCGGGGGCTCGCGGCGGTGGCGGTGCACAGTCCCGAGGGGATCCTCGAGACCCCCGGCGTCCTCGCGTTCCTCTCGGGGGCGCTCTACCGCGCGGGGCTCAACTGCCTCGAACTGATGAGCCTCCATCTCGAGTCGACGTTCGTCGTCCGCCAGACGGACGCGCTCGCCACGTTCCGGGTCCTCTCGGACCTCATCCATCCGCCGGCCGCGCCCTAGCGTCGCTCAGACGAGGGGCGGAGGGGGCGCCGGCTCGTCCGGGGCCGCGCTCGGCTCCCCGCTCGGAGCCGCGGGGGGACGCCGCCATCGCGCGAGCAGTACCACCGCGACCAGCGCGACCGCCGCGATCCCGAGCGCGAGGAGCGCCGCGTCGGTCGGTCCCGCGTAGTTCGTCGTCGACGCGGCGACGACCGTGACCGCGAGGGTCGCGTTCGCCGAGTGGTGGAACGGGTCCGTCACCTGGACGGTGACCGTGAAGGTGCCGGTCTGTTCGTAGATGTGGGTCGTCGTGTTCGCCCCGGTCGAGTTGGTGGCCCCGTCCCCGAACGACCAGTCGTAGGTGTAGCCGGTCGCGGAGACCGGGACCGCCACCTCGGCGTAGAACAGCGCGGCCCCGCCGACGAACGCGGCCGGGTCCCCACCGAGCGTGACGGCCGGCAGGATCGGCAGGAACGAGGCGGAGAGCGTCCCGCTCCCGTTGACGAACAGATGACCCACCGCGAACGAGAGGTTCGCGCTGACGACGAACCCGCCGAAGGTGCTGGTCGGACACGGGGTCGCCGAGAGGGTGTAGTTGCCCGCGGTGAGGTTGAACTGCTCGCCCGAGTTCACGGGGGCGCCGTCCAGGACGACGTTCCCGCATCCCTCCCCGAGGACGGTCGCGGCGACGGAGTACGGGATCGGTACGTAGACGGCGGTGATCGTGCTCGGCCCGTTGGGGGCGAGCGTGCTGTTCAAGATCGCGACGTACGGGCTCGACTCGAAATCTTGCAGCTCGTAGTGGGCGCAGGGCGAGGGCAGGATGGAGTAGGTCCGACCGTTGATGAGGATCGCGCTCGAGCCGTCCGTGTAGGGGACGTGGTCGATGAGGGTCGCTCCGCAGGTGGAGGGGACGGTCTCGATGAGGATCGGGACGAGGGCCCCGAAGATCGCCGTGATCGCGCCGGAACCGTTCAGGAACGCCTCCCCCCCGACGATCGAGATCTCGCCGGTCACGGACCAGTTGACGACCCCGTACGCCGCGCACGGCAGCGCCTGGATCGTGAGGACCACGTTGGGGGAGAGGGTGACGAACGCCCCGTTCGTGTAGTCGGTCCCGCCGAGGTTGATCTCCCCGCACTTCGCGGGTGTGGTGACGAAGCCGACGAAGATGGTGGGGATCCCCGGCAGCGAAACGACCAGGAGGGTACCGGAACCGTTGACGGAGAGCAGCGACCCCGAGAGGGTGAGCCCACCGGACGCGGTGAACGCATCCAGGTAGTGGCCGGCGCAGGCGAATGCGGTCACGGTGTAGGCCGAATGGTTCTCCACGGGGACGTAGGTCCCGTTGACGTAGCTCGTCCCGTCCAGCACGATCCCGCCGCAGTGACCCGGGGCGGTGGCCACGTAGACCTCCGTCAGATGGAAGTTGTTCTCCACGACCGTCCCGTTCCCGCCGCTGACCGTGAGGGTCGTTCCCGCGACGGCGGCGCCGGTGCCGAGGGTCGTGAAGTTGGCGAAGCCGAAGTGCGAGCAGGGCGTGGGCGTGAGGGTGTACGTCCCGGCCGCGAGGTTGACCGACTCGCCGGTCGTGTAGGCGGCGCCGCCGAGGCCGACCCCGCCGCAGCCGTTCGGGTTCGTCGCGAAGGCGACCGGGTCGGTCTGCGCGCTGGGCACGAACGTGGCCCCGAGCGAGCCGTTGTTGGTGACGGTGAGGGTGTCCCCGAGGACGGTGACGTTGGCGCCCGGCGTCCAACCGCCGAACGCGTAGCCGGCGCAAACGACCGTCGCGGAGAGGGTGTGGCCGATCCCGTAGAGGACGTTCGCGACGTTCCCCTCCCCGTAGGAATTCCCGTCGATGAGGACGTCCCCGCATCCCGAGGGGGTGACGAAGATCGAGAGGTGTTGGGTCGGTCGGATGTAGACGAAGTTGGCCGTGAGGTTCCCATTCCCCCGCACGACCAGCGTCGCGCCGAGGCCGCCGCCCGAACCCACCGTGAGGGCGGGGCTCACCTGCCAGCTCGTGAAGTTGAACGGATAGCACCCGGAAGCGTTGATGAGGACCGGGCCCGGACCGAGGGTGGCGACCGAGCCGTTGACGTAGGGGCGTCCGCCGACCGATACCGTGCCGCAGCCGCCCGGAACGATCCCGATCCCGACCTGGAACGAAGGAAGCGGGCCCCGCAGGACGGTGCGGACGGAGCTCGAGATCGCGAGGCCGGCCGCGCTGGTCGCGTTCACCTGGTAGCGGACCGGTCCGTTCGGGCCGGACGGGATGACGGGCGTGTAGTAGCGCGCGGAGGAGGTGCCGAGTCCGGTCAATACCTCGGTGGTCCAGGCGCTACCGTTCGCGGACCAGGCGAGGGTCGCCCCCGTGATCGTCCCGAGGTCGGTGACGTTGAACGTGACGTTGACGGATGCGAGCGGGGCCACGTACCCGGCGAGGCTCGAGTCGGAGATCCCGGTCGTGACCAGGGCCGGGAGGTCCTGCGTCCCCGGGGTGTTCAGGAACTGGACGTAGGGGCCGCCGTACGTGCTGACCGAGCTCGAGTAGGTCGTCCCGAACGCGAGGCCGTTGCCCGTGAGGGAGAAGTAGGGGTAGAAGCCGTCGCCGCCGTTGCCGGTGTATTCGAAACAACCGGCGGTCGTGATGCCGACCGGGGGGTTCGTGTCGCACACTCCCGAGGCCGATTCGGGCTGAAGGTACCGGTAGTCCCCCGAGTACCCGGTCGCGTTCCAGTACTCCGGGATCCCCCAGGTCGCCGCCGGGAGCGTCGTGTAAGCGGTCCCGTTGTAGGAGTCGCACGCGGCGAACGTCGCCCCCCCGAGCGGGCAGATGTCGATCCCCAGGCCGAGGCCGTAGGATTGCCCCCAGGTCAGGAAACAGTCCGAAGCGCACGCCGTCGAGTACGCGGGCTCGAAGGCGTAGGTGTTGGTGCGGGAAACGTTGAGCTGGGTATGGGCGGAGCTCCCGGACGCGTTCGTCTCGTTGACCCAGACGTTCATGCCCGCGGTCCCGCCTTTCGTCCCGTCGAACGTCACGGCGAGCGGGGTGCCCGCGGACACGCTGTTCAGCATCCCGATCGGGTTGCCGCCGGACAGGTCGTCGAATTCGCAGAAGTACGTGTCGTTCCAGGAGAGGTTCATCGCGGTCGCCGGCGGGCAACCGACCGGCGAGAAGTAGGTCATGTTCGCAAACGAGAGGACCGCGACCTTCACGTCCCAGACGAGGTCGGAGGAGACGTTGAGGGACGGGATCGCCTGCACCTCGAGGTACGACTGGTTGAACGACGAATTCGGGTCGCCGGAGACGACCATCCCGACGTAGAGACCGTCCTCGATGTTCTGCTGGCCGGCCGAGCCCTGGGACGGCAGCGTCCACGGGATCGACCAGCGCTCGCCCGAGCCGTTGGTGCCGGAGGCGAACGAAGCGTGGACCTCGTCCTCGGCGATGTAGTGGCACGGACCCTGGAAGTTGAAGTTCGGGTCGAGCGGCCAGACCGGGCCGGGGAGGCTGACGTAGGCCGGATACCCGTTCGGGCAGACCAGGGGCGGCGGAGGGGCGTGGTTCGCCGGCGCGAGCGCGGAGTTCACGGGCGCCGCGAGGGCCGGGGTCGTCGTGGCCGAGGAGGCGGCGGGAGGGAGGGCGAGGACCGCGGGCACCGTCCCGAGGAACACCAGCATCGCCACGAGGGCGACCAACAGCCCCAGCCTTCCCGCCCCCATCGATCGATCTCCTAGAGCGGTTCCTCGTCCGAGGGTGGTTCGGGAGGGGTGACGCGGCCGAGGGTTGGCGGCGTGAACAGCTCGACCCCCGGCATGAGGGTCGGGCCGGCGCTCTGGGTTTTCTCGTACGCCCGCCAGGCGTAGGTCGCGCCGACGAGGAAGAGGCCCCCGCCCGCCGCCGCGACGATCAGCTCGAGTGTCGACCCGCCGCTCACATGGTGCCAGGCCGGGGTCCAAATGCCGAGGAGGAAGAGGGCGACCCCGAGGACGGCGACGCCGACCCAGGTCGAGCCGAGGACGCGGGAGGAGAACTCCTCCGGCGGCGGGTCCCCCGCCGTGACGAACGTCCCCTCCTCGTCATCCATCGCCCTATCCACGTGTACCGTAGGTGCGGATGAACTCCTGCGCCCAGGTCAGCGTCTCCGCGGTGATCGAACTCTTCGCTCGGGTGAGCGCCTCGTTGATGTCCTTCATCTGGACTCCCTTCACGTCGACCGCCTGCGCGACCGCCGCGGCGGAGCCCGGGGCGGCGTGGATCATGCTCGGCCCTTCCGCGAGGAGCTGCGTCCGGAGCGCGATCAGCTTCGCCTCGTCGACCAGGCTCGCGATGTCGGCTCCCGAGAAGCCCGCGCTCTTTTCGGCGAGGAAGTCGAAGTCGATCGGCCCCTCGACCGGGGTTCCCTTCATGTGGATCCGGAAGATGTCGCGGCGGGCGACCAGGTCCGGCGGCGGGACGTAGAAGATCTTGTCAAAGCGGCCGGGCCGGAGCAGGGCAGGGTCGAGCGTCTGGGGCCGGTTGGTGGTCGCGATGATGATCACCTTGTCCTTCGGGCGGAGACCGTCCATCTCCGTGAGGAACTGGCTGACCGCGCGGGACACCTCGGGGGTTCGCATCGAATCCTTCGAGGCGAGCGCGTCGATCTCGTCGAAGAAGATGATCGACGGCGCGTTCTCCCGGGCCC
>JAKIVW010000023.1:0-10910 GCA_022750355.1 Thermoplasmata archaeon
CCATGAGACCCAGGACGAGGAGGACCGTTCGACCGCGGCCCCGCCGAACATTGCGGAGCGCGATCCGGAAGGCGAGACGGTGGCCGAGCGCAAAGACCAACCCCAGCAGCGCGACGAAGCCCAGCAGGAGAACGCCGGCCAGAACCGTGGAGTCCACCATGTCGACCGGATCCGATCACTCGAGGAATTGGCCGTCGCGCATCTTGAGCGTGCGGTGGCATTTTCCGGCGACCTCGGCGTCGTCGGTGACGACCACCATCGTTTGCCCGAAGTCGCGGTTGAGCTGCTGCAGGAGAGCGGTGACCTGCCTCGAACCTTCATCGTCGAGGTTTCCGGTCGGTTCGTCGGCCCACACGATCGCCGGATGGGCCACCAGCGCACGCGCCAGCGAAACGCGCTGCTGCTGACCGCCCGACAGCTCCGAGGGTCGATGCTCCAATCGGTCCCCCAGCCCGAGTTGGGTGAGGATCTCGCTCGCCTGCTTTCGGGCTTCTTTGGACCGAGCGCCGGCGATAAGCAGCGGCATCTCCACGTTCTCGACGGCGCTCAGGATCGGAAGGAGGTTGTACGCCTGAAAGACGAATCCGGTCTGCTTCGCCCGAAACTCACTCCTCTGGGCATCGGGCATGGCATGCACGTCCACCCCGCCGATCAGGACGCGGCCGCGGGACACCGAATCCAGCCCTGAGAAGCAGTTCAGGAACGTCGTCTTGCCGCAGCCGGACGGCCCCATGACCGCTACCATCTCCCCTCGATGGATCTGGACCGTGAGGCCGCGGAGCGCCCCGACCTCCGTGTCCCCGGCGCCGTAGACCTTCCAGACGTTCTCTCCAACCACCACGGGCTCGAGCATACGACTCCTATCGGAGGCGACGGGGTTCGCCGGTCCCGAGCACACTGTCCCGGTACATAGGAGTTAACCCGACGGAGGAGTCCGGAACCGCTCCGAGAGACGGCTCGTGATCCGGAGGATCTCCAATGATTTTCGGATCCCGTTGGCCGCCTCCGGGAACGACTCCGCCGCGAAGAACGCCTCCACCTCCTCGCGCCGGCCGATCCCCACGACGGGAAGGGCCCGTTCGAGGAGACGCGAGAGGGCCCAACCGCCGCTGCTGCGCTGTTCCAACTCCCGCAGGTTCAACTTCATCCACTCCCACACCAACGACGCGCCGATGGGATTCTCGGCGACGCTACCGATGATCCGGTGCGCGACCGAGGCTCGGATACCGGGTTCCATCGCGGCGCCCAGGGACCGAGTGAGCAGCTCCCGGGTCGGCAACCCTCCGAGCGCCTCCGCGGCCGTCTGGGCGCCGTCCTCGTCGGCGGTGGATCGGGCCCGGGCATACAGGTTTGGGAACGCTTCCGCGCCGGCGATCCGGGCATACGAGTACGCGACCGCCGGTCGCATCGCGGCCGGCAAGGAGTCGATCTCCGCCATCCGACCGGCCATCGACGCCGCGAACTCGTCGTCGAGGCGAGCCAGACTATCCATGACCTGCTCGCGGATCACCGAGTCGGTGTCCGGTTCGCCGGGCCGTGCCTCGAGCGAGAGTCGGCTCATCTGGGCGCGATGGAAGGCGAGAGAGGCCGACCGGAATCCGGGAGACTCCCCCACGCAGAGCCGGAGTCCTTCGAGCGAGTACGAAACTTCGAGCACGCTCGCATAGTCGGAAAAATTCCGCCCAAGGTCGACGAGCTCGAGGTAGTCGGAGAGGGGGGCGTCCCCCGAATACAAGAACGCCCACGTGTCACTGATCACGGCCCATCGGTCGGCCGATTCCATCGCAGGGAGCGCCCGGACGATCTGGCGCCGGAGCGCAGCGTCGTACCAGACGCGCAGGAAAGCGGAGCGCCCCGGATTGACGAGGACTGAATCCGTCCGATCGAACGGCACCTCGAGGGAATCCGTTCGGAACACCAGGCGGCGCGTCTCACCTCCCACCACCAGCGTGAGGGGGATCGGCCAGGGCCCCTCGTGACGGTGGGAATCGGAGAAGAGGAACCGCGATTGTTCCAGGTGAAGCCCCCGTGCGGTCGTCCGGATCCGGACGATCGGGAGCCCCGCTCGTTCCACCCACGCCGGAAGGACGTCGCTCACCGGTTCCCCGGACACCGCCGCCAAGGAGGCCCAGAGGTCCGCGCGGCGCGCGTTGCCAAACCGGAATCGCTCGAGGTAGGCCGCGACCCCGCTCCGGAAGACCTCTTCCCCCAGATACGAGTCGATCATGCGGACCACGCTCGCGCCCTTGAAGTAAGTGATCTCGTCCGTACTATCCGCGATCGATTTCGGGTCGGCGATATCGAGAAGGATCGGGTGCGTGCTTTCGAGGGAGTCTCCGAAGTACGCGGGCCGAATGCGGATCAGGAACTCGTTCCACGCATCGGTGCGCATCCCCAGCCGGGCCTCCATCTTGGCGGCGACGAAGGTGGCGAAGCTCTCGTTGAGCCAGAGGTCGTTGAACGTCTGCATGGTGACCAGGTTCCCGAACCACTGATGGGCGATCTCGTGGGCGAGCGTCTCCATCGCCCACCGCCGAATCCCCGGGCTGGTCGCGTCGTCCACCAGGATCCCGAGCTCCGGGAACGCGATGGCGCCCCAGTTCTCCATGGCACCGGCCCACAGGTCCGGCACCCCGACGAGATGGAGCTTGGTCAACGGGTAGGGTTGTCCGTAGTAATCTCCGAACGCATGCACCAACGGGCCCGCGAGCTCCAGGAGCGTTCGGGTCCGGACGACCTTCCCCGGCAGAGTGGCGGCGATGATCCGGACCCCGCGGTGGAGCCGCTCCTCCGTCTCAAACGGCCCAATCCCGAAGTACAGCAGATAGGTGGCCATCGGGGGACTCGGAGCGAAGACCCAGGTTGCTCGCCCGCCGGCCGGTTCGACCCGCTCGAGCTCCGCGTTCGAGATCGCGGTCAGACCGGGGTCGACCGTCAGACGCACTCGGAAGACAGCCTTCTGGTCGGGGGTGTCGAGGCAAGGGAGCACGCGACGGCAGGAGATCGGCTCCATCATGGTCGTGAGAACCGGGCGTTCTCCTGACGAGGAAACATAGAGTCCGGAGAGGCTCGTGTGGGAGGCTTTCCCAGAGTAGCGGAGGAACAGTCGGCGCCCACCTTCCTTCCCCGCCTCCAGAATCAACTTCGTGCGGGCGGGGTCCAGCTCGAAGCGGATCGGGACCGCGTCGAGCGTCGCCTCGACGACCGAGAGGTCCTCGCAGTCGAGCTCCAGCCGTCCCTGCATCCCCGAGGCGGTGACCGTCACCGTCCCACGGAACTCCCCGGAAGGGTAGTCCACGTCGAGGGCGAGATCGTACTCCTGAGCCTGCACGCCCGACCGAAACCGGTCGGCGTCTTGAAAGTGATGGCGGGAAGTTCCTTCGGGGCGGGGGGCTCAGAGGAACCGAGATCGGGGCGATCCGATCATCGGAGGCGGTGGCCGGCGATCGGGCTCTGCCCTTCGGCCGGGGTTCCGGTGAGACCCAGTCCGGGCAACCGGCGGCCCAGAGGCGCCCCGGGGGGAAACCCGTCGCCCGATTCACCCCGCTCGAGGGTCACCGGGGCGTCCTGCCAAACCTGGCCGGGATGGCCGTCGACCCGGTAGATCCGTTCGAAGGGGGCCCGAAGAAGGTCGCTGGGCGTGCCGCGGAATGTGACGAGCAAGGTCACTCCTTCCCGATGGAGCGTCTCGTGGACCTCCGCCGAGCCGAGGGCTCGCTCCACGGTCGGGATCGCGAGGGCGTCGACGTTCGTGAGGACGAGGACGGCGCGCGCGTTGATCGTCATCACGCGCGAGACCATCCTTTGCAAGAGCGACGGGAGGCGGAGGTACGCCGCGAGCCGGCCCGCAGCCTCGGCCGAAAGAGGATCTCGAACCAGCCAGGTCGAGAGCCCGCCGACGGCCCCCGTCGGCGCGAGCAGGTCCTCCGCTCGGACGCTCGGCTCGCGCGGCGTGTCCGAACTCGCTTCCAGGACCTGTCGAGCGCCGGGGGTAGGAGTTTCTTCCGGACCGGTGAAATCCGCCCAGCCGAACGTACCGACCTCTTCCCGTGCCAACGCCGAAGCGAAGACCGCCATCGGAGCGTCGCCCGAGCCAAAGATCAGGATCGACCTTCCCCGATAGGGGGAAGAATCGTCAGCACGCATGTCCGTCATCGCTCTGGCCGGGGCCTTCTCCAACGAATTCCATGTGGTTTTTGGGGATGAGGGGTTGCCGAACTCCTTCGGCCTACCGAACGGGTTCGGTGTTCGGTTCCGGGCCCCGAGGGCCATTCAGGGCTCCGGAGGTCCCTTCTGGGACCGTCCCCTGGATCGCGATCCGCTCAGGCGAGGGCCGATCCGGGGCGCAACGCCGTCTCGAACAGCTTCTTCTCGATGAGCGCGATGGATTCCGATACCCCCGACTTGCTTCGATTCAATTTTCGGGCCAGTGCCGTCAGGGTGATCCCGCGGGGGACGGCAAAGTAGCCGGCCGCCATGGCTTGGTTCAGGAGTAGATGCTGCGCCTCCGTGAGCAAGGGGAGGTGGGCTCGCAGGGGTCGGCGGCGGATCGAGACGATCGAGAAGTCGGGATCCACGGCCCGCGTATGCTCGATGATCTCATCGAACTGACTGCGGCGCGCCACGATCTCCCAGGCGATGAACCCCGCCTGCACCCGTAGGGGGAATTGGAGCGGGAGCCGGAGCCGTCGGTAGAGGTAGATGATGGGGGGATTCTTGTACGTGATCCGATAGAGACACCCATCCCCCACCTCGGCGAGGCTGTCGACATGGACGACGTCGGGGTAGGTGGAGACTTCCGTGGCCCAGACCCCCGGCGGCGACCCGCTGATCCAATAGTCCGAGACCGAGAGCCCCGGGTTGACATCGACCCGGTTCAGAACCTCGAGGCGCACGTTCGGATGTCCGGAAGAGAACGGCCCGGTCCACAGATTCTTGGGAATCCGGATCCGCAAGGTCGCGAGGAATAAACGGTCCGGCGTGGGTTCCTCGGTCGACTTTCGAAGCTCCTTGAGACGCGCCTCGATGCCATCGTCCGGGCCCCGCGATCGTCCCCGAGCAAGGAGACGCTTTCCCGGAGTACTGGTCATCGCCACCTCGGAGCGTGCTCCGGACCCCACGGGACCGGAAGGATTCCACTCCGAGGGGAGTTACCGTTCCTCGGAATATAAGGACGGGAGCGGCGCCCCCGCCTTCTCGGGACGCGCGGGACCCCCCCAGAGCGGTTCGATACCGGTCCGGGAATCTCGGAACGAAGCGCCGATCCGTCGACCGCACGCCTACGCCCGACAAAGGCGTTTAAGGAGCGGGCCGACTCTCTCCGTCGTGCCGGACGAAGTTCGGTTCATGTACTCCGGGATCCGGGTCCGCGACCTCGTCCGCTCGGTGCGGTTCTACCGCTCCCTCGGTTTCCGGGTCATCAAGCGAGGCGGGTTCTCCCACGGGGGGCGATGGGTGCACTTGGTGTTCCCCGGGTCGACCCATCGGATCGAGCTCAACTTCTACCCGAAGGGGACGCCCTTCTACGAACCCTTCCGGACGGGGACGGAGTTCGATCACTTCGGCTTCTACGTCTCTAACCCGAAAGCGTGGCTGCGCTCGGTCGTGCGAGCGGGAGCAAAACCGAAGGTCGGGTTCGTGGACGGACCCGCACAGCTCCTCTTCGTGGAAGATCCCGACGGCATCGGTCTCTGTTCGTGCGGCCCCTCCAGTCCGGGCAGCCTGCCCGACCTGTTTCCACTGGCGAGAGGGCCTGGGCAGCGAACGAAAAAAGCTACCGGACGAGGGAGACCCACGACCAAACCACAGGCCCGCCCCCGGCGGTAACTCCGGGATCGGCGGGGCAGATCGCCCCCCCCGGGCGGGCCGCCCGACCTGACCCGTAGGGGGTTCCCACGCCTGCGTACGACGGTCGTTAGGGACGAAGTCGAGGCTCCCGAGTCCCCCGGACAAGGGGGGCCCGGACGAAGAGTTCGAAGCTCCCACGGATAATCGAGGTGTCAAGGATCGGGCGGCGAAAGGGCCATGTAGTGGATAGCGAAGGACAAACCCTGACGATGACGACAGCACCCTCGGAGCGCACCACCCCCCAGAGGACGGAGGCGACCACGGGTCGTTCCCTCCGGTACTGGGGGGTGCTGGTGCTCGTGATGTTCCTCCTGACCTCCGCAATCGGTGGCTCGCTGGCGTTGGAGAGCAGCTACCTTCCCGTGACCCTGGCGAGCCACATTGGCTTGGCCCTCGTCACTCTCGGGTTCGCAGGGTACGCCACTTCCTCCGTCGGCCGCTCCTACCGAGCGGTGCCGAGGGCCTCCGCGGGAGTCGCCGCTCTCGCGGCTCTCGGAGCGACCATCGCCGGCGCGGCCTACTTGCTGGCATCCCCGAGTAACTCCGCCCTGTACGCGATGGAGGGATTTGCGGGGGTCGGCATCCTGGCCGCCCTGGTGATGATCGGGGTCGGCGCACCGTCGGGGAAGCGCGCTCCGACGGGCCCCTCTCCCTAAATGACCCTTTTCCGGGGGTCGCTTCGCGGACGCCGATACGTCCACACCCGGTCGCTCGTTCGGCGCAGGACGGACCATTGACGGCTCGCGCAGAAATTCCAGCCAAGGGAGGGAATCGAACCCCCAGGAAACGGATCTGCAGTCCGTCGCATTAACCATTCTGCCACCTTGGCGCGGCCGGGGCCAAGAAACCTCGCCTTAAAGCCCTCGGGGACACGGAGCCCGATACTAGATCGGGCGAAGTCCTCGCGATAGAAACTTGGCGCCGTTGGCGAAGCTGACTCGCAGACGTCCGGGGAGAGCGAGCGACCGGCCTCCCGGCTGCGTCCGACCCCGGCGCAGGGCCTCGAGCAGGTCATCGGTCGAGCGGGCCTCCTCCGGAAAGTACGTGAACGCTCGGCCCAGTTCGGGGAGCGCGTGGACGTCACTCCCTCCGCTCATCCCGAGCCCCCGCTGGGCCGCCACGAGTTCGGCCTTCGCGTTCGCGACTTCGGAATTGTGGCCGTTCCGGGCTTCGATGACCCGTACGGGGGCGGTTTCCGCGAGCCGGCGACCCACCCCGTGCGCCCACCGGAATGGGTGGGCGAGGACCGGTTCCCCGCCGTGGGCGCGGACCCATTCGATCGTCTCGCCCAACGGACGACGGGCGGGAGGCGTTTCCGAAACCCCGTAGGCGAGCAAATGCCCCTCGAGCGTCGAGACCTCGACGCCGGGCAGGAATACGTAGGAAGCATGCGCCGTTCCGAGCTCCCGCAGCTCGCGGTGGCCCCCGATCGAATTGTGGTCGGTGAGGGCAAACCCGCGCAGTCCCGTATACGGAAGTCGACTGACCAGCGACTCCAGGGTCAGCCTTGAATCGGGCGAGAATCGCGAGTGCACGTGGAGGTCCAGCCGAAGACCCTCGGTCATCGAACGAGCGCTCCCGCGGGAGTCGGCTCGCTGGGCCGAGCGGGGCGTCCGGAACCGAAGGCCAAGACCCACCCCTCCGAGGCGTCCGCGGGTCGCCGCGCGACGATGAGCGAAGTCCCGGGGGACCAGCGCCCGGGAACCTGACACGGGCCACTCCCGAGGTCGACGGTCGATCCGTCGGCGTGGGCCGGGTCGATCACCCGCCCGACCGACAACCCGTAGGAGGAGAATTCCTCGTGCGAGATCGTCCGATCCGCCCCGGACCGGCCCTCCGCGAACTGGCCCGGGGCGGCTTCCTCCGGAGGCTCCAATAAAACGGGTCGACCCCCGACGTCCGCAGCGAGGACCATCCCCTGCGAGGGAACCCCCCGGATGGTGCGGGGGGCCAGATTGGACAGGAAGACGATCCTCCGACCGACCAGCGTATCGACCCCGTAGTGGCCGCGGATTCCCGCGACGATCGAGCGGGGGGCGTCCTCGCCCGCATCGACGCCGAGCATCAATAGTCGGTCGGCCGAAGGGTGGGGCTCGGCTCGGACGATCACCCCGACTCGCGCGGCCAGGGGAGGGACCTCCGCACCGGCGGGTGACGCCGGGGGCGGGGTTGGCTCCGCCTTCGCCGGCTTCGGGAAGAGAGGGCGGACGGGGCCAAGCGCCTGACCCGGAGGTATCGGGACGAGCGCCCGGTCCCAGTCTCCGGCGGAGGGGCCGTCCGCGAATCCGAGCATCCGATACGCTTCCGCCGAGGAGAACGGAAGGACGGGCGAAAGCCACGTAGCGAGCGCACGGATCGTCCAGAGCGTCTCGTACACCACTCGGGCGCGGGCCGGGTCGGTCAGTTGCCACGGTCGCGCCTCGTGAAATCGACGATTGGCTTCCCGGACCTCTTCGAGGGTCCGGTCCAGTGCCTCCTTGAGATGCACGGCTTCGTACTCGGCGGTGATCTGCGTGTGCGCCGCCCGCAATCGGGGGCCGACTCCGTCGGGGCCGTCCGGAGTCCACCCTTCGGGGGGGGTCGGGATCGTTCCGGAGTACCGGTCCCGAGCCATCACCAGGGTCCGTTGGACGAGGTTCCCATACTGATTGGCCAGCACCTCGTCCCGGAGCTGGGGCAATTCGTCCCAGTCGAGCTCGGTGTCGTGGTTCTGGGGCGCCAAGAGCGCCCCGTAGAATCGGATCAGGTCCGGAGTGTAGTGTTGAAGGAGGGACGGAATGAAGGCATCCGCATCCGTCGGACGGGATTTGGAGGCCTTCTTGCCACCGATGAGGAGCCACTCGTTCGCCGGAACGTCGTATGGGAGGGTGAGTCCTCCGACTCCCGCGACCACTCCCGGCCAGAGGATGGTGTGGTGGAACTTGTTGTCTTTCCCGATGAAATAGTACTGCCGGACGGCCTCGCCCTCGGTCCAGTACCGTCGCCATGCGTCCGGACGGCCGGCCCGGATCGCCCATTCTTTCGAGGCGGAGAGGTAGCCGATGAGCGCGTCGAACCAGACGTAGAATCGTTTGGATTCGTACCCGTCCAGCGGGATGGGAACCCCCCAGTCGAGGTCTCGCGTGATCGGAGTAGCGTGCAGGCCCTCGGCGAGGAAATTCTCTGCGACGCGCCGAGTCCCCTGGCGCCAGTGCGCCTGGCGGCCGAGGTACTCCGTCAATTGGGGTTGCAATTTATCGAGGAGGAGGTAGAAGTGCTCGCTCGGCCGGAACTCAGCGGCCGTGTTGCAGATGAGGCACCGGGCGTTCCCGAGCTGGCGGGCCTCGAGCGGACGCCCGCAACGGTCGCACTCGTCGCCTCGGGCGCTTTCGAAACCGCAATTCGGGCACGTTCCGACCAAGTACCGGTCGGGCAGGAAACGTCGATGCTGGGGGCAGTACGGGCCTTCGTCCGTCCGGCGGGCGATGAACCCGTGCTCGAGAAGTTTGAGGAACACCTCCTGTACGGTCTTCTCGTGCACGACGGTCCGGGTGGTCGTGAAACAGTCGAACGTGAACCCCAGCCGCCGGAACGCGTCGCGGTTCACCTCGTGGTAACGCTCGGAGACCTCCGCGGGGGTCGTCCCCTCCTTCTCGGCGGTGACGAGGATCGGGGTCCCGTGCATGTCGGAACCGGAGACCATGAGCACTTCGTCTCCCTGGAGCCGGTGAAAACGAGCGAAGATGTCCGCGGGCAGATAGGCGCCGGCCAGGTGACCGAAATGGAAGGGGCCGTTCGCGTACGGCCAGGCGACACAGACCAAGATTCGCGACACCCGGTTCCCTCGGACGGTGACAGGCGGGGTGCGGACCTAAACGTTTTCCCGTGGGATTTAGCGTCGCGGGCCCGGGCCGGCGACGCGCATTAGCACGGCGAAGGTAACGATAAAGAGGGAGACTCCCGTCGTAGGCGGAATGGTCGCCGAGCGGACCCGGCGCGTGGAGATCTCCGGGATCCGACGGATGTTCGAATCCGCCCCTCCCAACTCCATCAATCTCGGGCTCGGCGAACCGGATTTCAACCCGCCGCCCGAGGTCGTGGCCTCCCTCTGCCGGGCGGTCCAAAACGGAGGCAATCACTACGGGCCGAGCGCGGGACTCTCCGCCCTGCGGGAGCGGATCGCGCTGCGATATACCGACCGCGACCCCAAGACGGTGCGGGAGAACGTGATCGTCACTGCGAGCGGATCCGAGGCTCTGATGACGACCGCGCTGACGCTCTACGACCCCGGGGATGAGGTTCTCGTCCCGAACCCCGGATTTGTTCTGTACGGACCGCATGCGCGCCTCGCGGGTGCCGTCCCCGTTCCGTACCCCCTGGTCGAGAAGCGAAAGTTCCAGCCCGACCTGGACGCCCTCGAACGTCTCGTCACCGCCAAGACTCGCGCGATCGTCGTGAACAGCCCCTCCAACCCGACCGGGGCGATGTTCCCGTCGTCGACCGTCGACAAGATCGTCGAGTTCGCCGAGAAGCACCGTCTCACGATCGTTTCGGACGAAGTGTACGAGGACATCGTATATGACGGGAAATTCGCGTCGTTCTGGGGGCGAGGCGACCGGACGATCATCGTGAACTCGTTCTCCAAGACGTTCGCGGTCACCGGTTGGCGCCTCGGATTCCTGGTCGCCTCCAAGGCCCTCGCGATCGAACTCAACAAGATCCACTACCACATCATGGCCTGCCCGCCCACGCCGGCCCAGGTGGCGATCCTCGCGGGATTCGAAGCGGGGGACGGCGCGACCCGGGCGATGGTACGGGAATTCCGAGTCCGTCGAACCCTCGTGGAACGCCTCCTGCGCAAGATCCCCGGTGTGACGGTCGTCCCGCCGGCGGGGGCCTTCTACGTCTTCCCCAAGGTCGACTGGGACGAGACGGCCACGCAATCGGCGCAGGCGTTGCTCGGACGCGGTGTGATCACCACCCCCGGCGATGCCTTCGGATCGCTCGGGGCCGGGCATCTCCGCCTCTCCTTCGCCGCCTCCCGCGAGAAGCTCCGCACTGGACTCGAGATCGTACGCGAGTAC
>JAKIVW010000023.1:10946-17414 GCA_022750355.1 Thermoplasmata archaeon
AACGACCGCGCGATCGTGGGCGCGGAACTCCGACAGCTCGACCGCCCGCACGCTCATCCGCTCACGACCTCGCGATAGAGGGCGCGGTGGCGTTCTACGGCCACCGACCAGTCGTACTGCGGGACCCGGTCGCGCCCGAAACGGACCCGGTCGCGGGTCGGCCCCGGTTCTTCGAGGACCCGCCGGAGGGCTTCCGCGAGGGCACCGGGGTCGGCGTAGGGCACCAGAAGGCCGGCCCGTCCGTGGTCCAACACCTCCGGGACACCGCCCACGTTCGTCGCCACGATCGGCGTGCCGGCCGCCATCGCCATCAGCAGGACCAGCCCGAACGCCTCCCACTCGGAGGGAAGGACGAGCGCCCGCGCCCCGCGGAGGATCGCCCGAACGGTGTCGTCGCTTCCCACATGACCCAGGAAAGTGACCGAATCCTGCAGGCCGAGCGCTCGCGCTCGTTCCTCGATGTTCGAACGTTCTCCCCAATCGGGTCCCATGATCACGAGGGGGAGTCGCAGCGAGGGCGCGAGCCGCCCGATGGCGTCTACCAGGAACGGGATCCCTTTGTTCGGCGCGACGCGGCCGAAGAAGAGGAAGTACTCGGGCGGTAGCCCGTTCGGCGTCGCCGTCGGTACGGGGGCCGACCATCGAGCGACGTCGATCCCCGGCGGGATGACGCGGATCCGGTCGGCTGGGGCGAATTCGCGGACCAGACTCGCTTCGCGTTCGGTCTCGACCACCAGCGCCCGGGCGACCCGGTACGCGGTCGCCCCAAAACCGACGTCCTGGAGCCGGAGCATCCCCTTCTTCCACGCCGGTTCGCGGCGGTCCGCCGGGTGGTAGTGGGTGGAGACGACGAGCGGAATGTGGCGTCGATCCGCGACGGCGGCGGCTTCAAGGACGTGACCGTACCGGTGGGAGTGGGCGTGGACGACGTCGGCTCCGCTGGCGGAAAGGGCGTCCATGAGGCCGATCATCATCGGCATCGTCAGCCCCGGGATGAGCCGCTTCCGGACCGGGAACCGATGGACCGGCACCCCGTCCACTTCGGCGGCGTAGTCGTTCCGTCGATCCCAGCGAGCTTCGTCGTACAGGTCGCTCGCGTACACCTCCACCTCTTCCCCGGCCGAACGCAGCCGGCGCGAGACCTCGCGCACGTTCGTCTCGACCCCGCCGGGGGCGTCGAAGCGAAGCGTCACTTGGGCGATCTTCAACGGGACCTCACGTCGAGGTAGAGCGACTCGAGCCGATCGACGAGTCGCTCCCAGGTGTAGAGGGGTACGACCCGATCTCGCCCGAAGGTCCCGAGCTGTCGAGCGAGCGTCTCGTCCGTCCACAGTCGCTCGATCGCCCGGGCCAGCTCGCCGGGGTCGTTCGGGGGTACTAGAAGGCCCGCCTTCTCGTCCGGGACGAATTCCGGGATCCCCCCGATCCGGGACGCGACGACCGGAGTTCCCTGCGCGAGCGACTCGAGCAAGACCAGCCCGAACGCTTCGTACTCGCTCGGCAGTACGGTGAGTCGGGCCTCTCGGTAGGCATCCGCGAGGACCGCATCCTCCGCGACGTGGCCCAGGATCCGCAAACGGGAACCGAGGCCCCCGCGGGCCGCGGCGGCCTCGACCGCGGACCGCATCCCCCCGTCTTCCCCGATGAGCACCAGGGTCGCGTCGGGATGGTCTTGGGCCACGGCCGTGAACGCTTCGACCAGAGGGAGGAGTCCCTTGTTCGACGCGAGGCGCCCTACGAAGAGCACGAACGGGCCGGAGATGCGATACGCCGAACGGAACGTTCCCGGCGCGGCCACGGTGGACAGCGGGGCGTAGCCGGGCGGGATCACCTCGACCCGAGGCAGCCGCAGGTCGAGGGTACCGAGCAGGCGTTCCTCTTCCCGGGTTTGGACGATCACGCACGCGGCCGCCCGGACGATCGGACCGGCTCGCGATCGATCGTAGAACGCCCGCAACCGGTGACGGACCCAGCCTCCCTCGATCGACCAGATCGGGTGGAAATGTGCGGTGAGGATGAACGGAGTACCGTTCCGGCGACCGAACCGGGCCGCGACGGCGACCTGGTCCGTCCCGTAGGTGTGGACGTGGACGACGTCAGGACGGTCCCGATCGAGGGCGGTTCCGAGACCTCGGAAGAACGGATAGTGCAACGGACCGGGGAGCGAACGCACGCGCAGCCGGTGCACGGCCCCGAACGGTCGTGGCTCCTCTCGCGCCACCTCGGGCCCGAGACGTTGCCAGGGGAACTCGCGGTACAGGTCGCTCGTGTAGACGTCCACTCGGTGACCCCGACCACCGAGGCGAACGGCGACCTCCGCCACGTGTCGCTCGACGCCGCCGGGCCCGGGGGGGAACCGCGTCGAGACCTGAGCGATCTTCACCGGTGAGAGGTACCGCGGCGGTCCCTTGATAACTGCGCTGCCGGAGCCGGACCGACGTTCCGTCTATCCGGAAGGGGTCCGGGCCGCGGCGAGCCGCTGGGCATACTTCTTGTAGACCTCGGTCGCGCGGGCCACCGCCTCGACCTTGACGTACTCGTTGGCCTGGTGGGAGAGCTCCTCCTCGCCGGCCCCGAAGATCACGACGCGAGGGTTGACCTGCGTGTAGTGGACCGCCTCCGAGGCGTGGACCAGCACCGTGGTCTCGGCCTGGGCGACCTCGCGGAGGATCCGAACGTGGTCCGAGTTCGGGTCGATCTGGACCGCCGGCATGGTGAGGATCCGGCGGAGGGTGAACGGGGTCTTGATCCGGCGGAGGTGCTCCTCCACCTCCTGGTACAACTGCTCGGGGGTGTAGGGGGGAGGGAACCGGATATCGACTTCACTGGTCGCCTTGTTCGGCACCACGTTCAGCCGACTTCCGCCGTGGAACGTTCCGAGGTTCATCGTGACGGACCCGAGCTCGGGGTGGGCGATCCGTCCCTTGAACGACTCGAGGCCCCGGAGGATCCGCATCATCTTGCCGATCGCATTCTCACCGAGGTGCGGCATCGCCCCATGGGCCGCCTTTCCCCGCGTCTCGATCGCCAGGTCCAGGACTCCCTTCTCGGCGTAGGCCACGCGCAGTCCGGTCGGTTCGCCGACCACGACCGCCTTCGCCCGGCGGAGCGGGAGCGTCTTGGAGAGTGCCACCGCACCCTGCATCGTCGTTTCCTCGTCGGTCGTGAAGGCGAGCACGATCGGGATCTTTCGGGTGACCAGGTCCTGGGCGGCCTCGAGCATCGCGACCACGGTGCCCTTCATGTCGGCGGCCCCGCGGCCGTACATCCGTCCCGATGCGAGTTGACTTTGGGAGAAACTCCAGTAGTCGCCGATCGGAGGGGTGTCGAGATGGCCCGAGAGGACGACCCCGCCCTGCCCGTATTCCGCGAGCAGGCTCGGGGCTTGCGCGTCCCCGAACAGGGTGTTCCGCATGTGGATCTGGTCGGTGAACGACTGGACGTAGTCGAGCACCTCCTGCTTGTCGGAGACCGGGTCGCTCGGGATCTTGATCAGCTCCGCCAGCATGTCGACCATCTGGCGTTTCATGGATTGGATGACCTCTTCCCGGGACAAGATGAGCTGTCGGGAACGAGGGCCGCCAACGCCGGAACCGAATTAATGGTTCCGACGCGAGATTAGGGCCCGTTGGGCAACCTTCCGGGTCGCCTCGAGCGCCCGGCCGTAGCCCTCGGGGGACCCGACCGACCGCCACGTTCCGGTTCGCGCGCTGAGCAGGAGCGCGGCGACCCGGCCCCCGTCCGCCACCATCCGTTGGATCCCGTCGGTCAGTTCGAGCTCGTGGGAGCGGTGCTCCTTCCGAACGGCCTCGAGGGCCGGGAACAACCGAGGCCCGAAGGCGTAGACCGCCGCCGCGGCCCAGTGGGTGCGCGGATGCTCCGGTTTCTCGACCATGCGGGTCACGTCGATGCGGGGGTAAAGACCGACCTTCTTCCCGACATGGCCCTCGATCACTCCGTAGCGTCGAGGGTCGGCGACCGTCCGGGCGAGGATGACGGCGTCCAGATTCTCCCGCTCCCGTAGTTCGGCCATCGCCCGCAGGGCCGCCCCCCGGTGGGCCTCGACCACGATCCCGTCCCCCGCATGGAGGAGGAACGGTTCCTTCCCGATGACCGGCTGCGTCCGGAGGACCGCATCGCCAAACCCGGCGGGGCGGGCCTGGAGCGTGTACACGAAGCGGACCGTGTCCAAGGTGGTGTAAAAGCGTCGGGTCTCGACCAGCCGCTCGGCGTGGCGCTTGTGGCGGCGCAGGAACTCGTGATCGACCGTGAAGTACGCCTGGACCGAGCCGGCGTCCCTCGGCTGGACGACCACCGTGACCAGGTCGGCGTCGGCCCCGATGAGGGATTCCACCACCAGGTGGGCCACCGGTTTGAGTACCAACGAGCCATTCTCCCCCCGGTCGTAGAGGGGCAAGAACTCCTTGCGCACCCCCCGGCTCCAGGGGAGCATGCGAGTGCCCTCGCCCGCGAGGGTGATGACTGCCTTCATTCCATCCCCGGTCAGGCGGGGCTGCCGATCGAGGTGGACCCCGGAGGATTCGTGGGGACCGGTCGTTCCGGCCCGGCGCGGGCTTGGAGGAGCGGGCGGCTGTCCGGCACACGCCACTGAACGGTCGGGACGACCACGTGGCGGCGGGCCTCGAGACGCCGTCGGAAGCGGAGCAGGTCCGTAAAGATCTCGCGGACCACGTCCGCGAGATCACGGGTGCGCTGGTAACCGAGTGCAGGGAGGTGCTCGTGGAGCGGGTTGTAGTAGTGCTGTTCGGCCTCGACCCGAGGGTCGGCGGGGTGCTCGATGACCGGCTTCAGGTCGAACTCGAGGGCAACCTTGGCGACGAGGTCCGCGAGCTCGTTGACCGAGTACGACGCATCGAACTGGTTGAACACGCGGTACTCGCCGGGCGCCGCCGGGTGCTCCAGCGCGAGGCGCAGGGACTGCATCGAATCTTCGAGCGCGAGGAAACCCCGTTTCTGTTCGCCCTTCCCGTACGGGGTGATCGGAGCGCCGAGCACGGCCTGGGCGATGAACCGGTTGAGCGCGGTCCCCCAGGTCTCGTCGAAGTCGAATCGAGTGAGCAGCCGATCGTCCGTGATCTCGGGGGTTCGAACGCCGTAGATGACTCCCTGCATGACGTCCGTCGCCCGCAGGTGGAAGATCTTGGCCGCGAACATGACGTCCCCGGAGTCGAAGACCTTGCTCCAGTGGTACCACGAACCGCCCTGACGAGGGAACGGCAGGGTATCCTTGCGTCCGTGGAACTCGACGTCGAAGAATCCCTCCGGAATGTCCGTGTTGGGGGTGCCGTACTCGCCCATCGTGCCCATCTTGACGAGATGGGCGTCGGGGCACGCTTCCTTCATGGCGTAGAGGATGTGCAACGTACCGGTGAGGTTCTCCACCTGGGTCGTGACCGCGTGGTGGACATCGATCATCGAATAGGGCGCGCTCCGCTGTTCGGCCAGATGCACGATCGCGTCGGGGCGCTCCTTCTGGAGCGTCTCGAGGACGAAGTCGTAGTTCTGGAGGGTGCCCCGGTAGAATCCGAGGTCTTTCCCGAAGATCTCCTTGACCGCGGCTTGCCGCCGTGAAAAGGAAGGGATTGGGGTCGCGGACCAGCTTCCGACCTCTTTCACCCGCTTCCGGGTGACGAAATTGTCGATACCGACCACGTCGTGTCCGCGCTTGATGAGATGGAGGGCGAGCGGCCAACCTGAATAGCCGTCGATGCCCGTTACGAGTACTTTCATGGGTTCCGAGCGGGCTGTAAATGCTCCGTCCCCCTCTTTAAAGACTCGCCCGCCGACAGTGCGAATGTCTAGCGCGCTCGACTGGAGTCGAATCCGCCTCGCTTCCCGATCGAATTCGAGACACCAAAACGGGGTCCACCTCGAGAGCTCCGGACGAGCGAGGCCGCGCCGGACTCGAGCGGCACCCCTCCACCAAAGGAAAATAAGCGAGCGACCGGTGGTTGGGCCTGGAGAGAACGAGTCGATCCACCATGGAAAACCGAGGAATCCGAATCGTGGACACTCGAGACGAGCCCCTCAAGGGTGCGATGTTGGTCGTCGGCTTCCCGACCCACGGATTGGTCGGGTCGGTCGCCGCGTCGTACCTCGTCCACGCGCTCGACATGAGCCCGATCGCCTACATGATCAGCGAGGAGTTCCCGCCGACCGTCGTCATGGAGGAAGGGGTCGTCAGCGCCCCGGTCCGGTTCTACGCGAGCAAACTCGTATGCGGCGTCGACCGCTCGTGCGACCAACTGGTCGTCCTGATCGCCGACATTCAACCCTCCCCCGGTATGCTGAACGAGCTCGGGCGCGTCCTGCTGAACTGGGCGGAACGCAAGGGCGTCCAGTTCGTGGTCGCGATCGAGGGTCAGCCGATCGAAACGGAAGTCGGTGGGGACGCGCGGGTCGTCGCGATGTCGAACCGAGCGGCCGCCCCCCTACTGGAGAAGTACC
>JAKIVW010000146.1:0-1115 GCA_022750355.1 Thermoplasmata archaeon
TGAACCCCGGCGAACAGGACGCTCGTCCAGATCGCCGGGACGATCCACGACCCTCCCCGGTCGCGCCAGAATCCAAAGATCCAGCCTCGGAAGATCGTCTCTTCAAAGGCGCCGACCACGAAGGAGAGACCGACGAAGAACCAGGGGTTCCCCGCGGCCTGTTGGAGGGCCGGGTTGGCCCGATTCAATTGCGAGAGCGCCGAAGGGTCGAGCGCGGTATACAGGATGGCGAGGACCAGGACGACGACGAGCGCGAGGAGGGAGAGGAGGCCGTACCACCTGAGTCCCTCCACCAGGGCGAGGCTCATCCGGTCGGCCCAGTGCCGGAGCGGTTCGACGCCGAGCAGGAGGAGGAAGGCGAGGACCGGAATCCCGTAGACGACCGCCAGGTCCCCGAGCAAGCTCCCGTAGAGCGGGCGCAAGGCCGGGATCGCCTCGGGAAGGAAGTACTGGCTCAGGACCGCGAAGACGGTGATCCCGACTCCGAGAAAATACCGGGGCAGGGAGGCCCGAGGGGGAGCCGGCGACGGAGTGGGACGGCCCGATGCGGGAGGGTACATTCGACTCGCCGACCCGGCCCGCCTACTTAGAATCGCTCGGGGGACGTGCCGTGCGTTCGGCGACCTGAACGCACGCGAGGAGGTCCTCCATGGTCGCCCGCACCTGGCGCGCCGAGGCGGAGCTCGTACGAATGACCAGATCCGCGCCGTCGACCTCCAACCGGACGTACGACGGGGTGTCCGCGATCAGGGACCTTCGCAGGCGCTCCGCGCTCGCCGCATCCCCGCACGGGCGTCGGGCGACGACGGTTACTTGGACGCCGGGAATCTCTTCGAGCGGTTCGACGATGGGGCTCCCCCCTTCGGTTGCGCCCCCGGGCCCTTGCTCAGCGCGTCCGGGACGATGGGGGCCGTGGTGGTCCGCCGGGCGACCTCGGCGTCCGCCCGTTCCTTGAGGTACGCCCTCACGGTCGGCCAGACCGCCTCGGGGTGGGTCTGTTTGTTCTCGAAGTTGTGTTCCCCGATAAATCGGGCGAACGCCGCCCGACTGGGCGCGTCCCAGTGCCCGTTGAGCCGGCCGGTGTAGTACCCGAGCACGTTCAGGTCGTGCTGCAG
>JAKIVW010000146.1:1125-2027 GCA_022750355.1 Thermoplasmata archaeon
CGGCGAGGCGCTGGACGCCCGAGGTGTCGATGGTGGTGGTGGCGGCGCGCGGTTCGTAGGCGGGATAGAAATCGCGCACCCAATCGCGGTTGGCTTCGACGAAGCGCTCGAAGGTGTCGAGCCCGGCGATGGGGACCAGCGACTTTGGGTCCTCGCGGCTCAGCAACGTGAGGTCGTAGAGGCGGAACACCCGGCGCAGCTCCTCGATCGGGGAGGTGTGGTCGTCGACCCGGACATCGATCCACCGGTCGCTCTCGCCGTAACCGGCCGCCTTCTTGCTGACGAGCAGCGCGGCGGATTGCTGGCCCCGTCGGTCCCCTCCTTCCCGCTGGCCGGCGAACAACGCCGAGAGCAGGCGGTCGGCGATGTCGCCGCCCGTGGTCTCGTAGGCCCGGGCCATCGCCTTCACGACCGCCGGCCCGAACAGGATGTTGCCCTGGCACGCGTAGCCGTCCCCGACGACCTGGCCGGCCCAGTCCATGCATTTCGGCCCCGTGAACGCCGCGGCCTCCCCGTGGGCGTCGACCACGCCGAGCTGGCGCTCGTCGCGCCCGGGGTCGGCCTCGACGAGCCGACGGACGACCTCCTTCGCGCTCCGTCCCTGCTTCAGCAGGGCGAGCCCCTCGGGTCCCCACGCCGGATTGGACGAGGCCTGGGTCGCGACCGCGCCGACCGTCGCCTGGGCCCACGGAACGACCGCTCCGACGGAGATGAACTTCGACTGAACGGCCACGCCGCAGGTCCCGTCGTTCTTGTCGCACGCGACGATCGAGAACGTTCCGAATCGGGGGTGTGCCATCGGGTCCACGGAGGCGTTCCCCGCCTTAAGTTGTCGGAGAGCGGTGGGGGTCGGGATCTTTTCGGGGGTGGGCGAGCTCGCCCAACAGTTGTTCGACCCGTCG
>JAKIVW010000146.1:2037-4368 GCA_022750355.1 Thermoplasmata archaeon
CTCCCGGGTCACGTCATGGCCCTGCGACCGGAGGAGGTCCAAGAGGCGGGCGGCGAGACGAATCCGGTTCCCCGTCCGGTCCTCCTCGGGAGAGGGCGTGTCGTCCGGTACTCCCCTCGGCGTATAGTCCACCAAGCCGCGAGGCCACTGGGTGACCTCACCCTCTCCCCGACGAGTGCGCCGGAGGGACTCGTCGGGCGTCGTGATCCGTCCCGACCCCTACGCCTCGCCGACTTCTTCGGGGGCAGCGGCGGGAGCGGCTCGGGCGACGGTCGCGTTCGCCGGTCGTTGAACCTGCTCACGGACGGCGAGCCAGACCGGGTCGACACGGTCGTAGAACCCGGCGACCACGCCCTCCGATTCGAGGAGGGCGGCCGCCTCCTCGACTCGGGGAGCGAGGGAGGAAAGGTTGGTGCCGTGCGCGTTCGCCCATCCGACGCTCGCGCGGGCCAGGGCGAGCTGGTCGTCCGCGATCCGACGGGCCCGGCGCATCTCCTTTTCGGGAACGGCCATTCCGTGTTCCGGGTCCCAGTGCGGGGGCATCGGGGGTGGGATCCGGACCTGCAGTCGCTTGAACGGCTCCGGGAGGGTGGGCCACCGGGGCTCCGCGAATCGGATGGAGAGCTGGTCCAGCGCCTGGAGGGCGGCGACGTAGTCGCCGGCGATGTAGGCGGTCTCCGCCTTGTCGAAGGGGGTGAGGAGGTCGGAGTTGGGGGCGCCCTTCCATTGATCGAGTCGGAGCGCGACGCGGCTCGGGGCGAGGCGGCGGAGCGCGAGCCGCTCCGGTGTCTCCGGGATCGCGGGGACGACGGGGGCCTCCGGATCCTTGGGGGGGGGCCGATTGGGTGCACCGGGCATCGAACCGTTGGGAGGCGCCTACAGGAACGCCTCGAACTCCTTCGTGACTTCGGGGTACTTCTCGTGAACCGCTTTGAGGATGTTGTGGACGTTCAGCTTCTCCAGCTTGACCCCGAGGAGCGCGTCCACGATCTTGTCGAACGTCTCGTCGGAGAGGGTCGTGAGCTTCTCCTTCGCGAGCCAGTTCCGGTAGAGTTTCTCCTCGAGCCGGACCCGCCACCCCTTCTCGTACTTGTCGAGGACCCGCTTCGTCGCGTCGCCGGAGTGGACCGCCTCGGCCGCGACCGTGCCGGCGATCTTCCCCGCGATGCAGCCGTTGGCGATCCCACCGCCGGTGAGCGGGTCGATCATCCGTGCCGCGTCCCCGACGATCATGAACCCGTCCAGGATGGTCTGTTTCAACGGAGGGGCGATGGAAACGCCACCCCCGACCATGTCGATCTTCTTGCCTTTCGCATACGCGGGGTGGTTCGCGATCCAAGCGTCGAGGTAGGAGCGGGCCTCGGCCATCGACTTGATCTGGCTGACCTGAACGCCGATCCCGACGTTGGCGAGACCTTCCGCCTTCGGGAAGATCCAGACGTAGCCGCCCGGGGCGACCTTGCCGAGGTAGAAGTCGCAGTAGCGAACGTCGCAATCGACGTTCGTCATCCGGTACTGAAGGCAGGTATCCATGTCCCGGAGCGCGAGGTTGGTGGAGAGGCCCGCCCAACGGCCGACCTGGCTTTCGAATCCGTCGGCGCCGATCGTCACCTTCGCCCGGACCTCGAACGTGGTGCCGAACTGCTTGACCTTCGCTCCGACGATCTGGCCGTTCTCCTTCAGGATCGCGGTCGCGGCGGTCTTGAGGCGGACCTCGACCCCCTCGTTGGCGGCGTCGATCGCGAGCTGCTTGTCGAACTCGTCGCGCTCCACGACGTAGCCGACCTCATTGCCCGCGTGCTTCTCGTTGATCTCGAAGACCTTCTCGCTGGGGGAGTAGATCCGGGCCCCTTCGACCTCGACGTTGATCCAGCGGCCGGGTTTGATCTCGACCTCCTTCAGCCAGTCCTTGCTCATCCCCTCGCCGCAGCGGACGGGGCTGCCGATCTCCTGGCGTTTTTCGATCATGAGGACCTTGGCCCCGGCCTTGGCGGCCCACTTGGCGGTCATGCTGCCCGCGGGACCGGCGCCGATGACGAGGACGTCGGTCGTGAGGTCCGGTGCCATTTCTCCGCTCCTCTCCGAGGGCTCAGCCGATCTCGATCGCCCCGACGGGGCAGGCCTTCACGCAGATCTCACAACGGGTGCAGATCTTCTCGTCGAAGGTGATCCGGGTCTCGTCCAGATAGATGCAGTTGAGCGGGCAGATGCCGACACAGGCCCCGCAGTAGATGCACAGCTGGCCGGACGATTCAATATGGAGGCTCTTCTTGCTCGGCAAAGGGCCGTCCTCGGCTCGGACCTCTCCGGGACTTATTAAAGAGTATCTTT
>JAKIVW010000024.1 GCA_022750355.1 Thermoplasmata archaeon
TGCAGGCGGACACCGAATTCGCCTCGATCCAACAGCATCGCCCCTGGCTCGACCGGGCGCCGACGCTGGAGGATCGGTGGATCGAATCACGGATCGTCGCCGACGAGGCGCGCCACGGGCTCCAGGCCTGCCGGATCCTCCGGGACTTTGGCGAGACCGGCCAGAAGCACATCGACGAGCTGCTGCAGAAGCGCGAGGGACAGCACAAGCTCGACGCGTTCAACATGCCGTTCGACACCTGGGGTGACGTCGGTGCCTTCACCTGCTTTGTCGATCGAGTGGGCGTCTACCAGCTCCGTGCCTTCCAGGAGTGCTCCTATGGACCGTTGGCCCGAGCGATGCCGCTCATGCTTTCCGAAGAGCAGTTGCATCTCAACTTCGGTTCGAGCGTCCTCCGGCGGATGGTGCACGACGGCCCGAAGTACGCCGGTTCGAAGGAGGAGGCCCAGACTGCGGTGAACAAGTGGTACCCTCGGGCCCTGGACATGTTCGGCCACACGAACTCGGAAACGAGCCGACGCGCGATCGAGTACGGGCTGAAGCGATGGACCAACGAGGAGGCGCGGGCGCGATACATCTCCGAGGTCTCCGGGCTGATGGGGGGCGTCGGACTCGAACTCCCGCCCCCCGAATTCGACCGGCATGTCCTCTAGCATCGACCGGGCGCGGGGCGCCCTCCGCCCTCTAGCGGTTTTTAACGGCACTTCGGTTCGCGCTGCTTTGTGTTCACGTCCGGGTTCCGCTCCCTGCTCCGGGGGCGGGCGAGCCCAGCCATGTCGGCGATCGTCATCGTGGCCCTCTTCCTCCTCTCGGGTCTCCTCGTCGGAATGATCAATGGCCGACCGGCACCCCTTTTTCCGACCGGTCCGGTGAGCGCGCCCGGGACCTCGACGTCGCCCCCTGTCCTCACGGCGGTGCCGGGAGGTTCTCTGCACGTCACACCGGCCGTCCAGCACCTCACGGGCGAATTCTTCGAGAACAACAGTCACTACGCGAACCTCCCCCTGAACGAGACTCCGTGCCAATCCGGTTTCCGGAACACGACCTACGTCTACGTATTCCCGCCCTACACCGAGTACATCAACGACACCAACTTCGGATTGAACTGCTACGCCGGCGCGCAAAGCCCCACCACCCTTTCCCTCGGAGGGAACCACATCGGCGTGGGGTACTCCGTCCTCAGCAACGTCTCGAAGGTGGGGTGCTCCAACTCCCCCGACCTGGAGACGTCGCAGATCGGTTTCCAGCTTTCTTCCGACGCCGGCGAGAACTTCGCGGCCCCGGTGTGGATCGGAAACACGACGTGTGCCTATCTCAACGACCTCGAACCGTCCTTCACCCTCTCGACCAACGGGAACATCTACGGCACCTTCGTCGAGGCGAACGCCGGAAATGCGACCAACACGAGCATGCCGTTCGAGTACGCGAACCGCACGACCGACGCGCTCGCCTTCACCAGCTCTAGCACCGGCGGCACCTCCTTCACTGCCAGCAAGACCCTGGCCCTCGCGGGCATCGGGAATATCGCCCGGCCCGTGATCGGCGCCTCGGGCAATTCGATCTACATCGTTTATGAGAACATCAGCAACTCCTCGCTCGCCCTCCCGACGATCTATCCGTACCCCGCTCCCCACCCGATCGCCGTCGAGGCGATCGAGTCGACCGATGGCGGCGTGACCTGGCATGGCCCGTACATCCTGCCCGGCCTCAACGCTACCGCCGGCTGGAACGCCGCTTCCCCCTCCATCGCCGTGAACTCCCTCGGGGAGATCGCGGTGGCGTACGCGACGAACCGCTCGTGCTTCAACGGATTCCCGGGTTTCTGCAACGAGTACGGGGAGGACATCGTCGCCTCGACGTCCACGACCAACGGCACGAGCTGGTCGGCTCCGGTCCTGGTCGACAAGAACTCGACCGGGGAGTATCAGTGCGGCGGGTTCAACAACGACACCCTGCCCGCGGAGTGGTACTACTGCTACGCGTACCTGTTCCAATGGGAACCCTCGACGTCCGTCGCGTGGAGCGACGTGAACCCGAACAACCTGTACGTCACCTGGGCCGGCGGGTACAGCTTCTACAACGCGAGCGACTTCTTCACCTTCTATGCCAGTTCGGGTGTCTTCGCGGCGGCCTCCAACGACGGAGGCGCGTCCTGGAACGACTCGATCGTTCGCGAGACGGTGAACCCCGGCTTCCTGCAGGCGTTCTTCTACGCCCCGACGGTCGGCGTCCGCAATGGATGGGTCTACGATTCCTACGCTGAATCGAACAACACCTACTGCTTCCCCGCGTGCGCCCCGGGGACCGTCGGGTCGACCTTCTGGCTCTCGACCAGCACCGACGGCACCACGTGGCTCCAGAACGTCACCCTCCTCGTCTCCAACCCGACCGTCTACGTCTACAATGCCTATACCGGCTACACCGAGTCGATGGGCTTTACCTCGGGCGGACCGGTCGTCACGTTCAGCGACCCGCTAAGCTACACCGAGACCTTCTACGGGTTCGGCACGTTCAACCAATCCGGGTACACCTACTGGTTCAACGATACCGAATTCATCAACACCACGGGGTTCGCCGCCCTCACGACCGCGTTCGTTTGGGATGGGAACACGACCACCGTCAATTTCACCGAAACCGGTCTTCCGGCGGGCACTCGCTGGAACTTCTCGCTCGGCAGCGCCGACTTCTCGACGACCGCCAAGACCGTGGAGGTCACGAACGTCCCCACCGGACCGGGCCTCGCCATCACCGTTCCGTACATCCCGTATGCCTTCTGGAGCCGGTACTTCGGGACCCCGTCCTCCGGCTCGACTCCGGTGTTCGCCGGACCGACGAATGTGACGATCGCCTTCGCGAGTGAGTTCGGGATCACGATCACGTTCTCCCCGACCACGAGTCCGTTCTGGGACCTCTACTTCACCTTCAACGGCCAATACTACGAGAATTACAACTTCGGATGCGGACCCGGGTGCATGTTCGTCGACCCGGCGTTCCCGTGGTACTTCCCGAACGGGACCGTGATGCACATCGCTCCCAACGAGTACCAGAGCGCGTGGCCGATCTCGGCGTGGACCGGGCAGGGGAACGGATCGTCGACCAATTACGGCAATTCGACGACGTTCACGGTGAACGGGGTCATTAACGAGACCGCGCTCGCGGGAGCCTACGGTTCCTACAATGTGACGTTCGTGCCGGAGGGATTGCCCGCGGGCACGCCGTACGATTTTACGTTCAACGGAACGTCCTACACCAACACCTCACCGAACCAGGTGACGATCCCCGGCATCGTCACCGGTAGCTACGCCGTCTCGGGGATCCAAGCCCCCGGGAGCGGAGGGTACGAATACTTCGGTCAGGTCCCCGGCGGCGACGAGATCTACGTTCCCGCCACTCCCGTGGTCGACCTCAATTTCTCGTACGCCTATGTCGACCTCAGCGCCGCGGCGGGGGTTGTGACGTTCCAAGCCGGCGGGCTGGCCCCCGGAGACCCGTGGCAGATGTCGCTCAACGGCACGACGTACTCCAGCACGACCCCCTGGATCAACATCACCACCCGCCCGGGAACCTTCGCCGTCTCGGCGAACCCGATCGAGGCCGCCCTGAACGACACGGCGCAGTACACCCCCACGGGATTCGGACCGACCCAGGTGGTCGCGACCGGATCCACCTACCCGGTCTCCTACTCGCCGACCTACCGGGTCGACGCCCTCGCGAGCAACGGCGGGAGTGTTACCGGGGCCGGCTCCCACTGGCTCGCGCCGGGCGCCGCGGCCTCGTACACGGCCCACGCCGACGCGAACTATGCGTTCCTGGGGTGGACCGGTACAGGACCCGGTTCGTATACCGGTCCCAGCGAGACCGCGAACATCACCGTGAACGGTCCGATCGTGGAGACGGCCAGTTTCGTGGCCCTGCCGGCGAACCGGTTCAACCTCACCTTCACGGCGGCGGGGCTGGGCACCGGGATCTGGTGGACCGTGAACGTGAACGGGGTCGGATACTCGAGCTCGTCCAGTACGATCGTCGTCGGTAGTCTCTATCCCTGCAGCGCGGGCTCCTCGGGCACGTATGCGATCGGCGTCCCGCTCTCCTACAAGAACGGCACGAGCGGGATTCGCTACGTCCCCTCGGGCTACCCCACCTCCGCCTGCACGACCGGCGCGACGCAACTGACGGTCACCTTCACCGAGCAGTTCCTCGTCACTCCCATCAGCACAGGTGGCGGAACCGCCCGGGTCCAGATCAACGGCGTTCCCTACTCCTCGCCCGCCTGGGTGAACGCGGGTTCCACGGCCGGAATCGAGGCAAGCCCCACGGCCGGCTTTGCGTTCTCGGGCTGGGCCGGTGAGGGCGCCGGCAATTACACCGGTGTGCAGCCGAACGACGAGATCACTCCGACCGGCCCCGTAACGGAGGTCGCCTCGTTCTCGCTGATCGTCATCCCGCCGGCTCCGACGTACAGCGTGGACTTCCACGCGAGCAGCAATCTCCCCGCCGGCACGTCGTGGACGCTGACCTTCAATTCGACCCAGTATTCGTCGAGCTCCTCCTGGATCAACGTGTCCGGCCTCGAGGTCAAGGACTACACGCTCGCGGTGCCGACCACCTACTCGAGCGACCACCTCACGGAGTTCACGCCGACCACCGCGACCACCACCGTGGACGTCATCGCGAACATCTCCGACCAGGTCGTCGATTTCTCGACCTCGTACTTCGTGAGCATCCAGACGACTCCGGGCGGGACCGTCGCCTCGCCGGGTGGCGCCTTCGTGGGTTTGGGAAAGACGGTGGTACTGAACGCCACCCCCAGTGTCGGATACATGCTGGTCGGTTGGAACGGAACCGGCACCGGGTCGTACAGCGGCCCCCTGGGTTTGACGTCGGTCGTGGTCGCCGGCCCCGTCACGGAGGTCGCTTCGTTCGCTCCCATCCCCGCGGCCAGCACTTCGAGTAACGGGCTCGGCTCCAATGCCGATGCCATCATCGTGGGCCTGGCCGTGGTCGGGCTCGTCGTGGGGGTCGCCGTCGGTTACGTCGTGTTCCGCCGCCGGAGCACGCCCCCCGAAACCGCGGATTCGTCGGGAGGCTCGCCATGAGCTTCCTGGCGTTGGGCCGGCGCGTCCCGCGATTCTCCCGCGTGCCCTGGGGGATCTGCGTAGCGATCGTCGTGCTCCTCCTCGGAGCAGTCGTCCTGCCGCTCGCGTCGGGCACGAATTTCGGCTTCATCGCACCGTCGGCCGGGAGCCCTTCCGCTCCTTCGCATTCGACCTCGCTGACCGCTCCCGGCTCAGCGGGGGCGCAGTCGTCCATTGCCCCTCCCACCGGCAACCCTCCCGCCGCCTCCGGACCGGGAGTGTTCTTCGTGAACCACGCCGTCCCCGCGCCGCCGACCAACAACTCCACGTGCAACTATCTGTACTGGTCCCAGTCGTGCCTCAACAACACGGGGGGCCCCTCCATCGTCTCCACGCCCGCGGGCGTCATGGCGGCGGCCTACACGGCGTTCACGAACGCCACCGTCTGTCCGGCCGACAACAACCTGACCTACTCCGAGATCGGGATCACGACCTCGACCAACGGCGGCGGGAACTGGAGCGCCCCCTCCTACATCGGCAACCCGGACTGTTCGCAGGCGTTCAACTACACGAGCGCGATGACCCCGTCGATCACCGCCCTCGGGAACGGGACCCTCGTCCTCGCGTACATCGAGTACAACGCCACGACCGTCTCGTCCAACAACAACTGCCAGGCGTGGGACTGGTTCCCGTCCCTTGGCCCGTGCGAGGTCTACTACGCTCGATTGGTGGTGACCCTCAGCTACGACAACGGCACGAACTGGACGATGCCCGTGGCGGTCAACTCGTCAAGCAACACAGGCCTCAACGCGAGTTTCGCCATGCCTGCCCAGCCGTCCATTGCCGCGGTGGGGCAGACGGTGTACCTCGCTTGGACCAACGAGACCCTCCCCTACTTTGACACCAACACTCCTCCCTCCATCGGCCTGAACATGGTCGTATCCACCGACGGGGCCCAGACGTGGGGCCCGCCCGTGCAGCTGCCGGTAGAAAGCGGTCCGTTCTACGGGTCGACGTCGTACGTGGCGTACGCTCCCGCCGTCCTCGTCGGGACCTCGGGGACCGTGTTCGTCACCTACTCCACGCACTTCCAGGAGAACACCACGGCGGCCTGCATTCCGGCGGGCTGTGCGGGATTCTACCCCTCCGAAACGATGGACGTCGTCCTCGCTCGCTCCGTCAACAACGGGAGCTCTTGGACGGTGTCGACGGTCGGCGCGAACGTATGGGTGGATTGGAACGGCGGAGGGAGCTGGACGTTCGGGGGGCCGGGCACCCAGGTGAGCCCGGAGCCCGCGATCGCACAGGACTCGACCACGGGCGAGCTGTTCGTCACTTGGTCCGGTAGCGAGGTAGGATTGATCTGTTTCTCGGTAGGGAACTGCTACGTCGAGAGTGAATTCATGAACGTCTTCGTGGCCCACTCGACGAACGGCGGGTCCACGTGGTCCACTCCCCTCGCGATCGGGGATTCGGTCCTACAGCGGGACGCCGGAGCGAGGTCCGGAGAGTACCTGTTCCTCCCGTCCATCGGGGTCGGGAGTGGCGGGACGGTCTACGTCAGCGTCCAGTACACCAACGAGTCCGCGTGCCTGCCGCTCGGCGCCTGCGGTCTCCAGACCGATATCGTGTTCGAGTCGACGGACCACGGCGTGTCGTTCCCCGGGATCTTCTACCCGTACTCGATCGGCCAGTACGTCGGCTACCCCCTGTGGGACGGGTTCTCGACGTCGATGACGATCTACAACGGAACGCCGTACATGGCCTGGACGCAGGAGATCGCCCCGCCGCCGGGCTTCTTCTCCGGCGGCACCTCCCAAGTGGTCATTTCGTCCCCGTTCGAGGGAACCGGAGTCACGGTCAACTTCACCGAATCCGGACTGCCGGCCGGCAGCACCTGGGGCGTCGACCTTTCGGGGAACCTGCGGTCCGGCCTCGCCGCCACCACGCTCAGCGTGTCGGGCGTCCCGACGGGACAGAATGTCTCGTGGGCCGTTCCCTGGGTCAACGTGAGTTACGGCCGCGCCTTCGCGTCCCTCACCGCACCCGCGTCCCCGGGCGCGTTCTCGGCGAACACGACCATCGCGTCCTCTTACTCCGAGTACGTACTGCTCAACATCCTGACCGTCCCGCCCGCCCAATCGGTGTATCCGTTCTGGTGCGGGGGAACCTCCGCCTTCTTCGGTGACTACTGCGGCAATCAGCAGGTCGCCCCGACCCCCGGAGGCCATTGGGTGCCGGTGAATACGAGCGTACCCTGGAGCGTGACCAACACCGGGTTCCCGAGCAACTGCTACTACTGCTACAACTACACGTTCCTGGCGTGGACCGGTTCGGGCAACGGAAGCTGGAACACGACGTTCCCGAACGGAAGTTCCGTCATCGCGGGCCCCGTGAACGAGACCGCGAGCTTCTCCGTCTCGTCCAGCTGCACCTTCGGCACCTGCACCAACCTGAGCTACACGTACTCCTTCCAGGAGATCGGACTACCGCTGGGAACCGCTTGGACGGTCACGCTCGGCGGACTCACGTTGACGTCCATCACCAGCGCGATCGCCTTTTCGGACGGAGCCGGCCCGTACGCCTTTACCGTCTGGACGGTTCCCTTCAATGCGACCGAGTCGTGGGTCGGCTCGCCGAGCTACCCCTCCCCGATCACCTCGTTGCAGGGCGCGACGGAGACGGTCCGCTTCTTGCTGCTCAACGACACCTCCATCCCATCCGAAGTGACGTTCGGCGCGAGCGGGCTTCCCGCGGGCGTTAACTCGTGGGGACTGACGGTCAATGGCACCACCTACGGGATCCCGAGCACGAACGCTACCCTGGACCTGGGCAGCGGCAGTTTCCCCCTCAACGCTACGCCGGTCTACGGACCCGACCAGGTCGGCGGCTACCTCACCGGATTCCGGATCGCTCCGGAAGCCCAGGGCGCGAGCTCCTTCACGGTCCTCCCCGGCGCGGTCGTGAACTTCTCGGGACCGGCGGTCGTCACCGCGCTCTACGCCCCCGAGTACTGGGTCACCGTCACCTCCACCTCAGGCGGCTCCACCAATCCCTCCTCGGTCGGTTGGATCCCCTCGGGCGGGGCGGTGGTCCTGAACGCGGTGGCCCAGGCCGGATTCGCCTTCATCGGCTGGAGTGGGAGCGGTCCGGGCTCGAGCAGCGCCACCACGAACGCGATCTCCATCAACCCCGTGGGACCGGTCACCGAGCTCGCCTCGTTCGTCGCGATCGTACCGACGTATCAGGTGAGCGTGACCGCGACCGGTCTCCTCGCCGGGATCCCATTGACCCTGACGCTCGGCAACCAGACGTACTCCGAGGTCGCACCATTCGTCGTGACCGGCTTGCTCCCCGGCGCCTACTCGCTCGCTCTACCGACCGTGTACCCCAACGGGACGTTCGGAGTCCGCTACGACGCGAGCTCCGTCTCCTCCTCGCTGACCCTCTCCGGCGGGTCGCTGCACGTGACGGCGAACGGCACGCTCTCGCTGGGCTACACCGCGTCCTACGCTGTGACGGTCGCGCCCGCGGTGAACGGAACGACCTCCCCGAGCGCGGGCACCTATTGGGAGGTCCGTGGCACTCCGGTCATGCTGGTCGCGACGCCGCTCCCCGGCCACTCGTTCGCCGGATGGTTCGGCCTGGGTGCGAGCTCGGTGAGTGGGACGAATGCGAGCCTCTCCGTCACTCCGACCGGTCCGATCACCGAAACGGCGTACTTCACCACGAACCCGATCATCCCGCCCGCCACATTCTCGGTCACGCTCACCGAGGTCGGACTGCCGACCGGCGCGACCTGGTCGGCCGCGGTCAGCTCCAACGGCGTATCCGGGACGGGCTCGCTCGTCCTCACCGGCCTCAACGGAACGTACACCGTCGTGGTCCCGATCGTCGCGGGGTCCTCCGGCGTCCGGTACGCCCCGTCGAGCAACGGCAGCTTCTCGGTCGGAGTGGACCAGAACCGAAACCTGCAGGTGAACTTCACGACCCAGTACTCGGTCTCGGTATCGACCTCGTCCGGCGGGACGGCCACGCCGTCGACCGGTTGGGTCGACGCGGGTGCCTCGGTATCGCTCTCGGCCGCCGCGAGTGCGACGTACACGTTCGAGAACTGGAGCGGGACCGGCTCGGGGTCGTACACCGGAACCAGCCCGACCGCGAGCGTGACCGTGACGAGCCCCGTGACCGAACTCGCCACGTTCGTGCCGGCCTCCTCCCTGGTCTCTCCCAAGTCGACCTCGGGAGGCGCGAGTGCCTGGCTCCTCCCGATCGGACTCCTCGTGGTCCTGCTCATCGTCGGTCTGGTCGTCGGGCTCCTGATCGGACGCTCTCGTCCCCCCTCGGGCGGGAGCTCCACCGAAGCAGGCCCGGCCGAGACGGACGCGCCGAGCGCACCGACATGGCAGGAGTCGTCCGAAACGACGGAGACGCCGTCGACCCCCCCGACCTCCGGGTCGGGAGGCGACAGCGAATCCATCTACGGCGGCGGGCCGGGCTGAGGTCGAGGGCTGCGACCGTTCGGTCGAGGGAAAAGTCTCCGACGAACCGCCCCCGTCCGACGGTGACGCCCCCTCCGTCAACGCTCGCGGCCAATCGGCTTGGGAGCAGAACGCCACCGACCGGATGGGACCATGCCGGCAAGGCCGGAGCCCTTCGAACTTCTAGCGGTTTTTAACGGGATACCCCTTCGCTCGAGATTGTGTTCACGTCCGGGTTCCGCTCCCTGCTCCGGGGGCGGGCGAGCCCAGCCGTTTCGGCGATCGTTCTCGTGGCCCTCTTCCTAGCCGCGTCGCTGCTGGCGGGCGTAGCCGGAGGCCGACCGGCACTCCCCGGCGGGCTCGCTTCCGCACCGCTCTCGACTGCCGCGGCGGCCGCTTCGCCCCGGGCAACTCCCGCTGCTCCGGTGCACCCGAGCACCGGCGTTCAACGAGAGAGCGGCGTATTTTTCGAGAACGACTCTACCTTCGCGACTCTGCCCGCCAACCGAACGCCCTGCGGAGCGAACACGAGCGCGTACATGTATTCGTTCGCGTCCCCGCCCTACACCTACTACGAAAATTTCACGACGGTCTACGACAACTGCTATGCCGGCGGCCAGAGCCCGAGCACGCTGTCGCTCGGCGGGAATGAGATCGGTACCGGGTATTCGGTCCTCTCCAACCAATCGATGGTCGGCTGCTCGAACCACCCCGATGTCGAGACCTCCCAGGTCGCTTTTGCGCTCTCCGCGAACGCGGGCGCGAGCTACTCTCCCCCGGTCTGGATCGGGAACACCTCGTGCGCGTACCTGCAGGACCTCGAACCGTCGTTCACGCTGTCGTCCAACGGTCACATCTACGGGGCATTCGTGGAAGCGAACTACGGCAACGCGACGAACAAGTCGTTCCCCTTCAACTACCAGTTCCGGACCGACGACGCGCTCGCCTTCACCAACTCGGGCTCGGGCGGGGTCCACTTCCTCGACCCGGTGACCCTGACCCAAGCGGGCCACGGCAACATCTCCCGACCCGAGATCGCGGCCTTCGGAAAATCGATCTACATCGTCTATGAGATCCTGGACAACAACTCTTCCGTCTCGCTCGCCAACGCCTACCCCTACGCGCCGACGACCCCGATCTCGCTCGAGGAGCTGACCTCGACCGATGGGGGCGCCACGTGGAGCGGCCCCGTCACGTTGCCGGGGATGAACGCGAGCGCCGGCTACAACGCGATGTCGCCCTCCATCGCGGTCAGCTCGACCGGGACGGTGGCGGTGGCCTACGCGACCAACCGATCCTGCTTCGAGGTCTTCTTCGGCACGTGCGACGGCTACGGGGACAACATCGTGGTCTCCACCTCGACGACCAACGGCTCGAGCTGGGTCGGCCCGGTCGAAGTCAGTCCGAACGCCACCGGGGAGTACCAGTGCGCCGGATGGGAGAACTTCACGTCGACCAACACCGGGTACTGGGACTCCTGCTACGCGTACATGTACGCGTGGGAACCGTCAACCTCGGTCGCGTGGAGCGATGTCACCGCCAACGACCTGTACGTCGCCTGGTCGGGGACGTTCGCCTCCTACAATGCGACCGACTTCTCGACGACCTACGGCACCGCCTCCGTGTTCGCCGCCGCGTCCAACGACGCCGGCGCTCACTGGAACGACTCGACCGTCGCCGAGAACGTGGACACCTCGATCTTCGCGTACTACTACAATCCCGTGATCAACGACCAGAACGGCTGGGTCTACGTGAGCTACGCCGAGGAGAACGACACGTACTGCTTCCCCTGCGCCCCCGGCACCTACGGCTCATCGTACTGGCTGCAGACCAGCCTCAACGGTGTGCAATGGATGCACAACGTGACCCTGCTCCTCTGGAACCCCAATGCCTACGTCGAGAACGCGTTCGTCGGCTTTTCGGAATCGATGGGCTTCAGCACCGGTGGACCGGTCGTCACGTTCAGCCAGCCCGCGTACGAAACCTTCGGGTTCGGCGACGTCTTCACCGATGTCACGCAGGGAACGAACATCTGGATCAACGAGACCGACTGGGAGAACGAGACCGGATACGCCGATCTGACCACCGCGTTCGTCTGGTCGGGCAACATCACCACCGTCAACTTCACGGAGACCGGCCTTCCCCCCGGTACCACGTGGAATTTCACGCTCGGGAGCGCGGCGTTCTCGAGCAGTGTGCCGACCATCCAGGTCACCGACGTCCCGACCGGCCCCGGGCTCTACCTCGCGGTGCCGAACATCGCCGATGGGTTCTGGACGCATTTCACGGGCTTCCCCTCGACCAACGCAACCCCCGTCTTCTCCGCACCGACCAACGTGACGATCCAGTTCGTGGTCGAATACGGCGTGACCCTGGCGGTGTCGCCCGCCACGATCCCCGACTTCCAGATCGACTTCGCCCACAACGGGAACTACTACGACTTTTACACCTTCGGGTGCGGCGCGCTCTGTACCTACGCGTATCCGGAATTCCCCTGGTACTTCCCCGCGGGAACATCGATCACGTTGCCGGCCGTCGACATTTACTCGTACTATCCCGTTTCCTTCTGGACCGGGACCGGCAACGGCTCGTCCACGAATTTTGGGAATTCGACGACGTTCACCGTCAATGGGGTCATCAACGAGACCGCGTGGACGGGGGCGTACGGCTCCTACAATGTGACGGTCTCGCCGCTGGGGCTGCCCGGCGGGACGACGTATAATTTCACCTTTGACGGGACGCCGTACAGCCATGTCGCCCCCACCAACGTGACGATCTCCAACGTCGTGACGG
This sequence comes from Thermoplasmata archaeon, assembly GCA_022750355.1. Taxonomy (GTDB): domain Archaea; phylum Thermoplasmatota; class Thermoplasmata; order Lutacidiplasmatales; family UBA184; genus Lutacidiplasma. Next base: position 12,350 of record JAKIVW010000024.1, read on the forward strand.
GGGCCTACACGGTCGGCGGCATCGTGGCACCCGGGACCGGCGGATACGACTACTTCGGGCAGGTCGTCGGCGGGGATGTGGTCTACATTCCGGCCTCCCCGCTCGTCCTCCTCAACTTCACGTACGCGTACGTCGACGTGGCGGCCGCGGCCGGTAACGTGACGTTCCACGCGACAGGCCTCGGCGTCGGCGACCCGTGGCAGCTCGCCTTCAATGGGACGACCTACTCCAGCAACAGCCCCTGGCTCAACGTCTCGACCCGACCGGGGACCTTCGCGGTCACTGCCGCCCCGGTCACGGCGGCGTTCAACGACTCCGCCGAATACCAACCGTCGGGCGTCGGTCCGACGCTGGCGGTCCTCGTGGGCACCACCTATCCCGTGCCCTACTCTCCGACCTACCGGGTCGATGTCGTCGCCAGCACGGGAGGTACCGTCACCGGGGCCGGTTCGCACTGGCTCGCTCCCGGCGCGCTCGCCACGTACACGGCGCGCGCCAACGCGAACTTCGCCTTCCTCGGATGGACCGGCGTCGGGGACGGTTCCTACACCGGTCCCAGCGTGAACGCCTCAGTGACCGTCAACGGGCCGCTCCAGGAATCCGCCAGCTTCGAGGCGTTGCCGGTCGCCCGGTTCAACCTTACGGTCGCCCAGACCGGGCTCCCGTCGGGAGTCTGGTGGACGGTCGAGCTGAACGGGCTCGGTTACAGCACGACGGGCGGCACCTTGCTCATCCCGGACCTGTTCCCCTGCAGCTCGGGATCCGGAGCGAGTTACTCCGTGACGGTCCCCAACTCCTATCAGAACGGAACGAGCGGGATCCGGTACGTGGCCTCCGGCTTCCCGTCCCAGACCTGCACCAACGGGGCGACCCAGATCTCCGGGACGTTCACGGAAGAGTTCCTGGTCACCCCGATCAGTGCGGGCGGTGGATCCGCCGCGGTCCAGGTGAACGGCGTCGCGCAGTCGTCGCCCGCCTGGGTCAAGGTCGGCACGACGGCGGGGATCGAGGCGAGCCCCGAGTTCGGCTACGCCTTCTCCGGTTGGGTCGGACAGGGTCCGGGCAACTACACGGGGCTCACCGTGAACGACGAGTTGACCCCGAGCGGGGCGATCACCGAGACCGCCTACTTCACGGCGATCGTGATCCCGCCTCCGGCGACCTTCACGGCGAGCTTCCATGCGGGCAGCAGCCTGCCAGCGGGCACCGCCTGGTCCCTCGTGTTCAACGGGACCCACTATGCCTCGACGACGAGCTTCATCAACGTCTCGGGGTACGTGAACGACTCCTACCTGCTGAGCGTTCCGACCGTTTTCTCGGCCGACCGGCTATCGGAGTTCACGCCCACCGGGGTGCCCACCTCGTTCACGGTGAGCGGGGGCGGCGCGCTGACCATCGACTTCTCGGTCGCCTACTACGTCACGGTGCAATCGACGGTCGGTGGGACCGTGGTATCGCCGTCGTCCGGGTTCGTCGGAGCGGGTAAGGACATCGAGCTCAACGCCACGGCCAACGTGGGGTACGAGTTCGTCGGCTGGACGGGAACCGGGGCTTCCTCCTACTCGGGGGTCGCGCCCACCGGCGCGGTCGTCGTTACCAGCCCGATCACTGAGGTCGCGACGTTCTCCGCGATCCCCGCGGTGGCGCCCTCGAGCAGCGGCCTGGGGCCGGACTCGACCGTCCTCATCGTCGCGCTGGCGGTCGTGGGGCTGGTCGTCGGAGTCGGGATCGGGTACGTCGTGTTCCGAAAGCGCTCGCCCGGTGCGGGAGGTAGCTCGTGAACGCCACGGCCGTCCGCTGGACGTCGGCTCGTCGCCAGCTCCCCGTCGGGCTGGTCGTTCTCGCGCTCGCGGCCCTGTTTGCCTTGTCCGGGTTCAATCCGACCGGGGTCACGGGGGCGGCCCATGCGATCGCGCCGAGCTCCCCGGCGGCCGCCCTCCCGACGAGCTCACCCGTACCCGCCCTTCACCCACCGACCCTCCCCCATTCGGTCGCTCCCTCGGCCGCTTCGACCTCGGCACGAGCGCCGACCCATGGGGCTCCCGGCGCCCCCGCTCCCGGCGGGTCGGGCGCCCCTCCCGTCGCCCCGCCCACGCTCGCCGCCTCGGGTCGTGGCACCTTCTTCACCAGTACTTCCCTCCCCCTACCCGCCAACGCGAGTCTGGCCTACCCGTACGGCAGCCCCATCAACGACACGACCTCGCCGTCCATCGCCGTCTCGGCCCACGGCGACGCCGTGCTCGCCTACACGGCGTACACCAACGAATCCCCGTGCGCGAACTCCACCCCGTTCGCCATGACGGAGATCGGATTGGTCGCAACCACCAACAACGGGAGCACGTGGTCGTCGCCGAACTACCTCGGCAATCCCGATTGCTCGGCGGCCCTGAACTACACGAGCGCGTGGCAACCGTCGGTCGCGGTGCTGGGAAACGGGACGTTCGCGATGGCCTACGTGGAGTACAACGCCTCGTTCGGCCCGTATCCGGACAACCTACCGGATGACGTGAGCCCCTCCGCGTTCTACTACGACCAGGTCGTGATCAGTTACAGCTACGACAACGGGACGACCTGGACCAACCCGTACGCCATCAACTCGAGCGTGAACCTCAACCTGAGCTACCGCAGCTCGCTGCCAGAACTCCCGGTCCTCGCGGCGACCGGTCAGACCCTCTACCTGCTCTGGGAGAACTACACGAACCCCTACTTCTACTACGAACCCTCGGTCGGCCTCAACATGGTCGTCTCCAACGACAGCGGAGCGACCTGGGGGCTCCCGATCACCTTCCCCGTCCAGGTCGGGCTCTCCTTCGGAGAGTACTACTACGCCGACAATAACCCGTCCGTGGTCATCTCGCCGAGCGGCGAGTTGTTCGTCGCCTACACGACCAACTACAGCGAGGCCACGCCGCCCAACTGTCAACTCTACGCCTGCAGCAACTACTACTTCGACACGCTCAACGTCGTCGTCGCCTCGTCGGTCAACAACGGCTCGACGCTCCACGTCCACACCGTGGCCCACGGCGTCCCGTGGTTCGACTTCTACCCCGGGGACAGTTTCGTCGCCACGGCGCCGCAGATCGCCTACGACGCCGCGAGCGGCCGGCTGTACGTCGCGTATCTTGGGATGATGTTCCCCACCTCGTGCTTTACCTACCCGCAGTCCACGGGCTGTTACATCGACGCGCCCGCGCCCTGGATCTCCGTCTCGACCAACCACGGTACGACCTGGAGCGTGCCGCGCGCGGTCTCGTTCATCCTGGACAACCCGTACGGCGGGGTCTACGACCTCAACGCCGACCTGGGGCTCGCGATCAACGCGACCGGCGCGGTCTTCATTTCGGAGCTGTTCCAGAACGACTCGGTCTGCGTCCCGTTCCTGTTCGGAGGGACGACGTGCGGACTCGACACCGAAGTGATGCTCATCTCCACGGACGGCGGAGGCAATTTCACGGGACCCTACACGATCGCGACCGGGAACATGGGGAACGAGTACTGGTTGGGGCTCACCTCCACCTTCGCGACCCTGGCCGGGAACCTGACCGCGATCTGGGCGAACCCGTCCTGCCCCGGATTCGCGAGCTACGGGTACTGCTACTGGGGGGGCGGCACGGGCTACGTCAACATCACCCTCTCCCAGGAGTATACCGGCACGGGCGTGACCGTGACGTTCAACGAAACGGGTCTCCCGACGGGTCTCAACTGGACGGCCACGCTTTCCGGCAACGCGAGATCCGGGCCTTCCGGAACGAACCTGACCGTCTCCGGCGTCCCCGCCGGACCCGGCCAGGTGTGGAGTGCGAACTGGCTGAACACGACCTACGGCCACGCCTTCGGGGTCACCTTGACGCCGCCGTCCCCGGGAGCGATCACGGCCTCCACGGCCATCGTCGCCACCTATGATCCGTACGTCCTCCTGAACATCTTCACGGTCCCGCCGGCCCAGTCGGGCCAACCGTTCGCGTGCAACCCGCTCTCGGGGTTCGGCGACGAGTGCGGCAACCAGGCGATCGCGCCCACCGCAGGGGCCCACTGGGAGCCGCTGTACGCGCCGCTGATCTACAACGTCACGCCGGGCGCCTGGCCCGGCTACTGCTACCTCTGCTACAACTACTCATTCCTCTCGTGGACCGGGTCCGGCCTCGGCAGCTGGAACAGCACGAACCCGAACGGAACGTCCGTGTTGGGAGGCCCGGTGAACGAGACCGCGAGCTTCAGTTTCATCTCGACGTGTTCCAATTTCTTCGGGAGCGTCTCCTGCCAGAACGCGACGTACGACTATCTGTTCCAGGAGACCGGATTACCCGCCAACACGACCTGGGCGGTGACCCTCGGCAGCCAGACGGAGGAAGGCATGCAGAGCTCGCTGTTGTTCACCGATGGACAGGGGCCGTACAATTTCACCATCTGGTCGGTCCCGTACAATGCGACCCTCTCCTGGGTCGGGACCCCGAGCTACCCGTCCCCGATCACCTCCTTGCAGGGCGCGACCGAGACGGTGCACTTCTTGCTCGTCGCCGATAGCTCCCTCTCGTCCGGTGTCACCTTCGGGGCCCGCGGGCTCCCCGCCGGCGTGCCGAGCTGGGGTCTGCTCCTCAACGGGACCAGCTACGGCGTCCCCCTGACGAACTCGACGTTCGTCCTCCCGAGCGGCAACTACACGCTCAACGCCACAGACGTGTACGGGGCGAACGACATCGGGGCCTACCTCTCCGAGTTCCTCGTGACCCCGCTCGCGGTCAACGCGACCCAGAGCTCCGTCCTGCCGGGCGGCTCGGTCCACATCACGGGAGCGACGCAGATCATCGCCGTCTTCTCGCCCGAGTACTTCGTCGGTGTCTCCTGGAGCACCGGCGGTACGGTCAATCCCGGCTACGTCGGGTGGACCCACTCGGGTGTCTCCGAGATGCTGACCGCCA